>NZ_BBMY01000097.1 GCF_000759775.1 Escherichia albertii NBRC 107761 = DSM 17582
CCTGTCCCTTCTTATAGTTTATCTAATATAGTCGAACATCGACCTGCCTCAGGTGGGTACTGAAGATTCTCTTGGTTAACCGAAAAATCACATTGTACTATTTTTTTCATTCCCCTGCTGCTCTTGTGTTTTACAAGTGTCTGAAACCTACTTAATATTTTATCCCTAAGCACTTCAGAGCCACAATTAAATCCAATAAGCAATAATGTAGGAATCAACCTTCCATTACCCCCACTCGCTAGAAATCGCCCATCTGCTTCATTATATACCAACCGTCTTTCCGCCTACTATAATTTCTCCATATTCTCTTTCCATCCTCTGTGCGCAAAGAGTCTCCATTCCATGAGAAAATAAATTTGATTGGATACCTGAAATAAATGGCATGACAAAACTTCCTATTTTAATAGAAACTTTAAACGTAGAGATATATAACAAACATTCCCCTGGCATGACAATAAAAATCGGAGGTGAACTCCAGTTTTTGTGAATCTGGCGACTTATTTCATCCTTTCAACACCTTCAACATCCCGTCAAGTTGGTATTTACAAGTTATAACTAAGACATTATCGGTCACTCAATATCCTGTGCAATTGGTATATCAACACAGTTCAACACCGTTATATCTTCCAGGTTGCGACCAGACTCGCATGCCATTGCTTATTGTAGTGATGTGATGGCCCCCTTTCCTAAAGCAGCCAGTGCCATACATTTACTGTCTGCGTTTGGATGCTCGATGGCTCTACCCGCACAATATCGTAACGATTAATCGGCATCGAATTTCTCCCATGTACAGGAATAGAGTAGAAAAAGGCCGGAACAGGAACAGAAGAAAATCACAGGATGAACCTCTGCCAGTGGCAGGCCGTAAAAAAAGGCCGCGCCATGCGCAGCCAAAACTCACAAGGAAAATGATAACTGGAATAACAATTGAGATGTATGCATGGTGCCTCCCAGTGAATTCAGTATCAGCTCCTAAATCCACGATTATCCAATATTCCTGCTTGCTGATTACCTCTCCGCACAAGAGAATTCGCCACGCGGCAATATTTCTAATAAACAGCAAACAAAAAAATCAAGCATTATTCAGACTGTGTCTTTTCAACACAGGCCACCGCAATGTCACAATCCCACATTCCAGCCTCCAGCCTCCAGCCTCCAGCCTCCAGCCTCCAGCCCTGATATTATCCTGCTGGTGAAATCCATCATCACCACCACCAAAAGCAGGATCACAACAGCGAGCAAACACAGTTTATAAAACAATGTTCAGCAAATGCATTCTGCATGCCTAATGTTATATTCCTGCGAAAACAACCCCACAGCTAAAAATATCATTATTTATGCAGATAATTAAATCCTGGTCCTTACAATATCAACCTGAAGATTCTTATCTTGTGCAGATTGATAAATGACAAATCTCTTATTTCCTGCATTAAAAGAAGTAGACAAAACCAGACAATTATCATAACGGGCAAGGACATAATACCAACCATCATTATAATTAATCATTTCATATTCTTTCTTAAACTGTGGTTTGTAATATCCTGTCAGAAATGAAAAAAGCCAAAAGTATGCCACAAAAGAGACCATCACAATCTCAAAAAAATGTTTTTTTATAAATGGCTTATCATAAAAGCATGATACCGATAAAAATCGCCCGTAAAATCTTATCGCAATTGTAACACCCAGTGCAATAGCAGCTGACAGTAGCAAAAGAGGTACCTGAATCTTCTGTCTCAATATAGAAAACTCAATAATAGCCGGTACAAACAATAATTCCACAGCAAAATAAAGGCGAAATACATTTAGCTCCTGCATAGAGTGTTTTCTTTTCACTGCGAAAAAAAATACAACGCCAACACCCCAGCCGATAAGAAATATAGCTATGACAATAACTGCAAAAAATAAACTTCTGGCAACATCATCAACACCAGCACCTACAATCCACCATGGAAAGCCGTAGTAAAAAGAAGTGCCCCAGCCATAGAAATAAGCACTCCCCCACCCAAGGCATCCCATGTAGGCAATAAAAAGTGAAGAACTCCTGAGCAGCGCACCATCCTTCATAACCACCCCAAAACAAGATGATAACATTGACTTACAATTCATAACAAAAGCAATTCAATGCCGTCAAGAGGCTACAGGCTAAAAAAACTCTATTACATTGTAGTCAGCATGTTTACTGCACAAGTACAATTCAGAGCATAAAAAAAACCACTCGGCGGCGGGTTTATACATTTCTTACAACATATCAAATTTGCACAAAATACATGGCTTTCAATCCAGTTTTACAATATAAAACGTGCTTCATTACAACCCTGCATTCAGTGAATGTCTCAGACCTGTTTTTGATGTCACTCCCATCAGAGATACCAGCTCCTGGTATTATAGGTCTTACGTCCGCCAGTTCGTTCTTCACACCCTGTGCCGCCAGCCAGATTAACTTCTTCAGTCGATCCAGTGTCTTACCTGCAATTTTTCGTGAGCCTGACAGAGCCTTAAACTCGCTCCATGTCCACTGCGTTATGGCAACCTGATGCTCCCAGCGAACATTTTCACTGTAACTCCAAAAGAAGTTCTGCCATATAAGACTCAAACATCATTCATTCCCCAGTTCGGTGATGGTCAGTTCCAGCTTCCCATCTTTGGTAACAGGCATATTCACAACACGGTAATCAACGACCTGAGCATCATCCAGCCAGAAACCTGCTTTGGTGAGTACATCAAAAGCGGCTTTTTGCAGATTATCCAGGTCACGGCGACGACGATCCGGCATGTGGCACTCGATGCAGATTTTCACAGGAGTAACCAAACCCGATATCCAGCATTGAGTCTTTGATGATTCGGGCAACGTTATCGCGGTATGCCTGCCCTTTTGCACTGATGTGCGTGCGCCCGCAATTATGCGATAGTAGCGATTATTGATCGACGGCCAGGGTAGTGTGATGTTGTAAGTATCCACACCTTGATTACCTCCTCTTTCAGCCAGATAACCAGCGTTCTCGCCATACCTTCCTGTGCGCACTCTTTTGCATACCCAGCGTCAACAAAGTGTGTGCGGTGATCGATGCTACATTTCACGTCTGAGTGCTGACTACTAACCAGTTCCACAATCTCAACACTGGTCATGGATGCCTTGTCGTTAAAAATTTCTGTACTCACTCTTCCTCCTTAGGGATAAATTCTTTTGATAACGTGCGCATCCACACCTATTGGTGCCGAACCCGTCTTAAGTTATCCTTATGATTTATATAAATAAAATAATCAAAGAAGGTTCGACATGGATTTTGCAACAATTACAAGTAGTGTTGTGTTGAGTGCATGTGTCGCAGGCCTGGCTTCGCTGATTAATGGTGCCTGGCAGCGCAAATCAGAACGAAAAATTGAAGTAGAGCATCGGGCTGCAGAAACTCGGGCAAAAATCAGAGAAATGGCTCTTCCCCTTGCATTGAAGGAATGGGAATCTCACCAGACCGTATCGAAAGCTAAAGGCGGGACGGTCAGCGGCCCGGAGGTTTACGTATTTCGATACTTTCGTATGCTCAACTTGATGGAAAACGATAGATTCATGATTGAGAATCTCAGACAGACTCAATACGACCGCGATGTGCGCAGTCGCAGTGATTCAGGCAGAGATCGAGCGATATCGTGAGAAAAATGGGCTACTAATGCCATAACCACAGTCAGCGCTTATCATCTTTCCAAATTCTCATATCAGGCTTGCGCCCGATAAACCGACGAAAACTATTTAAAACCCATCGAGTGAAATAATCTCTAAAACCAAAGAGATACCAGGTGAAAATATTCACGATAAAATGCCCGGTCAGAGCCCCCGATACCGCATGCAAGAACAGTAAAAAAATCATATGTGTTCATAAATATCAGCCCTCATCGTTTTGCCTGGCATATCCTTTACCGGCAATCTTCTGTATGCACTAAGCCTGGATACCGCATCACACTTGATTTAGCTCTGTCACGGCGAACTGCCGTTCAAGATAAATGCAGGATGCTACTTGCTCTTGTTACTGGGCAACGTTTAGGCGATATCTGCAATTTGAAATTCTCTGATATCTGGGACGACATGTTGCACATTACTCAGGAAAAAACCGGTTCAAAACTTGCTATTCCGCTTAACCTGAAATGCGATGCTCTGAATATTACCCTTCGTGAAGTTATATCTCAGTGCAGAGATGCTGTTGTTAGTAAATATCTGGCCCATTACCGTCACACTACCTCTCAGGCAAACAGAGGAGACCAGGTTTCTGCAAATACTCTAACAACGGCTTTTAAAAAGGCCAGGGAAAAATGTGGCATAAAATGGGAGCCAGGAACTGCGCCCACATTTCATGAGCAGCGCTCTCTGTCAGAACGGTTATATCGGGAACAGGGCCTGGATACGCAAAAGTTGTTAGGTCGTAAATCCAGAAAAATGACCGACCGATACAATGATGATCGTGGTAAATACCGGGTTATCGTAGATATCAAAACAGCATAGAAAATAGCCAGTTTTGGGGAAGATTTTACATCATCATAAAACAACGGGCGTGTTATACGCCCGTTATAATATTTAACACATGTGGTAATTACATATTTTCGATGATCGCATCACCAAATTCTGAACATTTCAGCAGTTTAGCGCCTTCCATCAGACGTTCGAAGTCATAGGTTACGGTCTTGGCGTTGATTGCGCCTTCCATACCTTTAACAATCAGGTCTGCGGCTTCAGTCCAGCCCATATGGCGCAGCATCATCTCAGCGGAGAGAATAATAGAGCCTGGGTTTACTTTGTCCTGACCTGCATATTTCGGTGCAGTACCATGGGTAGCTTCAAACAGGGCGCATTCGTCACCGATGTTTGCGCCAGGGGCGATACCAATACCACCAACCTGCGCTGCCAGGGCGTCAGAAATGTAGTCACCGTTCAGGTTCATACAGGCGATAACATCATATTCAGCCGGACGCAGCAGGATCTGTTGCAGGAACGCATCAGCGATCACGTCTTTAATGACGATCTCTTTGCCGGTGTTCGGGTTTTTGACTTTCAGCCACGGGCCGCCGTCGATCAATTCACCGCCAAACTCTTCACGCGCTAACTGGTAGCCCCAGTCTTTAAACGCACCTTCGGTGAATTTCATGATGTTGCCTTTGTGCACCAGGGTCACAGAGTCACGATCATTAGCAATTGCGTATTCGATCGCTGCACGAACCAAACGTTTGGTGCCTTCTTCAGAACACGGTTTAATGCCGATACCGCAATGTTCCGGGAAACGAATTTTCTTCACGCCCATCTCTTCACGCAGGAATTTGATCACTTTCTCAGCGTCGGCAGAGTCAGCTTTCCATTCGATACCCGCATAAATGTCTTCCGAGTTTTCACGGAAGATAACCATATCGGTCAGTTCAGGGTGTTTAACCGGGCTTGGGGTGCCCTGGTAGTAACGTACCGGACGCAGGCAGATGTAAAGATCCAGCTCCTGGCGCAGGGCAACGTTAAGAGAACGAATACCGCCGCCAACCGGAGTGGTCAGCGGGCCTTTGATAGCAACGCGATATTCACGAATCAGATCAAGGGTTTCAGCAGGCAGCCAGACGTCCTGACCATAAACCTGTGTGGATTTTTCACCGGTGTAAATTTCCATCCAGGAGATTTTACGCTCACCTTTATAGGCTTTCTCGACGGCAGCATCGACCACTTTCAGCATGGCCGGAGTTACATCTACACCGATTCCATCACCTTCAATGTAAGGGATAATCGGATTTTCAGGAACGTTGAGTTTGCCGTTTTGCAGGGTGATCTTCTTGCCTTGTGCCGGAACAACTACTTTACTTTCCATTCACCTCTCCTTCGAGCGCTACTGGTTTGCTCGTCTGCCACCACGTTGCATATGCGTTTGCGCCCTGCTATACGGATGCGTTAGAGCAATTTTTGTTAATGATTTGTAATTAGCTTGTCAATACTACCCTATTGTTTGCCGTCATGAAAGATGCGCGTTATTAGGCTATAATGCGGCAATTCATAATCTCTGAAAATACCATGCAAAAAACTTCTTTTAGAAATCACCAGGTTAAGCGATTCAGCTCGCAGCGCTCTTCCAGACGCAAGCCTGAAAACCAACCGACGCGTGTGATCCTGTTCAATAAACCCTACGATGTTCTTCCGCAGTTCACCGATGAAGCCGGACGCAAAACATTAAAAGAATTCATCCCGGTTCAGGGCGTTTATGCAGCGGGCCGACTAGACCGGGATAGCGAGGGGTTACTGGTGCTCACTAATAATGGCGCATTGCAGGCACGTTTAACCCAGCCGGGCAAGCGCACCGGGAAAATCTATTATGTACAAGTGGAAGGAATTCCCACACAAGACGCACTGGAAGCCTTGCGCAATGGCGTAACCTTAAATGATGGCCCAACTCTGCCCGCTGGCGTGGAATTAGTTACCGAACCAGAGTGGTTATGGCCGCGTAATCCGCCAATTCGTGAACGCAAAAGTATTCCTACCTCGTGGCTTAAGATCACCTTATATGAAGGACGTAATCGCCAGGTGCGCCGCATGACCGCCCATGTCGGTTTCCCTACACTGCGACTGATTCGCTATGCCATGGGCAATTACACCCTGGATAATCTCGCAAACGGCGAATGGCGAGAAGCAACAGAATAAGGATGCACAATGTTTAAACCGCACGTTACCGTAGCCTGCGTGGTACACGCTGAGGGCAAATTTTTAGTTGTTGAAGAAACGATTAATGGTAAAGCGTTATGGAACCAACCCGCCGGGCATCTGGAAGCGGATGAAACCTTAGTGGAAGCCGCTGCCCGTGAGTTGTGGGAAGAAACTGGCATCAGCGCGCAACCACAGCACTTTATTCGTATGCATCAGTGGATTGCACCGGATAAAACACCGTTTTTGCGTTTCCTGTTTGCCATTGAACTTGAGCAAATATGCCCGACACAACCACATGATAGTGATATCGATTGCTGCCGTTGGGTCAGCGCCGAAGAAATTTTACAGGCGCCCAATCTGCGCTCGCCGTTAGTGGCGGAAAGTATTCGTTGTTATCAAAGCGGGCAACGCTACCCGCTGGAGATGATTGGCGAGTTTAACTGGCCTTTTACAAAGGGTGCCATCTAAGGGGCTGCGTGATAGAATACGCCGCCTTGAAGTTCAATGTCGTGAGTAATCCAATGTCTGAAACCGCAAAAAAAGTGATCGTCGGTATGTCCGGCGGTGTCGATTCCTCCGTTTCTGCCTGGCTGTTGCAACAACAGGGATATCAGGTCGAAGGCCTGTTTATGAAGAACTGGGAAGAAGACGACGGTGAGGAATATTGCACGGCGGCAGCGGATCTGGCTGATGCCCAGGCTGTCTGCGACAAACTCGGCATTGAACTGCACACCGTCAACTTTGCTGCCGAGTACTGGGACAACGTCTTTGAACTGTTTCTCGCCGAATATAAAGCGGGTCGCACGCCAAACCCGGATATTCTGTGCAACAAAGAGATCAAGTTTAAAGCTTTCCTTGAATTTGCCGCCGAAGATTTAGGTGCCGATTATATCGCTACCGGTCATTACGTTCGTCGTGCGGATGTCAACGGCAAGAGCCGCCTGTTGCGTGGTCTGGACAGCAACAAAGACCAGAGCTATTTCCTTTATACACTCAGCCATGAGCAGATTGCGCAAAGTCTGTTCCCGGTCGGCGAACTGGAAAAACCGCAGGTGCGTAAGATTGCTGAAGATCTTGGTCTGGTTACCGCGAAGAAAAAAGACTCTACCGGTATCTGCTTTATCGGCGAGCGTAAATTCCGCGAGTTCCTGGGCCGTTATCTCCCGGCGCAACCAGGTAAAATCATTACCGTTGATGGCGATGAGATTGGCGAGCACCAGGGGCTGATGTATCACACCCTCGGTCAGCGTAAAGGCCTGGGCATCGGCGGCACCAAAGACGGCACCGAAGAGCCATGGTACGTGGTTGATAAAGACGTCGAGAACAATATTCTGATTGTCGCACAGGGCCATGAGCATCCGCGTCTGATGTCCGTCGGGCTGATTGCCCAGCAATTGCACTGGGTCGATCGTGAACCGTTTACCGGCACAATGCGTTGTACTGTGAAAACTCGCTATCGCCAGACCGACATTCCGTGCACCGTCAAGGCGCTGGACGATGATCGCATTGAAGTAATTTTCGATGAGCCGGTTGCCGCCGTTACCCCGGGA
This sequence comes from Escherichia albertii NBRC 107761 = DSM 17582, assembly GCF_000759775.1. Taxonomy (GTDB): domain Bacteria; phylum Pseudomonadota; class Gammaproteobacteria; order Enterobacterales; family Enterobacteriaceae; genus Escherichia; species Escherichia albertii. Next base: position 8,209 of record NZ_BBMY01000097.1, read on the forward strand.
CAGTCTGCCGTCTTCTACAACGGCGAAGTGTGCCTCGGCGGCGGCATCATTGAGCAGCGTCTGCCGCTGCCGGTCTGATTATTTCATTTAATTACAACAAGGAAGCAGTGAACGTGGCAAAGAATTACTATGACATCACCCTCGCTCTGGCCGGTATTTGTCAGTCAGCGCGCCTGGTGCAACAACTCGCTCACCAGGGGCATTGTGATGCCGATGTGCTACACGTCTCACTTAACAGTATTATTGATATGAACCCCAGCTCCACGCTGGGGGTTTTTGGCGGCAGCGAAGCCAACCTGCGCGTCGGGCTGGAAACATTGCTTGGCGTGCTCAATGCCAGCAGTCGTCAGGGCCTAAACGCAGAGTTAACCCGCTACACCCTGAGTCTGATGGTGCTTGAGCGTAAGCTCTCGTCTGCCAAAGGCGCGCTTGATACCCTGGGTAACCGGATTAACGGCCTGCAACGTCAGCTTGAACATTTCGATTTACAGTCCGAAACGCTGATGAGTGCGATGGCTGCTATTTATGTTGATGTTATCAGCCCGCTTGGCCCGCGCATTCAGGTCACTGGTTCCCCTGCCGTGCTGCAAAGCCCGCAGGTGCAGGCAAAAGTTCGCGCTACTCTGTTGGCTGGCATTCGTGCTGCCGTGCTCTGGCACCAGGTTGGCGGTGGACGTCTGCAACTGATGTTTTCTCGTAATCGCCTGACCACTCAGGCAAAACAAATTCTTGCTCATTTAACCCCGGAGTTGTGATCTATGGAATTATCCTCACTGACCGCCGTTTCCCCTGTCGATGGACGCTACGGCGATAAAGTCAGCGCGCTGCGCGGGATTTTCAGCGAATATGGTTTGCTGAAATTCCGTGTACAAGTTGAAGTACGTTGGCTGCAAAAGCTGGCCGCGCACGCAGCGATCAAGGAAGTTCCTGCTTTTTCTGCCGACGCAATCGGTTACCTTGGTGCAATCGTCGCCAGGTTCAGTGAAGAAGATGCGACGCGAATCAAAACCATCGAGCGTACCACTAACCACGACGTCAAAGCGGTTGAGTATTTCCTGAAAGAAAAAGTGGCGGCGATCCCGGAACTGCATGCAGTTTCTGAATTCATTCACTTTGCCTGCACTTCGGAAGATATCAACAACCTCTCCCACGCGTTGATGCTGAAAACCGCCCGTGATGAAGTTATTCTGCCGTACTGGCGTCAACTGATTGACGGTATTAAAGATCTCGCCGTTCAGTATCGCGATATTCCACTGTTATCTCGCACCCACGGTCAGCCAGCCACGCCGTCAACCATCGGTAAAGAGATGGCAAACGTCGCCTACCGCATGGAACGTCAGTACCGCCAGCTTAATCAGGTGGAGATCCTCGGCAAAATCAACGGCGCGGTCGGTAACTATAACGCCCACATCGCCGCTTACCCGGAAGTTGACTGGCATCAGTTCAGCGAAGAGTTCGTCACCTCGCTGGGTATTCAGTGGAACCCGTACACCACCCAGATCGAACCACACGACTATATTGCCGAACTGTTTGATTGCGTTGCGCGCTTCAACACCATTCTGATCGACTTTGATCGTGACGTCTGGGGTTATATCGCCCTTAACCACTTCAAACAGAAAACCATTGCTGGTGAGATTGGTTCTTCCACCATGCCGCATAAAGTTAACCCGATCGACTTCGAAAACTCCGAAGGTAACCTGGGGCTTTCCAACGCGGTATTGCAGCACCTGGCAAGCAAACTGCCGGTTTCCCGCTGGCAGCGTGACCTGACCGACTCTACCGTGCTGCGTAACCTCGGCGTGGGTATCGGTTATGCGCTGATTGCTTACCAGTCCACCCTGAAAGGTGTGAGCAAACTGGAAGTGAACCGTGATCATCTGCTGGATGAACTGGATCACAACTGGGAAGTGTTGGCAGAACCGATCCAGACGGTAATGCGTCGCTACGGTATCGAGAAACCGTACGAGAAGTTGAAAGAGCTGACTCGCGGTAAACGCGTTGATGCCGAAGGCATGAAGCAATTTATTGACGGCCTGGCGTTGCCGGAAGAAGAGAAAGCGCGTCTGAAAGCAATGACTCCCGCCAACTATATTGGCCGCGCCATCACGATGGTTGATGAGCTGAAGTAAACCTCACTCCTGTGCCGGATGGCAATGCTGTCCGGCACATTTATTAAGATAATCCGCTTTTCTTTTTTCTCTTTACCTCCCTGCCCCGCTGGTTTATTTAATGTTTAGCCCCATAAATACATAATCGCGTTACACTATTTTTATAATTAAGACAGGGAGAAATAAAAATGCGCGTACTGGTTGTCGAAGACAATGCTTTGTTACGTCATCACCTTAAAGTCCAGATTCAGGACGCGGGTCATCAGGTCGATGACGCGGAAGATGCCAAAGAGGCGGATTATTATCTCAATGAACATTTACCGGATATCGCAATCGTCGATCTTGGGCTACCCGACGAAGATGGTCTGTCCTTAATCCGCCGCTGGCGCAGTAATGATGTTTCGCTACCTATTCTGGTATTAACCGCCCGGGAAAGTTGGCAGGACAAAGTTGAAGTATTAAGCGCCGGGGCCGATGATTACGTAACCAAACCGTTTCATATTGAAGAGGTCATGGCGCGGATGCAGGCGTTGATGCGCCGCAATAGCGGTCTGGCTTCACAGGTTATTTCACTGCCGCCGTTTCAGGTTGATCTCTCTCGCCGTGAATTATCGATCAATGAGGAAGTGATTAAACTAACGGCGTTTGAATATACCATTATGGAAACGCTGATCCGTAATAACGGCAAAGTCGTCAGTAAAGATTCCCTTATGTTGCAGCTCTACCCGGATGCTGAACTGCGGGAAAGTCACACCATTGATGTATTAATGGGCCGACTGCGCAAAAAAATTCAGGCGCAATATCCGCACGAAGTCATTACCACCGTTCGCGGCCAGGGTTATCTTTTCGAATTACGCTGATGAAAAAATTACTGCGTCTTATTTTTCCGCTCTCACTGCGGGTGCGTTTTTTATTGGCTACGGCGGCTGTCGTATTAGTGCTTTCGCTTGCTTACGGAGTAGTCGCACTGATTGGCTATAGCGTCAGTTTCGATAAGACAACGTTTCGTCTGTTACGCGGCGAGAGCAATCTGTTCTATACGCTGGCGAAATGGGAAAACAATAAGTTGCATGTCGAATTGCCAGAAAATATCGATAAGCAAAGCCCCACAATAACGCTGATTTATAATGAGAACGGGCAACTTTTATGGGCACAACGCGACGTTCCCTGGCTGTTGAAGATGATTCAGCCTGACTGGCTAAAATCTAATGGTTTTCATGAAATAGAGGCGGATGTTAACGCTACCAGTATCCTGCTTAGCGAGGATCATTCGATACAACGGCAGTTACAGGAAGTACGGGAAGATGACGACGATGCTGAGATGACCCACTCGGTGGCGGTGAATGTCTACCCGCCAACGTCGCAGATGCCGAAGTTAACCATTGTGGTGGTTGATACTATACCCATTGAGCTTAAAAGTTCATATATGGTCTGGAGCTGGTTTATTTATGTGCTCTCGGCCAATCTATTGTTAGTAATTCCTTTGCTGTGGGTCGCAGCCTGGTGGAGTTTACGTCCCATTGAAGCGCTGGCAAGGGAAGTTCGCGAACTGGAAGAACATCATCGCGAACAGCTTAACCCCACGACTACCCGAGAGCTGACCAGTCTGGTGCGCAACCTGAACCGGCTACTGAAGAGTGAACGTGAACGTTACGACAAGTATCGCACCACGCTCACCGACCTGACTCACAGCCTGAAAACGCCTCTGGCGGTGCTGCAAAGTACACTGCGTTCACTGCGTAGTGAGAAGATGAACGTCAACGAAGCCGAGCCGGTAATGCTGGAGCAAATCAGCCGCATCTCGCAACAAATCGGCTACTACCTGCATCGAGCCAACATGCGCGGGGGCACGTTGCTTAGCCGCGAATTGCACCCTGTCGCCCCACTGCTCGACAATCTCACGTCAGCGCTAAACAAAGTTTATCAGCGCAAAGGGGTCAATATTTCCCTCGATATCTCACCAGAAATCAGCTTTGTTGGTGAGCAGAATGATTTTGTCGAGGTGATGGGCAACGTGCTGGATAATGCTTGTAAATATTGCCTCGAATTTGTCGAAATTTCAGCCAGACAAACTGACGATCATCTTTATATTATGGTTGAAGATGATGGGCCGGGGATCCCATTAAGCAAACGTGAGGTAATATTCGATCGCGGTCAACGTATTGATACGTTACGTCCTGGGCAAGGCGTTGGTCTGGCTGTCGCCCGCGAAATCACCGAACAATATGACGGAAAAATTATCGCCGGAGAGAGTATGCTCGGCGGCGCACGCATGGAGGTTATTTTTGGCCGCCAGCATTCTGCGCCAAAGGATGAATAAATATGCCCTTTCTGCGCGCATTACGTTAACCATCCGTTATAATCGGACTCAGATACCAGCCTGCGGATGCTTAACATGGAATACCAACTTACTCTTAACTGGCCCGATTTTCTTGAACGCCACTGGCAGAAACGTCCGGTGGTGTTGAAACGCGGCTTTAATAATTTTATTGACCCGCTCTCTCCTGACGAGCTGGCAGGTCTGGCGATGGAAAACGAAGTCGATAGTCGGCTGGTCAGCCATCAGAATGGAAAATGGCAAGTCAGCCACGGGCCATTCGAAAGCTACGATCATCTCGGTGAAACCAACTGGTCATTGCTGGTCCAGGCCGTTGATCACTGGCATGAGCCGACTGCCGCTCTGATGCGTCCGTTTCGTGAACTGCCGGACTGGCGCATTGACGACCTGATGATCTCGTTTTCCGTGCCTGGCGGCGGCGTTGGTCCACATCTCGATCAGTACGATGTGTTTATTATTCAGGGCACCGGTCGCCGTCGCTGGCGGGTGGGTGAAAAACGGCAAATGAAGCAGCACTGCCCACACCTGGATCTGTTACAGGTCGAGCCGTTCGAAGCGATTATCGATGAAGAGCTGGAGCCTGGCGATATTCTCTATATTCCGCCGGGATTCCCGCACGAAGGTTACGCGCTGGAAAATGCGATGAACTATTCCGTTGGTTTTCGCGCGCCCAATACGCGGGAACTGATTAGCGGATTTGCCGATTACGTGCTGCAGCATGAACTGGGCGGTAATTACTACAGCGATCCTGATGTCCCTCCTCGCGCCCACCCGGCGGACGTTTTGCCGCAGGAGATGGATAAACTGCGTGAGATGATGCTTGAGTTAATCAACCAGCCGGAACACTTTAAACAGTGGTTTGGCGAGTTTATCTCGCAATCGCGTCATGAACTGGATATCGCTCCGCCGGAACCGCCGTATCAGCCAGATGAAATTTACGATGCGTTGAAACAAGGTGATGTGTTGATGCGTCTGGGGGGGCTGCGCGTATTGCGCATTGGCGACGATGTGTATGCCAATGGCGAGAAGATAGATTCCCCGCATCGTCCGGCGCTGAATGCACTCGCCAGCAATATTGCGCTGACCGCCGATAATTTTGGCGATGCGCTGGAAGACCCGTCATTCCTTGCGATGCTTGCGGCGCTGGTCAATAGCGGATATTGGTTCTTCGAAGGGTAAATTTGAGTTTGTGACTTATCGTGCCTACACGCGCAAACGCCTGTAGGCACGATAAGTATGTGGACCAGCATCAATATAACGGATTTCATCCCGGTAATTAGCCGTCCACATATGCATCAGGCAATCACAATTTCCGTTGCGCTGTTAACTCGGCAATACGCACAATCACCTGCACTGCTTTTTCCATTCCTTCCAGCGTGACAAACTCATGTTTACCATGGTAGTTGTAACCACCGGTGAACAGGTTCGGACACGGTAATCCCATAAACGATAACTGTGCACCGTCAGTACCGCCGCGGATCGGTTTCAGATCAGGTTCAATATCACAATCGCGCATCGCCTGCTGGGCGATATCAAGAATATGCGGATGCTCAACGACTTTCTCGCGCATGTTGTAGTAACTGTCTTCAATCACCAGTTCAATGTAGCAATCCGGGTGTAACCCTTTGCCCACTTTCCTGGCAATTTCCATCATCTTACGTTTACGCGCTTCAAACTGTTTACGGTCGAAATCACGAATGATGTAGTGCATATCGGCGCGCTCAACAGTACCCTTCATGCTTGTCAGGTGATAGAAGCCTTCATAACCTTCTGTCGTTTCCGGGCTTTCATCCGCCGGGACTTCCGCATGAATGCGAGCAGCCAGCGACAGCGCGTTAACCATCACGCCTTTCGCAGTACCCGGGTGAACATTATTGCCGACAATTTTGATATTCACCGACGCGGTGTTGAAGTTTTCAAATTCCAGTTCACCTACGCCACCGCCATCAACGGTGTAAGCCCAGCGCGCATCAAAGGCTTCAACATCAAAATGTTTCGCCCCTTTACCCACTTCTTCATCTGGCGTAAAGGCAACACGAATATCACCATGCGAAATATTTTTCTGCTGCAATACCGCCAGCGCCGTCATAATTTCAGCAATACCGGCTTTGTCATCCGCGCCCAACAGCGTTTTGCCATCGGTGGTGATCAGCGTCTGCCCCAACAATTGATGCAGGACAGGGAACATCACCGGAGACAAGACTTCGTCGCCAATCCCCAGCGCAATATCACCGCCGCGATAGTTTTCAACAATCTGCGGATTGACATTTTTACCACTACAATCGGGTGAGGTATCCACATGAGAAATAAAGCCAATCGCCGGGATATCGCCTGCAACGTTCGCCGGCAACGTCGCCATCAACGTCCCTTTCTCACTTAAAGTCACATTGATAAGCCCCATCTCTTCAAGCTGAGCTTTCAACAAATGTAATAACTTCCACTGGCCTTCCGTGCTGGGAACTTGTCTCACACCCGCTTTTGATTGGGTATCCAGAGACACGTAGTTCAAAAAACGTTCAAGTAGTTTATCCATGTAGTCACCCTCACTTTTTGTGACAACATTATTAAGAAGCGAGAAAAGACAAATATTGCGTCAGGTCACTTTTACCCCTGCAAGCAGGAATATTCATCAACGTTACCTTAATGAATATAAAGCTAAGCCAGTAATTCACAACAAGGATTGGCGATTCCAGTGGTTTGCCGTAGAATTACCGCCCTCATTAAGAGTCACCAAGGTGGTTAACCACAAACCCCGCATCGGTAAGCCATCCGTTGCGTTTACATGGGACAGAGTAAAAAATTGAACAAACAACCGACTTCGCTTTCACCGCTGGTGCAATTGGCGGGAATTCGCAAATGCTTTGATGGTAAAGAAGTCATCCCCCAGCTGGATCTGACCATCAACAATGGCGAGTTTCTCACGCTGCTTGGCCCTTCTGGCTGCGGTAAAACAACCGTTCTTCGCCTGATCGCTGGTCTGGAAACTGTTGATTCCGGGCAAATCATGCTGGATAACGAAGACATCACCCACGTTCCGGCGGAAAACCGCTATGTGAATACCGTTTTCCAAAGCTATGCACTATTCCCCCACATGACCGTTTTCGAGAATGTGGCTTTTGGTCTGCGCATGCAAAAAACCCCCGCAGCTGAAATTACGCCTCGCGTTATGGAAGCCCTGCGGATGGTGCAACTGGAAAGCTTTGCCCAACGCAAACCGCATCAACTCTCAGGCGGTCAACAGCAACGCGTCGCAATTGCCCGCGCGGTGGTAAACAAACCTCGCCTGCTGCTGCTTGATGAGTCGCTGTCAGCGCTGGATTATAAACTGCGCAAACAGATGCAAAACGAGCTGAAAGCGTTACAGCGTAAGCTTGGCATTACCTTTGTTTTCGTCACTCACGATCAGGAAGAAGCACTCACGATGTCTGACCGGATTGTGGTGATGCGCGATGGTCGTATTGAACAAGACGGCACTCCACGCGAAATCTACGAAGAGCCGAAAAACCTGTTCGTCGCCGGATTCATTGGTGAAATCAATATGTTCAACGCTACGGTGATTGAGCGTCTTGACGAGCAACGCGTGCGGGCCAACGTCGAAGGCCGCGAGTGTAATATCTACGTTAACTTTGCCGTTGAACCAGGGCAAAAACTGCATGTTCTGCTGCGCCCGGAAGACTTGCGTGTTGAAGAGATTAACGACGACAACCACGCCGAAGGACTGATTGGTTACGTTCGCGAACGTAACTATAAAGGCATGACGCTGGAGTCGGTTGTTGAACTGGAAAATGGCAAAATGGTGATGGTCAACGAATTCTTCAATGAAGACGATCCTGACTTTGACCACTCTCTCGACCAGAAAATGGCCATTAATTGGGTAGAAAGCTGGGAGGTCGTACTGGCTGATGAAGAACACAAGTAAGTTCCAGAATGTAGTGATTGTCACTATTGTCGGTTGGCTTGTGTTGTTCGTCTTTCTCCCCAACCTGATGATCATTGGCACCAGCTTTTTGACCCGCGACGACGTCAGTTTCGTCAAAATGGTCTTTACGCTGGAGAACTACGCACGTCTGCTCGATCCGCTCTATTTTGAAGTGCTGTTGCACTCGCTGAATATGGCGCTGATCGCCACCCTCGCCTGCCTGGTACTGGGTTATCCATTTGCCTGGTTTCTGGCGAAACTGCCGCACAAAGTGCGCCCGTTGCTGCTGTTTTTGCTGATCGTTCCGTTCTGGACCAACTCATTGATTCGTATTTATGGCCTGAAAATTTTTCTTAGCACTAAAGGCTATCTCAATGAGTTCCTGCTGTGGCTGGGCGTTATCGACACGCCGATACGCATCATGTTCACCCCCAGCGCGGTGATTATTGGTCTGGTTTACATTTTGCTGCCATTTATGGTGATGCCGCTCTACTCCAGCATCGAAAAGCTGGATAAGCCTTTGCTGGAAGCGGCGCGCGATCTCGGCGCCAACAAGTTACAGACCTTTATCCGCATCATCATCCCGCTGACCATGCCAGGAATTATTGCTGGCAGTTTGCTGGTAATGCTGCCGGCGATGGGGCTGTTCTATGTTTCCGACCTGATGGGCGGCGCGAAAAACCTGCTTATTGGCAACGTCATCAAGGTGCAGTTCCTCAATATTCGTGACTGGCCGTTTGGCGCTGCCACCAGCATTACGCTGACTATCATCATGGGCCTGATGTTGCTGGTTTACTGGCGCGCGTCTCGTTTGCTGAATAAGAAGGTGGAACTCGAATGATCGGTCGACTGCTTCGCGGCGGTTTTATGACCGCCATCTACGCGTACCTGTATATTCCAATCATTATTTTGATTGTGAACTCCTTTAACAGCTCGCGCTTTGGCATCAACTGGCAGGGTTTTACCACCAAATGGTATAGCCTGCTGATGAACAACGATAGCCTGCTACAGGCAGCGCAACATTCACTGACGATGGCGGTGTTTTCGGCGACGTTTGCTACGCTTATCGGCTCACTGACGGCGGTTGCACTGTACCGTTATCGCTTTCGTGGTAAGCCGTTCGTTAGCGGAATGCTGTTTGTGGTGATGATGTCGCCAGATATTGTGATGGCGATATCTCTGCTGGTTCTGTTTATGCTATTGGGGATCCAGCTTGGCTTCTGGTCATTACTGTTTTCGCACATTACCTTTTGTCTACCCTTTGTGGTAGTGACCGTTTATTCACGTCTGAAAGGATTTGATGTGCGGATGCTGGAAGCGGCGAAAGATCTCGGCGCCAGCGAGCTGACCATTCTACGAAAAATCATTCTGCCGCTGGCAATGCCGGCGGTAGCGGCAGGCTGGGTATTAAGCTTTACCCTGTCGATGGATGATGTGGTGGTATCGTCGTTCGTCACCGGACCGAGCTATGAAATTCTGCCGTTAAAAATTTATTCGATGGTCAAAGTCGGCGTATCGCCGGAAGTTAACGCGCTGGCAACCATTTTACTGGTACTGTCGCTGGTGATGGTCATTGCCAGCCAGCTTATTGCTCGTGATAAAACGAAAGGTAACACAGGGGACGTTAAATGAAAAAATGGTCACGCCACCTGCTCGCGGCGGGTGCTCTGGCACTGGGCATGAGCGCCGCTCACGCTGATGACAACAACACATTGTACTTCTATAACTGGACCGAGTACGTGCCGCCAGGCCTGCTGGAACAGTTCACCAAAGAAACCGGCATTAAGGTTATCTATTCGACTTACGAGTCGAACGAAACCATGTACGCCAAATTGAAAACGTACAAAGATGGTGCCTACGACTTAGTTGTTCCTTCGACCTATTACGTGGATAAAATGCGTAAAGAAGGGATGATCCAGAAGATCGACAAGTCGAAGTTAAGCAACTTCAGCAACCTCGATCCAGAAATGCTCAACAAGCCGTTTGACCCGAACAATGACTACTCCATTCCATATATCTGGGGTGCCACTGCTATTGGTGTTAACGGCGATGCGGTTGATCCGAAATCGATTACCAGTTGGGCCGATCTGTGGAAGCCTGAATACAAAGGCAGCTTACTGCTGACCGATGATGCCCGTGAAGTGTTCCAGATGGCGCTGCGTAAACTGGGTTATTCCGGTAACACTACCGATCCGAAAGAGATTGAAGCCGCATATAACGAGCTGAAAAAGTTGATGCCAAACGTAGCGGCGTTTAACTCCGATAACCCGGCGAACCCGTATATGGAAGGCGAAGTTAACCTCGGTATGATCTGGAATGGTTCTGCTTTCGTCGCACGTCAGGCAGGCACGCCAATTGACGTGATCTGGCCGAAAGAAGGCGGTATTTTCTGGATGGACAGCCTGGCAATTCCGGCAAATGCCAAAAACAAAGAAGGCGCGCTGAAGCTGATTAACTTCCTTCTGCGCCCGGATGTGGCAAAACAGGTTGCGGAAACCATTGGTTATCCGACGCCGAACCTGGCCGCACGTAAGCTGTTAAGCCCGGAAATGGCGAACGACAAAACACTCTACCCTGATGCAGAAACCATTAAAAATGGCGAATGGCAGAGCGATGTTGGTTCCGCCAGCAGCATTTACGAAGAGTATTATCAGAAGCTGAAAGCAGGACGTTAATTCAGCAAGTGGGCGGAGGAACTACCGCCCACTTTTTTATTTAGCAAGGATGTGCTTATGAGTCAGGACAGTAGAGTTTTATCCCGCGCTTTCCTCGGTATCGGCCTGATACTGATCCTTATTTCTGCAGTTATCTTTTATTACCATTTTACCTTTACCAAAAGCGCCGTTCATACTGAAGGGATCATTGTCGATGCCGTCTGGCACAACGATCATTCACACAGGGTCGGAGATAATGGTTCCTGGTATCCAGTCGTTGCCTTTCGCCCTACGCCAGATTACACGCTGATTTTTAATTCAACTATCGGTAGTGATTTTTATGAAGAGAGCGAAGGCGACAGAGTCAATGTCTATTATCCGCCAGGACATCCAGAAGAGGCCGAAATAAACAATCCCTGGGTTAATTTTTTTAAATGGGGCTTTGTCGGCATAGCCGGCATTATTTTCAGTGGTATCGGTCTGATAATCAGGGTCCCCTCTGCCAAAAAGTCACGCAGGAAACGGAAGCCCCGCCCATGAAAAAAATCATAATACTGCTCAGTTTACTGATACTTCTGCCTCTGACGGTAACCAGTAAACCCCTAATTCCGATAATGAAGACTCTTTTTACGGATGTTACAGGTACTGTACCGGATGCTGAGGAGATCGCGCGTAAAGCCGAGCTTTTCCGTCAGCAAACCGGAGTTGCACCGTTTATTGTGGTTTTACCCGACATAAATAATGAAGCCAGTCTCAGGCAAAATGGTAAAGCGATGCTGGCACATGCGTCATCTTCATTGAGTGATGTAAAAGGACGTGTTCTGTTACTCTTTACTGCCCGCGAGCCACGGTTAATTGTGATAACCAACGGCAAGGTTGAAAGCGGTCTGGGTG
>NZ_BBMY01000096.1 GCF_000759775.1 Escherichia albertii NBRC 107761 = DSM 17582
CACCTTCATCCTGATGGATGGCGGCCTCCCTACGCTTAAAAAATGGACTTATTATGAAAAAGTTAAAATCATTAATATTGCTCTCCTCTGTGATCTCGACTTCCGTATTTGCTGGAGCGTATGTCGAAAACAGGGAGGCATATAATCTCGCCTCCGATCAGGGCGAGGTTATGCTACGTGTGGGTTATAACTTCGATATGGGCGCGGGTATTATGTTAACCAATACCTATAACTTTCAGAGAAAAGATGAACTAAAGCACGGCTATAATGAAATTGAAGGTTGGTATCCATTATTTAAACCAACCGATAAATTAACCATTCAACCCGGAGGCTTAATCAATGATAAAAGTATTGGCTCCGGTGGTGCTGTGTATCTGGACGTCAATTACAAATTTATGCCGTGGTTTAACCTGACAGTGCGAAATCGCTATAACCATAACAACTACAGTTCCACCGATTTAAATGGTGAACTGGATAATAATGACAGCTACGAAATTGGTAACTACTGGAACTTTATTATTACTGATAAATTCTCTTATACCTTTGAACCTCACTATTTTTACAACCTGAATGATTTCAACAGTAGCAATGGTACGAAGCACCACTGGGAAATCACTAACACTTTCCGTTACCGCATTAACGAACACTGGCTGCCCTATATTGAATTACGCTGGTTAGACCGTAACGTCGAACCGTATCACCGCGAGCAAAATCAGATTCGTATTGGCGCGAAGTATTTCTTCTGATGTGAAACTGCCGGATGCGATGCTGGCGCATCTTATCAGGCCTACAAAAGCCAAAAAAAACCTGCCATCTCTGGCAGGTTTTTCATGACTAAAAAACGAAATTAATCGTCTTTCGATGCGCGGTTGGCACGACGACGATCGTTTTCCGTCAGGTGACGTTTACGAATACGGATAGAGGTCGGAGTCACTTCTACCAGTTCGTCATCATCGATAAACTCCAGCGCTTGTTCCAGAGTCATGCGGATAGGCGGAACCAGAACAACAGCTTCGTCAGTACCGGAAGCACGCATGTTGGTCAGTTTCTTACCGGTCAGGCAGTTTACAGTCAGGTCGTTAGAGCGGCTGTGAATACCGATAATCTGACCTTCATAAACTTCTGCACCGTGACCGAGGAACAGCTTACCGCGATCCTGCAGACCGAACAGCGCGAACGCTACCGCTTTACCCTGACCGTTAGAGATCAATACGCCGTTCTGACGCTGACCCACTTCACCCGGACGAACGTCGTCGTAGTGACTGAAGGTGGAGTACAGCAGACCCGTACCGGAAGTCATGGTCATGAACTCAGAACGGAAACCAATCAGACCACGGCTCGGGATCACGTAGTCGAGACGTACGCGGCCTTTACCGTCTGGGTTCATGTTTTTCAGCTCGCCTTTACGTTCGCCCAGCGCCTGCATGACAGAACCCTGATGCTGCTCTTCAACGTCCAGAGTCACGTTTTCGAACGGCTCTTGTTTACGGCCATCGATTTCACGGAAGATGACTTTCGGACGGGATACCGCCAGCTCGAAACCTTCACGACGCATGTTTTCGATAAGAACGGACAGGTGCAGTTCACCACGACCAGAAACGCGGAACGCATCGGCGTCTTCGGTTTCTTCTACACGCAGCGCAACGTTGTGTACCAGTTCTTTGTTCAGACGATCCAGGATCTGACGAGAAGTAACGAACTTACCTTCTTTGCCGCAGAACGGCGAGGTGTTAACGCAGAAGAACATAGAAACGGTCGGCTCGTCAACGGAGAGTGCCGGCAGCGCTTCAACGTTTTGCGTATCGCAAACGGTGTCAGAAATGTTCAGTTCGCCAAGGCCGGTAATGGCCACGATATCGCCAGCTTCCGCCACTTCGGTTTCGATACGTTCCAGACCGAGGTGGCCCAGCACTTTACCGACTTTCGCGTTACGGGTTTTGCCTTCACTATCAATGATAGTCACCTGCTGGTTCGGCTTCACTTTACCGCGCTTGATGCGGCCAATACCGATAACGCCAACATAGCTGTTGTAATCGAGCTGGGAAATCTGCATCTGGAACGGACCGTCAAGGTCTACGTCCGGCGCTGGCACGTGGTCAACAATCGCCTGGTAGAGCGGAGTCATGTCTTCCGCCATATCTTCGTGGTCCAGACCCGCAATACCGTTCAGCGCAGAAGCGTAAACGATCGGGAAATCCAGCTGCTCGTCAGTCGCGTCGAGGTTAACAAACAGGTCGAATACCTGATCCACAACCCAGTCAGGACGCGCACCAGGACGGTCAACTTTGTTAATAACCACAATGGGTTTCAAACCGTAGGCAAACGCTTTTTTGGTCACGAAGCGCGTTTGCGGCATCGGGCCGTCAAATGCGTCAACCACCAGCAGCACTGAGTCTACCATGGACATGACACGTTCAACTTCACCACCGAAGTCAGCGTGCCCCGGGGTATCAACGATGTTGATACGGTAATCATTCCATTTGATAGCGGTGTTTTTCGCGAGGATAGTAATCCCACGCTCTTTCTCCAAATCGTTGGAGTCCATCACGCGCTCTTGAGTTTCGGCACGAGAGTCGAACGTACCGGATTGTTGGAGCAGCTTGTCTACCAGGGTGGTTTTACCATGGTCTACGTGCGCGATGATGGCGATATTACGCAATTTTTCGATCACAACTTTGCCTCAGGCATTAGAAATAGCGCGTTATTGTACACGGATTAATCGCACCACAAAACAGGATCACAAACATCCTCCGCAAACAAGTATTGCAGAGTTGCTTTGTGATCGCTTTCACGGAGCATAAAAAGGGTTATCCAAAGGTCATTGCACCAATATGGTGCTTAATGTTCCCATTAAAGCACTATATTGGTGCAACATTCGCATCATGGTGCAGCCCTTTTGCACGATGATGCTCATGATAACGCCTTTTAGGGGAAATTTAAAAGTTGGCACAGATTTCGCTTTATCTTTTTTATGGCGACACGGCCCATTTAATTGCAGATTTCGTTACCACGACGACAATGACCAATCCAGGAGAGTTAAAGTATGTCCGCTGAACACGTACTGACGATGCTGAACGAGCACGAAGTGAAGTTTGTTGATTTGCGCTTCACTGATACCAAAGGTAAAGAACAGCACGTCACTATCCCTGCTCATCAGGTGAATGCTGAATTCTTCGAAGAAGGCAAAATGTTTGACGGCTCCTCGATTGGCGGCTGGAAAGGCATTAACGAATCCGACATGGTGCTGATGCCAGACGCGTCCACCGCAGTCATTGACCCATTCTTCGCAGATACTACCCTGATTATCCGTTGCGATATCCTTGAACCTGGCACCCTGCAAGGCTATGACCGTGACCCGCGCTCCATTGCGAAGCGCGCCGAAGATTACCTGCGCTCTACTGGCATCGCCGACACCGTCCTGTTCGGACCAGAACCAGAATTCTTCCTGTTCGATGATATCCGTTTCGGGACATCTATCTCCGGTTCTCACGTTGCCATCGACGATATCGAAGGCGCATGGAACTCCTCCACCCAGTACGAAGGTGGTAACAAAGGTCACCG
Organism: Escherichia albertii NBRC 107761 = DSM 17582; assembly: GCF_000759775.1. Taxonomy (GTDB): domain Bacteria; phylum Pseudomonadota; class Gammaproteobacteria; order Enterobacterales; family Enterobacteriaceae; genus Escherichia; species Escherichia albertii. Next base: position 3,562 of record NZ_BBMY01000096.1, read on the forward strand.
TCCGGCAGTGAAAGGCGGTTACTTCCCGGTTCCGCCGGTAGACTCTGCTCAGGACATCCGTTCTGAAATGTGTCTGGTGATGGAACAGATGGGCCTGGTGGTTGAAGCACATCACCACGAAGTGGCGACCGCGGGTCAGAACGAAGTGGCTACCCGCTTCAATACCATGACCAAAAAAGCTGACGAAATTCAGATCTACAAATATGTCGTGCACAACGTGGCGCACCGCTTCGGTAAAACCGCGACCTTTATGCCAAAACCGATGTTCGGTGATAACGGTTCCGGTATGCACTGCCACATGTCGCTGTCTAAGAATGGCGTCAACCTGTTCGCAGGCGACAAATACGCAGGTCTGTCTGAACAGGCGCTGTACTACATTGGCGGCGTAATCAAACACGCTAAAGCGATTAACGCCCTGGCAAACCCGACCACCAACTCTTACAAGCGCCTGGTCCCGGGCTACGAAGCACCGGTAATGCTGGCTTACTCCGCGCGTAACCGTTCTGCGTCTATCCGTATTCCGGTGGTTTCTTCTCCGAAAGCACGTCGTATTGAAGTCCGTTTCCCGGACCCGGCGGCTAACCCGTACCTGTGCTTTGCTGCCCTGCTGATGGCCGGTCTTGATGGTATCAAGAACAAGATCCATCCGGGCGAAGCCATGGACAAAAACCTGTATGACCTGCCTCCAGAAGAAGCGAAAGAGATCCCACAAGTTGCAGGTTCTCTGGAAGAAGCACTGAACGAACTGGATCTGGACCGCGAGTTCCTGAAAGCCGGTGGCGTGTTCACTGATGAAGCGATCGATGCGTATATCGCCCTGCGTCGCGAAGAAGATGATCGCGTGCGTATGACTCCGCACCCGGTAGAGTTTGAGCTGTACTACAGCGTCTAAGTGTTTTAGTTGCCGTGGAAACTTTTCGCCTGTCCCTGGCAGGCTTGAGATCGATGGCAAGCACGTCATGCCGGATACGACGCAAATTGCATCTTATCCGGCCTACACAGTGATTATGCGGTAGGCCGGAGCAGGTGAAGTCGCTCTCCGAAGTGAAGTTTGTCATCTATCTGTAGCCCATCTCTGCATGGGCTTTTTTCTCCGTAACTTCTCTAATGCTTCGCGCTTTTTATCCGTAAAAAGCTATAATGCACTAAAATGGTGCAACCTCTTCAGGAGACTGCTTAATGGCAACAGGCATGCAGCCCGATGCTGGGCAGATCCTCAACTCTCTGATTAACAGCATTCTGCTGGTCGATGACGACCTGGCAGTGCATTACGCCAATCCCGCCGCGCAACAACTGCTTGCCCAAAGCTCCCGCAAACTATTTGGTACGCCGTTACCGGAACTGCTGAGCTACTTCTCATTAAATATCGGGCTGATGCAAGAAAGCCTGGAGGCGGGGCAAGGTTTTACCGATAACGAAGTGACGCTGGTGATCGACAGTCGCTCGCATATCCTTTCTGTGACGGCCCAGCGTATGGCAGACGGCATGATCCTGCTGGAGATGGCGCCGATGGATAACCAGCGCCGTTTAAGTCAGGAACAGCTACAACACGCCCAGCAGGTTGCTGCCCGTGATTTAGTGCGCGGCCTGGCGCATGAGATTAAAAATCCGCTTGGCGGTTTACGTGGTGCAGCGCAGTTACTCAGCAAAGCATTACCTGACCCGTCACTGCTGGAATATACCAAAGTGATTATCGAACAGGCGGACCGGCTGCGAAATCTGGTCGACCGCCTGTTGGGGCCACAACTGCCCGGTACGCGCGTTACCGAAAGCATTCACAAAGTCGCAGAACGTGTGGTGACGCTGGTATCAATGGAATTACCGGACAACGTGCGGTTGATTCGTGATTACGACCCCAGCCTGCCGGAGCTGGCGCACGACCCGGAGCAGATAGAACAGGTATTGCTGAATATTGTGCGCAATGCGCTACAGGCGCTGGGGCCGGAGGGCGGCGAAATCATTCTGCGTACCCGCACCGCGTTTCAACTGACCTTACACGGCGAGCGCTATCGACTGGCGGCGCGGATTGATGTGGAAGATAACGGACCAGGCATTCCGCCTCATTTGCAGGATACGCTGTTTTACCCGATGGTCAGCGGCCGCGAAGGTGGTACCGGGCTTGGCTTATCCATCGCCCGTAATTTGATTGATCAGCATTCAGGCAAAATTGAATTTACCAGTTGGCCAGGGCATACCGAGTTCTCGGTTTACCTGCCTATCAGGAAATAAAGGTGACGTTTATGCAACGAGGGATAGTCTGGGTAGTCGATGACGATAGTTCCATCCGTTGGGTGCTTGAACGTGCGCTCGCTGGGGCGGGGTTAACCTGTACGACGTTTGAGAACGGCGCGGAGGTGCTGGAGGCGCTGGCGAGCAAAACGCCGGATGTGCTGCTTTCGGATATCCGTATGCCGGGCATGGACGGGCTGGCGCTGCTTAAACAGATTAAACAGCGTCATCCGATGCTTCCGGTCATCATTATGACCGCGCATTCCGATCTGGATGCCGCCGTCAGCGCCTATCAACAAGGGGCGTTTGATTATCTGCCCAAACCGTTTGATATCGACGAGGCCGTGGCGCTGGTTGAGCGCGCCATCAGCCATTACCAGGAACAGCAACAGCCGCGCAATATCCAGCTTAACGGTCCAACGACCGATATCATCGGCGAAGCGCCGGCCATGCAGGATGTGTTCCGTATTATCGGTCGGCTTTCGCGCTCTTCGATTAGCGTGTTGATCAACGGTGAGTCCGGTACCGGTAAAGAACTGGTCGCTCATGCTCTGCATCGCCATAGCCCGCGAGCCAAAGCGCCGTTTATCGCGCTGAATATGGCGGCAATACCGAAAGATTTGATCGAATCAGAGCTGTTTGGGCATGAGAAAGGCGCGTTTACTGGCGCGAATACCGTTCGCCAGGGGCGCTTTGAACAGGCCGATGGCGGTACGTTATTCCTTGATGAAATTGGCGATATGCCGCTGGATGTGCAGACACGGTTACTGCGCGTGCTGGCAGATGGTCAGTTTTATCGCGTTGGCGGCTATGCGCCGGTGAAAGTGGATGTGCGCATTATCGCTGCCACTCACCAGAATCTGGAGCTACGCGTACAGGAAGGCAAGTTCCGTGAGGATCTGTTCCACCGCCTGAACGTTATCCGCGTTCATCTGCCGCCGCTGCGCGAGCGTCGGGAAGATATTCCCCGTCTGGCGCGCCATTTTCTGCAAGTTGCCGCGCACGAGCTGGGCGTAGAAGCAAAGTTGCTACATCCAGAAACTGAAATCGCTCTGACGCGTCTGGCATGGCCAGGCAACGTGCGTCAGCTGGAAAACACCTGTCGTTGGCTAACTGTGATGGCCGCCGGGCAGGAAGTGCTGATTCAGGATTTACCTGCTGAACTGTTCGAATCAACCGTTGCGGAAACCCCTCCCACTATTCACCCGGACAATTGGGCAACGTTGTTAGCGCAATGGGCGGATAAAGCACTGCGTTCCGGTCATCAAAACTTGCTTTCTGAAGCACAACCAGAGCTGGAGCGGACATTACTGACCACCGCATTGCGGCATACGCAAGGACATAAACAGGAAGCGGCGCGACTGCTTGGTTGGGGACGTAACACCCTGACGCGTAAGTTAAAAGAGCTGGGGATGGAGTGATTCCGCTTTGCTGTGTAAAGATTGTTTATTGAGCTCAAATAGCTGTTATTTTGCGCTTTACTGTTCTGGTAAGTTCAGTATGATCGTGCCCGGAAAACGGGGAGAGTCATTATGCTGGAATCAATAATTAATCTGGTATCGAGTGGCGCAGTTGACAGCCACACACCACAAACAGCCGTTGCTGCCGTGCTATGTGCGGCGATGATAGGGCTGTTTAGTTGAGTTTCAGATTGCTGATGAAGCGCTCATTGTTCATGCCAGATACGGCGTGAACGTCTTATCCGGCCTACAAAAGCAATAATTTCAACAGGTTTTGTAGATCTTATAAGCGTTGTGCATCAGGCAATCTTGTTCTCAGCACATTGATGGCGCTTTCGTTTTCGACCTGGTAAACGAAGCGCCATTCACTCTTTAAATCACCCGAGAGAACTGCTGCATTCGCGCTTTCTGGCGCAAGTAAGTATCAAAGCACATGCAAATGTTGCGGATCAGCAGACGGCCTTTCGCCGTCACCTGAATCCCCTTCTCACTCACATCCACCAGCCCGTCTTTTGCTAACGGGGCCAGCAGCTTAAGATCTTCCGCAAAGTAATCAGCGAAGTGCAAATCCCACTGTTGTTCAACAGGTGCGTAATCCAGACGGAAGTTGCAGATCAGTGATTTAATCACATCGCGGCGAATACAGTCATCACGCGTTAACGCAATACCACGCCACAGCGCATTGCCTTGTTCATCCACCTGCTGGTAGTAGCGCTTTAACTCTTTCTGGTTCTGCGCATAGCAGTCGCCAATCATGCTGATGGCGGAAACGCCCATCCCCAGCAGATCGGTATCGCCCTGGGTGGTGTAGCCCTGGAAATTACGATGCAGCACGCCTTCACGCTGGGCCACCGCCAGCTCGTCATCCGGGCGAGCAAAGTGATCCATACCGATAAACTGATAGCCCGATTGCGTCAGGAAGGCGATGGTTTCCTGCAGGATATCGAGTTTTTGCTGCGGACTCGGCAAGTCAGCATCTTTGATTTTGCGCTGGGCGGCAAAAATGGTCGGCAGATGCGCGTAGTTAAAGACGCTCAGACGATCAGGGTTCAGTTCCGCCACGCGTTTCAGGGTAAAGGAAAAACTTTCCGGCGTCTGTTTCGGCAGACCGTAAATGAGGTCAATATTGGTGGAAGTAAAGCCAATTTCACGCGCATGGTGAAGCAACGCGAAGATGAACTCTTCATCCTGCTCACGGTTGACCAGACGTTGTACTTCTTTGTTGAAGTCCTGCACGCCCATACTCAGACGATTAAAGCCTTCGGCGCGTAAATGATCGAGTACATCCAGCTCGATTTCACGCGGATCGACTTCGATCGAGATCTCCGCATCAACATTAAACTGGAAGTTTTCGCGCAGTAACTTCATCAGGCGGCTGATTTGCGCTTTGTTCAGGTATGTTGGCGTACCGCCGCCCCAGTGCAATTGGCTGACTTTCCGCCCGGCGAACAGCGGCGCGCGATGGATAATTTCTTGCTCCAGTGCGTCCAGATACTGATCGGCCTTGTGCTGCTGGCGAGTGACAATCTTATTGCAACCGCAGAAGTAACAAAGTTTATGACAGAACGGGATATGTACGTAGAGAGATAAGGGACGCTCAGGGTATCGCGCCACGGCTTGTAAAAACGCCTGTTCACCGAAGTCTTCTGAAAACTCCAGTGCGGTCGGGTACGAGGTGTATCGTGGCCCGGAATAGTTATATTTCTGGATCAGGGCCAGGTCCCAGTCGATTTGCTGTACAGACATGCTCACTCCTTCCGATGGCGTCTCTGGCGGCTACGGCGTACCGGATGATGCCCGTTTCGGATCATCAGCCGGTTGCGCAGCCACTTTTGTCGCCGCGACAACCGCTGTAGTTTAACGAATAACCACACCAGATAACATATAACCGGAAGGGTTATCAGCAGAACAGGAAGGCCCACGGCGGCAATTCGTTAGTTGCCCCGCAACAGACGCATCATATCTTCTTGCTTCTCGTCTTCTTCCTCTTCTTCATCGTCGTCATAAGAAAGGCCGAGTTTCTGCATCAGCTCATCGATACGATCCAATTTGGCATCAACCCAGGATTGCTCTTCGGCGCTCAGGGTTTCGCCGGCTTCCAGACGTTCCAGCAGCGCATCCAGACGCTCATCCGTTTCCAGTAACTCCAACTCAGCCTGCGGTGAAAGCATAGGTTTCTCACTCTTCGGTTTATGCTGTTTGGTGACTTTTTCAGTCACGCCCAATGGAATAGGGGTTTTACTGCCGATACGTGGATCTTTCGGTGTACTCTGACCTTTGCTGCCAGAAGTAACGTTACCGCCATTTGCACGGCTGCCAGGCGCATGGCCACGGCGTTTTTTCTGACGCTTGCGGTCACGGGCTTCCTGATTCAGCTCTTCGCGCGTTTTACGACGCGCTTTTGCGTGACCTTTGCCGCGTGAGTTTGAAGATGATGGTTTCATAGTGATTCGTCTTTTAGCCGTTTTATTCAGTATAGATTTGCGGCGGAATCTAACAGAAAGCGAGCAAAGAAAAAAGGCGACAGATTACTCTGTCACCTTTTTTCCTGACTCATAACCCTTAACGGGTCTTACAATCCTTGCAGGCCGCCAACACACCCTGTTTTTCCATCAGCCGGAACATTCCATGTTGATTCCATTTCCCTTTAGTTACGTCTCCGACGTTTGTCTTCCTGACAATCCTCTGTCTTCGCCTCCTGGCGCTCCTGACCCTCATCCTGAGTCATCGTTCCTGTTCGCGTCCTCGCTCTATGGGGGCTACTTTACGCTTCTGCGTTAAACAAACAATCAACCACCACCAGTATGGTTTTATTTTCAGATTATTACATAAAAGCAATCAACTGATTTATTTAGCTTATTTGACATGTGTCGCAGAATTTACTCCTAAATTTCGCATAAAGGTTATCGGCAATGTCTCACAAAGCGTATGGCTTTTACTTACACGGTTCACGCCGAAAAATCCGCCTTTTATTGTGGTTCAGGTATAATCGCCGCAAAGCTTTGACTGACGGAGACGACCGCTTTGACTAATTTGAATTATCAACAGATGCATTTTGTGATGAGTGCGCCTGATATTCGCCACTTACCTTCCGATACTGGAATTGAAGTGGCTTTTGCAGGCCGTTCCAACGCAGGTAAATCCAGCGCGCTGAACACGCTGACCAATCAGAAAAGCCTGGCAAGGACCTCAAAAACCCCGGGCCGTACCCAGCTTATTAACCTGTTTGAAGTGGCTGACGGCAAACGCCTGGTCGACCTGCCCGGCTATGGCTATGCGGAAGTTCCCGAAGAGATGAAGCGCAAATGGCAACGCGCGCTCGGCGAATATCTCGAAAAGCGCCAGAGTCTGCAAGGTCTGGTGGTGCTGATGGATATTCGCCATCCGCTGAAAGATCTTGATCAGCAAATGATTGAGTGGGCGGTAGACAGCAATATCGCTGTGCTGGTGCTGCTGACAAAGGCAGACAAACTAGCGAGCGGCGCACGTAAAGCGCAATTGAATATGGTGCGTGAAGCGGTTCTGGCGTTTAACGGTGATGTGCAAGTTGAAACCTTCTCTTCGCTGAAGAAGCAAGGTGTGGATAAACTGCGCCAGAAGCTGGATACCTGGTTTAGCGAGATGCAGCCCGTCGAAGAAACGCAGGACGGCGAATAATTTTCTTGCTCTGATGCATGGGCCGGATATCACGTATCCGACCCATAAAATCATGCAAATTTAATAAATTACAATTATACCGTGGGCCTGGTTAACATCGCGCATCAGGCATCACGCATCTTTTCTTTCGTCCAATAAAAAACGCCCCAGTCATTACTGACTGGGGCGGCTAAAATATTCAGCCAAATCCGATTACGTGAAGTAAAAGGTCTGAAAGATAGAACATCTTACCTCTGTACCCTACGCGAGTAACTTTACTCTTTTTTGTTCAGTTCAGAAAGCATTTTTTTTCAGTTGTTGCATAGGAATTTCTAATACCCATCACAAAACATTGCTACTTATGTTGCTTACTTACGAAAAAAAGGCTTGTTCGGGAGAATCTTAGTGCGCCTGATCCCAGTTTTCGCCGCTACCGACTTCCACCAGCAACGGCACATCCAGACGAGTACAGTTTTCCATCAGTTGATGGATCTTCTTCGCCACCACATCGAGATCGTCTTTGTGAACTTCAAACACCAGTTCATCGTGTACCTGCATAATCATGCGCACGCGCGGTTTCTCGGCTTGTAGCCATGCATCAACGGCAATCATCGCCCGTTTAATAATGTCAGCGGCGGTTCCCTGCATTGGTGCGTTAATTGCCGCACGTTCCGCTCCTGCACGACGTGCGGCATTGCTGGACTTAATATCCGGCAGATACAGACGACGGCCTTCCAGCGTTTCAACATAACCTTGTTCTTTCGCCTGAGCACGAGTGCGCTCCATATACTCCAGCACGCCCGGATAGCGTTCGAAGTAAAGGTCCATGTACTTCTGCGCCTCTTTGCGTGGAATATTCAGTTGGCGCGCCAGGCCGAAAGCGCTCATGCCGTAAATCAAACCAAAGTTGATGGCTTTTGCGCTACGACGTTGTTCGCTGGTGACAGTCTCCAGCGGCAAACCAAACACTTCTGCCGCCGTAGCCCGATGGATATCTTTTCCTTCGGCGAACGCCGTCAGCAACCCCTTGTCACGCGAGAGATGCGCCATGATACGCAGTTCAATCTGTGAGTAGTCCGCCGAAACAATCACGTGATCCTGCGGCGCAATAAACGCCTGGCGGATACGGCGGCCTTCTTCGTTACGTACCGGAATGTTTTGCAGGTTAGGATCCGTTGACGACAAACGTCCTGTTGCCGTCACCGCCTGGTGGTACGACGTATGCACGCGCCCGGTTTTCGGGTTGATCATCAACGGCAGCTTGTCGGTGTAAGTCGACTTCAGCTTCGCCAGACCTCGATACTCCAGAATGACTTTCGGCAACGGATAATCCAGCGCCAGCTCTTCCAGCACTTCTTCCGACGTTGACGGCGCGCCACCCGGCGTTTTCTTCAGCGGCTTAATTCCCTGTTTTTCAAACAGAATAGTTTGTAACTGCTTGGTAGAAGAAAGATTAAACTCTTCCCCGGCAATCTCGTGCGCTTTCTTTTCCAGCTCCGCCAGACGCAGAGTGAGCTCTTCAGAATGATTGTGCAGTACTTTCGGATCGATCTTCACGCCGTTACGTTCAATGCGTGAAATCACCGGCACCAGCGGCATTTCGATGTTCTCAAAGACGTTCAACGGACCTTTATGTTTTTGCAGCTCTGGCCACATTTTCAGATGCAACTGTAAGGTGACATCCGCATCTTCAGCAGCATAACGTCCGGCCTCTTCCAGAGCTATCTGATTAAAGGTGAGTTGATTTTTACCTTTACCCGCAATCTCTTCAAAAGTAATGGTTTTGTGCTTCAACCAACGTTCCGCGAGGCTGTCCATGTCATGACGTCCGGCAACGCTATTGAGAATGTAGGACTCCAGCATGGTATCAAACGCAATACCGCGTAGTTCAATGTCGTAGTTCGCCAGGATACCGCGATCGTATTTCAGGTTTTGCCCGACCTTCAGCGCCTTCTCATCTTCCAGCAGCGGTTTTAGCAGTTCCAACACGCGTTCGCGCGATATCTGCTCGGGCGCATCAAGATAATCATGAGCAACCGGAACATATGCCGCTACGCCCGGCTCGATAGCAAAAGAAAGCCCAACCAGATTGGCTGAGATGTTATCGAGGCTGTCGGTTTCAGTATCAAAAGCAAACACCGGCGCTTTCTCCAGCCTGGTAATCCACGCTTTCAGCGTGTCTTCGTCCAGAATAGTGACATAATTGTCATAGGATATCGTCGTCGCATTCACTTCCGGTGCTTCGTCGGTAACGAGAGTTTCTTGCGGCTTAGCGACAGGTTTCGCCCCTTTAGCCTGCAGCCATTTACCTGCTTCTACATCGGCAGTCCAGCGTTTGAACTCATACTTCTTAAACAGTCCCAGCAACTCTTCCGCCGCAGGTTGCTGCACTTCCAGTTGCTCACAAGTTAGCTCCAACTCAACATCGGTTTTAATCGTCGCCAGTTGATATGAGAGGTAAGCCACTTCTTTATTTTGCTCGAGCTTTGCCGCCATTGTTTTGGCGCCACGGAAGCTCAATCCGGCGATTTTTTCTGGCTCGGCATACAGCGTATCCAGCCCACCAAGACCTTGTAGCAGTGCCTGCGCAGTTTTTTCACCTACACCCGGTACGCCCGGAATGTTATCGGAGGAATCGCCCATCAACGCCAGGAAATCGATAATCAATTCTGGCGGTACGCCGTATTTGTTCACAACTTCATCCGGGCCGAGGATGGTATTCGTCATGGTATTGATCAGAGTGATATTAGGCGTCACCAGTTGCGCCATATCTTTATCACCGGTGCTGATCAGCACTGGACGCCCAGCTTTTTCTGCTTCGCGCGCCAGAGTGCCGATAACATCGTCCGCTTCTACGCCAGAAACGGCCAGCAGCGGTAGGCCCATCGCTTTTACCATCGCATGCAAGGGTTCGATCTGCGCTCGCAGATCGTCCGGCATCGGCGGGCGATGTGATTTGTAATGTTCAAACAGTTCATCACGAAAGGTTTTTCCCTTGGCGTCAAAGACCACCGCAGCGTGCGTCGGTTTATATTGCATGATCAGACTGCGCAGCATGTTGAGGACACCGTACATCGCACCTGTCGGTTCGCCTGCGCTGTTGGTCAACGGCGGAAACGCGTGATATGCGCGATAAAGATAAGATGAACCATCTACAAGGATAAGTGGGTTTTGGGGGATCTGAACCATAATGTCCGTACCTGTTTATCAGATTATGAGTAAAGGATGCCACAGACAGGATGAAAACATGAGTTTTTCACCACTTCTGGCGAGAATCTTTTGTAGATCTTCTGGATCGCTCGCAAATCACCATGTGGATAACTTTGTGCATAAATTATTTACATCGTTTTTAATTTATTATCATGCTTTTTACAGAATAATATTTATTGTTGTTTTTCATATGGTTAAAATTAAATTCTTTGCTAATAATTAGGAGGGAGGGATTTTTTCTAATGTGGATAGATATAATTTGTTTTTCTATTTAAGGATCATCCGTTATTTGTACCGTTTTCTGATAAAATCTGCGCCTTGCGCGTCTTTCGCGCACTGTCTATGGCTAACTTTTTGAATAAATTAATTATGACGAGAATACTCGCTGCGATAACCCTTTTGCTGAGTATCGTATTGACCATCCTGGTCACTATATTTTGTTCTGTCCCGATCATCATTGCCGGGATCGTAAAGCTATTGTTCCCTGTGCCAATAATTTGGCGAAAGGTGTCGAGTTTCTGTGATTTTATGATGTTTTGTTGGTGTGAAGGGCTGGCGCTATTGCTGCATCTTAATCCACATCTACAATGGGAAGTTCATGGGCTGGAAGGGTTAAGTAAAAAGAACTGGTATCTGCTTATTTGTAACCACCGTAGCTGGGCAGATATTGTTGTACTGTGCGTGCTGTTTCGTAAGCACATTCCGATGAATAAATATTTTCTCAAACAACAGCTAGCCTGGGTGCCTTTTCTTGGTCTGGCATGCTGGGCACTGGATATGCCGTTTATGAGGCGCTATTCCCGCACTTATTTACTGCGCCACCCGGAACGACGCGGTAAGGACGTGGAAACCACCCGGCGCTCATGTGAGAAGTTTCGCCTGCATCCCACCACAATTGTTAATTTTGTCGAAGGCTCCCGCTTCACTGAAGAAAAACATCAGCAAACACGTTCCCCCTATAAAAATCTGTTGCCACCAAAAGCGGCGGGGATTGCAATGGCATTGAATGTGCTGGGCAAACAATTTGATAAATTGCTTAATGTCACGCTCTGTTATCCAGAAAACAATCGTCAGCCCTTTTTCGATATGTTAAGTGGGAAGTTAACGCGAATTGTTGTAAAGGTTGAGCTGCAGCCCATTGCTGATGAATTACATGGCGATTATGTGAACGATAAGGCATTTAAGCGTCGATTTCAGTTATGGCTAAACACTCTCTGGCAAGAGAAAGATCAGTACCTGAACACGCTTATTTCTTCCCATCGGCAAGATTGAGTAGCGTTGCTCGCCCCGGAAATTCCCTGGGCGAGCAACAGATATCACGGCATCAAACGTGTCATACGCATAAAAAACGCCATGTCTGTCATTTCATTACCGTTAAAATTCACTTTTCCCTGTTCATAGTGAAGTTGTAGTGAACCGGCATTATCATCAAACTTAAGTAAATCAAGTTGTTGCCCCGTATCCTTAAATTCTGCGAGCGCTTGTTCTGCCATTCGCTGTGCAGTCTCGGTGTTTTTACCTTCTGATAAATTGATCTGTTTCTCCAATTCACCAATAACATTAAATGGCAGAAAAATATTCAGGTCCAACGACTTTATACTATTATCAACAGATCGAGCTCCATCCGTAGCAATATTCAGGTGCCCCTTCAATTCCCCAACAGTATTTTTCCATTTAACAGGGATCTGAATAACAGGCTCACTTTTTAACAAAATTAGCAAACTTTCTCCCAGTACCCCAACCCGGAGATCATCCATCGCATTTTCATCTTTTATTAAATCAGGATTATTTGCCAACTGATTGCGTAATGAAGTATTGTAGTATTCAATAAATGCTCTGAAAGCGTTGGGATCAATAGCATCAAATTGTAATGACATATCGCCACTACCAAAGTTCTGATCGCCCTTTTTTAAAGTGTCAATAGCGTAGGAAAAATTAGCATTTATATATTTCTTATCCTTTGTGCGTTCAAGTATTATTTTGGCAGTAAAAGCATTAATTTTAGCAATATCGTTATCAAGTACCTGAAGCCTAACCTTATTAAATTTTAAATCACTTATTCCCACTGGATATCTCATTTCCTCCATATGAGATAATGCGTTAACAGTCATCGAATTTGCTGTAAGTTTAGTTATGGAATCCAGATTTACGATAACATTATTCAGGTATCCAGTTACTGCCATATTTGACGGTGAACTATCATCACCACGAAACATGAACTTACCATCTTCATAAGAGATATCCTGAAATTTTGCTGGAGTTATATTCACCTCTGTGGTTAGCGCTCCACCAAATGCAACCACAATATCAGCAGCGAACGGTGTCTTACCTTTCGTTGCAGTGTAGTAGGATTGTGTAACCTCATTCTTGGCCAGAGATACCTTTGTCGTTGCTATAGTTGGCTTTATATTACCCTTTGAAAGCTGGCTCAGCGGAAAGGGGCCATGATCAACATTGATATTCAGTACAATACTCTGACCGGATTTAATTTCACTCTCTGTAATACCATTATTAAATGGTCAGAGCAATCTGGAAAGATGAACTAAAAAATCCCCTTTTATAATTTTTATAGCTCAGCGTCATATCATGAGTGCTATTGCTATTTTTATTGGCTAATAATATGCTCCACAGCGGTACATGGTTTTCATACCAGAAAACCATGTACCACTACCCAGAATGACAACAACAGCAATAACCAAACCGGCTATTGATTTACGTATCATAAATTTATCCCTGAAGAAGAGTAACGCGATTAAGTATACCGCTACGCGAATATCCTCTACAGGATTCATATTGTCCAGCAACGAGATGAATTATCAGAAAGTATTTATATTTATTCTAATAACTAAAAAGCCCGTGAATATTCACGGGCTTTTTATAATATGAGAAAACTTATTTCTTCTCGGACAGATATTTCACCGTATCAGCATACTGCTGAACAAAAACATCCATATTACTGGTGTCCATACCCTGCGGGTTCAGCTGATATTTGCCGTTAACGAACATCGCCGGAACCCCCTGCAATTGCAGATCGGCTGCCGCTTTTTCTTGCTGTGCGACCAGGGATTTAACAACAAAGCTGTTCCATGCCGCATCATACTCTTCACCTTTAATACCCGCGTTGATAAAGACATTACGGATATCAGCCGCAGAGCGAATAGTTTGCGTTTTCTGTACGCCTTCAAACAGCGGAACAGTCACTTTATTTTCTACACCCAGAGCCATCGCTACAGCCCATGCCTGAGTCAAATCTTTGCCCAGGTCCCCGCCCATGAAATTGACGTGGTATTTAGTCATCTTCACGCCTTCCGGCAGTTTTTTCTTCACGTTATCTGAAATATGCAGAACTTCTTCAAACTGATAGCAGTGTGGGCAGAAGAAAGAGAAAAACTCCAGCACTTGCGGCGCGCCAGCAACCGGTTTTTCCAGAGTGGTGTACTGTTTACCATCTTCATACTGCGCCGCCGATACGCTAAACGCTAAAACTAAACCAGCCAGCGCCAGCCAAATCTTTTTCATGATCTACTCTCTCCGATTAATACATAGGTGTTAATTGCAAAGGGGGTTCTTGTAGAACTTTTACCTGCTCTATAAAGGTCGCTGTCTGCCGCCGCCAGTAATCTTCCCCGACTAACCACGGGAAATTTTTCGGGAACGCGGGATCAGCCCAACGTCGCATTAGCCAGGCAAGATAATAAACCAAACGCATAGCGCGTAAAGGTTCAATAAGTCCAATTTCAGCGGTGTCGAAATCGCTAAACTCTTCATAAGCTTCAATAATGGTTTCCAGCTGCATCCTTTGCTCGGCTTTATCGCCATTCAGCAACATCCAAAGATCCTGTACAGCTGGGCCATTACGTGCATCGTCTAAATCGACAAACAGGGGTCCATCACGCCAGAAAATATTCCCGGCATGGCAGTCTCCATGTAACCGCAGAACGGTAAAATCTTCCCGCCAGTGTGCTGTAACGGCAGCGATCAACTCATCTGTCGCTTTCAGGAATGCCGCTTTCAACCCAGAAGGTATCAGTGTAGCGTCCTCAAACAGTTTGCGTGGCTCAATGAGATATTCATTCAAACCGATGGTCGGGCGATGGATAAAAAGCTGTTTGCGTCCCGTCTGGTGCATACGTCCTAAATAACGCCCAACCGCTTCCATCTGATCGATATTATCAGCTTCGAACTGACGACCACCGACACTTGGAAAAACGGCGAAATAAAATCCCTGATGACGCAATAAAGTCTGCCCATTAAAGACCACAGGCGCTGCGACCGGAACTTCATCGTTTACTAACTGCAACGCAAATTGATGTTCTTCGAGGATTTGCTCGGCTGTCCAACGTTCAGGGCGATAGAATTTGACGACAAAGCGTCGGCGATCTTCGTCCTGAAATTGATAGACACGGTTTTCATAGCTGTTAAGCGGGGTAAGACCGGAATCCACCCGGATCCCTTGCTCAAACAGAGCATCCATGATGGTATCCGGGTGTAGTGTCTGGAAAGTAAATGCGTTGTTATTCATCCCATCATCCGGAAAACATTACGAATGATGAAGGATATCATTTCGCGATGATTTTGTTGGCGGCGCTTACAAGCTTTTACTCTTTAATTACGCCACGTGCACGTAACAGCGCCGTTTTGAAATCTTCTTCATAATCTTTCTGTAAACCAGGGATCACCGCGTCTTTCGCGGAATCACGCATTTTCAGATGATAGATCAGAATATCATCCGTCAAATCCGCCAGTTCACCATCAAAACCTGACTCTTTCGCCAATTTTTGCAAAAATTGCAGCAGGTTAAGATCCGGCTCTTTTTGCCAGGCTGGCTGGAGGAGTTCAATAACTTCATTCAGACGTTTACATTTCATGGTAATGCTCCTTACTCTTGAGACAGACACGTTAGCAGGGTCAATCCCACAATAAAAGAGGCGATATCGGTGAATCTGATGACGACGATAACAGGCGTAGTACTGGCGGGCGGTAAGGCCAGACGGATGGGCGGCGCGGATAAAGGATTGCTTGAATTAAACGGCAAACCGTTATGGCAACATGTCGCTGACGCGCTTATGACGCAGCTCTCTCACGTCGTGGTTAATGCCAATCGCCATCAGGAAATCTATCAGGCAAGCGGCCTGAAAGTGATAGCGGATTCTCTGGCGGATTACCCAGGCCCTCTGGCAGGAATGCTTTCAGTAATGCAGCAGGAAGCGGGTGAGTGGTTTTTGTTTTGTCCGTGCGATACGCCTTACATTCCCCATGCTTTAGCCTCCCGGCTTAATCATCAGCGCAAAGATGCGCCTGTCGTGTGGGTCCACGACGGTGAACGCGATCACCCGACTATTGCTCTGGTAAACCGTACTATTGAACCGCTATTACAGGAATATCTGCAAGCAGGAGAACGCCGGGTAATGGCATTTATGCGGCTGGCTGGCGGTCATGCGGTTGATTTCAGCGATCATAAAGAGGCATTTGTAAACGTGAATACGCCAGAGGAGCTTGCCCGATGGCAGGAAAAACGATGATACCGTTACTCGCCTTTGCCGCGTGGAGTGGCACTGGAAAAACTACGCTACTGAAAAAACTGATCCCAGCATTATGCGCCAGAGGGATCCGTCCGGGGCTGATTAAGCATACACACCATGATATGGATGTTGATAAACCGGGCAAAGATAGCTATGAATTGCGCAAAGCTGGCGCGGCGCAAACCATCGTTGCCAGCCAGCAGCGATGGGCTTTGATGACGGAAACACCAGACGAAGAAGAGCTGGATCTACATTTTCTCGCAAGTCGGATGGATACCTCAAAGCTGGATTTGATTCTGGTCGAAGGGTTTAAGCATGAAGAGATCGCAAAGATTGTGCTTTTTCGCGATGGAGCCGGACATCGACCGGAAGAGTTGGTGATGGACGAGCATGTTATTGCTGTGGCCAGCGATATACCGCTAAATATTGATGTCGCCTTACTGGATATTAATGATGTTGAGGGGCTGGCTGATTTTGTGGTGGAGTGGATGCAAAAGCAGGACGGATAAGTAAAA
>NZ_BBMY01000095.1 GCF_000759775.1 Escherichia albertii NBRC 107761 = DSM 17582
AGCAACAGAGCAATCACAGCAGCGCATAGCGTGAATATGAGCAAACTTCGTGACTTTAATCCTCTGCTTGAGAAATATTTTAGAAGCCAGTATTACAGCTTAAGCAGTAAATCCAAGACACTTGGAAACGAAGCTTTTAATCGTGAGTTAGCAAAATTAAATCAGTCTCTTCGTGAAACACTTTCTAAGTTTAACAAGACCACCAGCAAAAATAATCACAGTGAAAATGCTTCGAATGGTCTGGATGTATTAGCTACAAGTGCAATCAAAGCAGGTACAGCCATTTATAGTTTTCAGACAGCCTTAGAAGCTTACAAGAAGGTTATGGAGATTGGCCTGAAAAAAGAAGCATCACAACGAGCGGCACAATTTGTATTAGGCGATGAAGGCGCTAAACGAGCTACAGACTTCGTTAAGAATCTTGCTAATAATACAGGTGTAGACCAGATTGAAACATTAAGTAGCTTTGCTAAGTTTTCCGCTGGTGCTGGTGATATGAATGCAGACCAGAAAGAATCCTTATTTTCTAATGTGATTGGTACATCCCGACTAATGGGTTTAAGCACTGATGAAATTAACGGGATTCTGAAAGCTTTCGAGCAGATGGCGAGCAAAGGCAAGATTCAGGCTGAAGAGCTACGTGGTCAATTAGGTGACAGAATGGCAGGTGCTTTCCAGTTATTTGCCAGAAGCCTTGGGATGACTACCGAGCAATTAGATGCAGCTATGAAGAACGGTAAAGTTCTTTCTAAAGATGTTCTTCCTAAAGTATCCGCTGAAATGGGAAGGATGATTGATAAAGCTGGTGGATGGGAAAAGATTATTAACTCTACTCAGACGCAGTTAGGCCGCCTTTCTAATTCATGGAATAATAATCTGGCCTTAATGTTCGACGGTTCACAGGAAGGTTTAACAGACTTTACAAGGTCACTGACTAATTTACTTAATTCACTGGGTGGTCAATCTAAAAATCTTGGTGAACATTTTGGCGACTTGATGAAAAGTATGTCAAACGGTATTGATGATTTAACCACGATTAGCTACCGAGTGCAGGGATTCTTTGACAGAGTGACCCTTGCTTACAGAGAATTAAATGACACTCAAAAAGCTGTAGCTGATGGTATCGCAAATGGCCTGTTAAGTGCATTAAAGGGACTTGCTGGTATTGTCGCTGTAAGGTCTGGTATTGGTGCTGTAGGTGGTATCTGGAGCTTAATTAGGGCTATTTCCACGCTTGGAAATGTAGCAAATACAGCAGCAGGAAGAATTAATTCACGTTCCGGTAGTGTTGAAGGTGGTAAAGGAAAATTATCTGTAGCTGATGCAATTACCAAAGTAATGATTGTCGGTATGGCAACTGATGTGATTAACTCCATTGTTAAACCGTTCTATGAACGTCAGATGAGTAAGTCAGATAATCCAATTGATAAAGTTGTAAGGTCAAAGGTGGAACCCACAGACCAAGCATTGACTGGTGACATGAACTCTTTAGCCGCTGTTTTATGGGCTATGGTTCAGGGCAAATCAAAGGATGTTCCACAGTTTTCACCTGAAGCATTAAATAATCTGAAAGGTCGAGTGGAAACATTCACACAAGATTTAAAGGTTATCAAGCCGTCAGTAAATATTCAGCCTCAGACAATCAATATCACAACTCAGACGGTACTTGATGGAAAGGTTATTGATGAAAGAACCACATCGCATATTAATCGTATGCAGGAAGATACCTTGATTAGCTCAGCTTACCCAGAGGAATAAACAATGTTAGAACTACTAATATTTATTGCCACACATGGCAATCTATTAATCTTTATCTAGTATGACGATTCAACTATGAATAGTCGAATGCTACGTGAATAAAGCAAAGTTAATACCTGCACTGAAAAATAGAATTTACGTAGCTCACGCTTAACAGAGAAAACACTTATATATCAAAGGCTTGGATAAAAATGATTAAAATACACTAAGCCTTTGAAATCAAAGGAGAATTTAATGATTTACTCTAATCAGATTCGTTACACTGGCAAAGATGGTATCTATTTTCACTTAAGAGATAATGTAGATGCCTTCTTAACCTTATCAGCAACTGAACAGATGGAATATGACAGCCCTATGATGGTGACAACTCAGGCTATGCAATCGGGGCAAACTATCACTGATAATGTTCAGAGAGCACCTAAGACCATCTCTATTAGCGGTGTTGTAGTGGTTGATTCGACGGGTTCAGTTCTATTAACCAGACAGGGGCAACTTGTAGAAACCTTTATTTCTACGGTTGAACAATAGCGAGACCAGAAGCAAATCATCACTATTGTTTGTAAAGATGGAATATCTATCACTGATAGTATCATTACTCAGTTTAAAGCGAGTAAAGAGCATACCATTGCTAATGGTCTTCGTATTCAGATGACCTTCCAAGGTGTAGAGTTTCGTTCAATCGTAGGGCAAACTGATATTTCATCTGCTACTGGCAAGACCGCTACCACGAATGATGGCGGTTCTACCAGTAAAAAGAATACAGGGAACACTACGACAAGTTTAGGTAATGGTATGTTGATGTGTCAGGAGCTATATAATCGCTCTACGAGTGAACTTACTAATGAGCAACTTCAAGCCCGTATCAATTGTGGTAAAAATGTCAGAGTTGAGAACGGAAAAAGCACCTTCTCAGATGCCGCTAATGAGCAAGCTTCAAAGGTGCTTAAGTCGGGTAATGCTCTACGGAAGTTTAGCGTGAATCCGAATAAACGCGGCACTTACTGATTTTGCTTTTGTGTGTATAATCTCTTTATATGTATAAATTCACAGGGTGCATAAGAAAGTGAAGATTATGATTTTACGCATTGCTCACCTCTCAATACTGGTAAAGTATACAGTGTTTTTAGAGTTTGAGAAACGCATAAAAATTCTGCAATCAATCCCCTTTATCGCCGGATGCGCAGCGCTTATCCGGTCTACAGAAGGCCACTTTTGCTACCCGTTCTGCCTATCCAGTTTTTTCACCAGCGGCTGCACCACTTTATCTCCATGCTCACCAAAGTATTGATACAGCGTATCGGACGCGCTTTTGGTCAGCACCATAATCTCAATACGTCGGTTGCCCGCACTTTGCGGATTTTTCGCATCCAGCAACATCTGGTCCGCCATTGCGCTCACCTGCATCACTTTATCTTCCGGCATCCCGGCGTCTTCCAGCACCCGACGAGCCGAAAGCGCGCGGTCGCCCGAGAGGTTCCAGTTGTTGTAGATATTGTTTTTGTAGGCCATCGCGTCGGTATGCCCGGTAATAATAATTTTATTGTCGAGCGAGTCGAACACCGGCGCGAGCTCCACCAGCAGCGTTTTAAAGAACGGCATAATCTTTGCGCTGCCGCGTTCAAACATATTGCGGTTCTGATCGTCTTTAATCAGCACGCGTAATCCCTGTGGGACTATCTCCATTTCCAGATTCGCTTCCATATGGGCATGACGGGCGATGGTGTTGATACTGGTCGCAAGCTCGCCAAGCTCGGTGGCGGATCTCTTCTTCAACAATGCCGTTTTCTCATTCACGTCGCGCGCTTTTTTCTCCGTCTCTTCCGGTACCGCGACAGTAGCCGGTTTAGCCTTGCGAGTCGGAGTGATTTTATTTAACGGCGACAACCCGCCGCCATTGAAAATCGACTGTCCGTGTAGCGCGGCGATAATGCTCTCGCGCTCAGATTTACTGACGCTGTTGACAATCAACTTTATCGTCGTCACCAAAGGGGCCGAGCGTATTTCCGAGGTTTCTGCCCGCTTTACCCTGGACGCGATGCCCGGCAAGCAGATGGCAATTGACGCCGATCTTAACGCCGGGTTGATCAACCAGGCACAGGCGCAGACCCGCCGCAAAGATGTCGCCAGCGAGGCCGATTTTTACGGCGCGATGGACGGGGCATCGAAGTTTGTACGCGGGGATGCCATCGCCGGGATGATGATTCTGGCGATCAACCTGATCGGCGGCGTCTGTATCGGGATCTTTAAATACAACCTGAGCGCCGATGCCGCCTTCCAGCAATATGTGCTGATGACCATCGGCGACGGCCTGGTGGCGCAGATCCCTTCCCTGCTGCTCTCCACTGCGGCGGCGATTATCGTCACCCGCGTCAGCGACAACGGCGATATCGCCCATGACGTGCGCCACCAGTTGCTGGCAAGCCCGTCGGTGCTCTACACCGCCACCGGGATTATGTTCGTGCTGGCGGTGGTGCCGGGAATGCCGCACTTCCCATTCCTGATGTTCAGCGCCCTGCTTGGCTATACCGGCTGGCGAATGAGTAAACGCCCGCAAGCGGCGGAGGTGGAAGAAAAAAGCCTCGAAACGCTGACCCGCACCATCACTGAAACCAGCGAGCAACAGGTCAGTTGGGAAACCATTCCGCTCATTGAGCCTATCAGTTTAAGCCTTGGCTACAAGCTGGTGGCGCTGGTCGATAAAGCCCAGGGTAACCCGCTCACCCAGCGGATTCGCGGCGTGCGGCAGGTGATTTCCGACGGCAACGGCGTGCTGCTGCCGGAGATCCGCATTCGGGAAAACTTTCGCCTCAAGCCCAGCCAGTACGCTATTTTCATCAACGGTATTAAGGCCGATGAAGCGGATATTCCGGCGGATAAACTGATGGCCCTGCCCTCCACGGCATGCTGGGGAACGACCCGGCGTACGGGATGCCTGTCACCTGGATCCAGCCTGCGCAGAAGGCGAAGGCGCTGAATATGGGGTATCAGGTGATCGACAGCGCCAGCGTGATTGCCACTCATGTGAATAAGATTGTGCGCAGCTATATTCCTGATTTGTTTAACTATGACGACATCACGCAGTTGCATAACCGTTTGTCGTCGATGGCACCACGGCTGGCAGAGGATTTAAGCGCGGCGCTCAATTACAGCCTGTTGCTGAAAGTGTACCGGGCGCTGCTGACCGAAGGCGTTTCCCTGCGCGATATTGTCACCATCGCCACCGTGCTGGTCGCCAGTAGCACCGTCACCAAAGATCATATTCTGCTGGCGGCCGATGTACGCCTGGCACTACGGCGCAGTATCACCCATCCGTTCGTTCGCAAGCAGGAGCTGACGGTGTATACGCTGAATAATGAGCTGGAAAATCTGCTGACCAACGTGGTGAATCAAGCGCAACAAGGCGGCAAAGTGATGCTCGACAGCGTGCCGGTTGACCCGAATATGCTCAGCCAGTTTCAGAACACAATGCCGCAGGTGAAGGAGCAGATGAAAGCGGCGGGGAAAGACCCGGTGCTACTGGTGCCGCCGCAGTTGCGCCCTTTGCTGGCGCGCTATGCAAGGTTGTTTGCGCCGGGGCTGCATGTGTTGTCGTATAACGAAGTGCCGGATGAGCTGGAGTTGAAGATTATGGGGGCGTTGATGTAGACATCCGGCGCCAGCGCACAATTGCCGGATGCGGCGTGAACGCCTTATCCGGCCTACGGTTAAAGCACAGATTTGTAGGTCGGATAAGCGTAAGCGCATCCGGCGCCAGTGCACAGTTATAAAATGATACGCTCCCCGGCACTAAAATACGTTATGTCTCCCGCCCAATCAATGCGATATAACCCTCGCGCGACATCGCGATGAAACGTTGAGAATGGCCAATCACTCACCTGCTTTACCCAGCCATGTTTCACTGGATTTATATAAATATAATCAACATGATGGCGATAGTCTTTGGTATTGCGAATGGCATGCTCCCAAAAACGCGGTTGCCAGATATTTTTCAATCCACAAGCATGGGTGAATTGCTTTTTAATCTCCCGCCAGCGGGAGGAAAAATCATCATCGTTCTCGGGTAATGTCCAGATACAGTGCATATGCTCCGGCAAAACAACCCAGGCGTTAATTTCAAAAGGTCTGGCTTGCTTAACTTTAACAATAGCGTTACGAAGCGTCTGGTAATGGGTGGTCAAAAGCTGGCTTCGACGATTCCGTAAATTTACCGTGAAAAACCAGCTTCCCCCCTTGATGTAATAACGACGATATTCAGACATAACGACTCCTTTTTCTCAACGGTAAGAAGAAAAGGAAAAATCGACAATGACGTTGTGTTATATCGGGAAAGCGGCTCGCAAAAAATACGCAGGTTTTGTAGGCATGATAAAACGCACCAGCGTCGCATCAGGCATCGGCGCGCAGCTGCCGGATGCGGCGTAAACGCCTTATCCGGCCTACCGTTCTGGCGCAGGTTTGTAGGCATGATAAGACGCGCCAGCGTCGCATCAGGCATCCGTGCACAATCGCCGGATGCAGCGTGAATGCCTTATCCGTCCTACAAAATCGTCTCTTCTGTCAAAATCCGTCGCGCTCCCAAAAAATGGTCCTGCCAGAAAGGTTCGGCTAACCGACTTATCCGAATGGTTTCGCCGGTGCGCGGCGATTCGATAAATTGCCCATCGCCCAGATACACGCCCATATGGTCGGCAATCTCGCGGCTGTAAATATGGAAAAACAGCAAATCCCCCCGGCGCAGGTCGTTATTCGCCACAATCGTTGCCCGACGGTAGTGGTACATCTCATTAGCCGTGCGCGGGAGTTTCGCCTCGAGGACCTTGTTGTAGGCGTAAAAAACTAACCCACTACAGTCGAAGCCTTGAGCGGGCCGTGTACCGCCCCAGACGTAGGGCTTGCCAATCTGTTGCTCCAGACGGTGAATCGCCACTTCGGTGATGTTATGCAGATGGTCGCTGCTTAAAAAATGATTGTTCTCCGCCAGCGCCTGCCAGCGTCGGTCGCTCAACTTCAACGGGCCGGGAAACCATTCGGGATGCTGCTTAATCTGCGCCCGATTGTGCTGGCGTAGCGCCTTTCTGCTTTGTGCATCACCTTCCACAATGTAGCTGGCCTGTTTTTTCAGATGCGCCTGGTACCGCTTGAATAATCGCGCACGGTTTTGCATCCGCTGGCGGGCGGCGTAGCTAAAGGTAGTGTGTGAGGTAGTGGCGCTGGCAAGTAAAGGAAGCAAAAGGGACAAAGAAAACACGCTCAGGCACAGCAACCTGTCTCGAGAGAACAAAAACATGAAGAATATAAACCGGCTAAATTGAAGCGAGAATTTTAGAGTACCGGGAGGGAAAGCGGGATTATTAATTGCTTATTTGCATATTAATATCGGGGTTTCATAATCTTAGGAAATAAGTAATAAATCCCCCCTACATGCGCTTTTCGGACTTTTGAAAATCGCCTCTTATGCTAAATTTGTAAACCCTGCGCCGACAGGCTTGCGTAAAACTCTTTTGGTGCTAATGTGAGCGCTCCAAATCCAGAGTTTTCTGATTTGGGCTCTATTTTGCCGTCCTGGCGTGTATAACCGTTTTATCAAGGAATAAGCAGTATGCGTAAAATCGCATTCATTCTTGCGATGTTGTTGATCCCGTGCGTTTCGTTTGCCGGTTTGCTGGGCAGCAGTAGCTCAACCACGCCAGTGAGCAAAGAGTATAAGCAACAGTTGATGGGCTCCCCTGTCTACATTCAGATCTTCAAGGAAGAGCGAACGCTCGATCTCTACGTCAAAATGGGTGAGCAATATCAACTGCTCGACAGTTATAAAATCTGTAAATATTCCGGCGGATTAGGGCCAAAACAGCGTCAGGGCGATTTCAAAAGCCCGGAAGGGTTTTATAGCGTTCAGCGTAATCAGCTAAAACCAGATAGCCGTTACTACAAAGCAATTAATATTGGTTTCCCCAACGCCTATGACCGCGCGCATGGTTACGAAGGGAAATATCTGATGATTCACGGCGACTGTGTTTCCATCGGCTGCTATGCGATGACCAATCAGGGGATTGATGAGATATTCCAGTTCGTTACTGGTGCGCTGGTGTTTGGTCAGCCGAGCGTGCAGGTGAGCATTTACCCTTTCCGCATGACCGACGCCAATATGCAGCGCCACAAGTATTCCAATTTTAAGGATTTCTGGGAGCAGCTTAAGCCGGGTTACGACTACTTTGAACAAACTCGTAAGCCACCGATAGTTTCTGTGGTCAATGGTCGTTACGTGGTCAGCAAGCCGTTGAGCCACGAAGTGGTGCAGCCACAACTGGCATCAAACTACACGCTCCCCGAAGCAAAATAACCGCCACTCGCCTGGCATAATCTTTTGCCAGGTTTCATTGCCCGTCAGCGGCTGAGTCGCAATCACCGTGACCACATCATTCGGTGTGGTCTGCGAGCTAAAGTCGATTTCCATATCCTGATCCAACAATGTTGCTACGCCAAACGGCGCGCGGCGGGTGATCCAGTGCAGATTAGTCGAGCAATACGCCATTACATAGCGCCCATCCGAAAGCAGCATGTTGAAGACGCCCTTCTCACGCAGTTCATCCGCCAGTGAGGCGATATATTTAAACACCGCCGCCATGTTGCCTGGCGTGCGCGGGTAACGCTGCGTCAGTTTATACAACAACCAACAGAAGGCTTTTTCGCTGTCAGTTTCGCCTACCGGACGGAAGTTGCCGGTTTCCAGTGATTTGTAGCCTCTCAATTGCCCGTTATGAGCGTAGGTCCAGTGGCGTCCCCACAGCTCACGGGTGAACGGGTGGGTATTTTCCAGCGCCACCTCGCCCCGATTCGCCTGGCGAATATGAGCGATTACCGAGCAGGATTTTATCGGGTAGTCCTGGACCAGTTTGGCGATGGGGGAATTAAAACTGGGTTGCGGATCCTTAAATGTGCGACAGCCTTTACCTTCGTAAAAGGTGATGCCCCAGCCATCTTTATGTGGCCCGGTTCCACCACCACGCTGCACCAGTCCGGTGAAACTAAAGCAGATATCGGTTGGGACGTTGGCGCTCATCCCGAGCAGTTCGCACATCGGTAACCTCCACAACAGCGAGGGCGAATAGCCCCCGGCGAAGATTGATTTAAAGATTTTCAGGCCGAATGCGACATGAACGCTTTATTCGGCTTACGGTTCGGGTACAGATTTGTAGGCCTGATAAGATGCGCCAGCGTCGCATCAGGTATCAGCGAACAAATGCCGGATGCGCGTAAACGCCTTATCCAGCCTACGCAAGACTCACTTAACCATCTCTTTTTCAATTAACTGGATCAGGATATGGATAACTTTAATGTGAATTTCCTGAATACGGTCGGCATAGCCAAAGTGTGGAACGCGAATTTCGATATCTGCCGTGCCAGCCATTTTGCCGCCGTCTTTACCTGTCAGGGTGATCACTTTCATCCCCTTCTCACGCGCCGCCGCGATCGCCCTGATCACGTTCGCAGAGTTACCGGAAGTGGAGATCCCCAGCAGCACATCGCCTTCGCGACCTACTGCTTCAACGTAACGGGAGAAAATGTCGTTGAAACCAAAATCGTTGCCGACGCAGGAAATATGGCTAACGTCAGAAATGGCAATTGCCGGGTAGCCCGGACGATTTTCACGGTAGCGACCGGTCAACTCTTCCGCAAAGTGCATGGCGTCGCAATGGGAACCGCCGTTGCCACAGGAAAGCACCTTGCCACCAGCTTTAAAGCTGTCTGCTAACAGGACCGCCGCGCGCTGAATGGCGTGAATATTGGCGTCATCTTTTAAAAAGTTAGCCTGCGTTTCCGCCGCTTCGTTCAGTTCGTTACGAATAAGATCCTGGTACATGAGGATATCCTTCAGCATAAATGTAATAGACAAAATGCAGTGTACCGGATACCGCCATAAGCGAGAAGTCCAGGGCTGCGCAATGGCCAGGACTTTTTGACATAAAGTGTGGATAAAAACAGCAACAATGTGAGCTCTGTTGTAATTGCATTGTAAATACATTGCTAAATTATTTTACATCTACTACAACCATATCATCACAAGTGGTCGGACCTCCTACAAGTAAGGGGCTTTTCGTTATGATGATTTTGAGTATTCTCGCTACGGTTGTCCTGCTCGGCGCGTTGTTCTATCACCGCGTGAGCTTATTTATCAGCAGTCTGATTTTGCTCGCCTGGACAGCCGCCCTCAGCGTTACGGGTCTGTGGTCGGCGTGGGTACTGGTGCCCCTGGCCATTGTCCTCATACCGTTTAACTTTGCCCCTATGCGCAAGTCGCTGATTTCCGCACCGGTATTCCGTGGCTTTCGTAAAGTGATGCCGCCGATGTCGCGCACTGAAAAGGAAGCGATTGACGCGGGCACCACCTGGTGGGAAGGCGACCTGTTCCAGGGCAAGCCAGACTGGAAAAAGCTGCATAACTATCCGCAGCCGCACCTGACCGCTGAAGAGCAAGCGTTTCTCGACGGCCCGGTAGAAGAAGCCTGTCGGATGGCGAATGATTTTCAGATTACCCATGAACTGGCCGATTTACCGCCGGAGCTGTGGGCGTATCTGAAAGAGCATCGCTTCTTTGCGATGATCATCAAAAAAGAGTACGGCGGGCTGGAGTTCTCGGCTTATGCCCAGTCTCGCGTGCTGCAAAAACTCTCCGGCGTGAGCGGGATTCTGGCGATTACCGTCGGCGTACCAAACTCGTTAGGCCCGGGTGAACTGCTGCAACATTACGGCACTGACGAACAGAAAAATCACTATCTGCCACGTCTGGCGCGTGGTCAGGAGATCCCTTGCTTTGCACTGACCAGCCCGGAAGCGGGTTCCGATGCAGGTGCGATTCCAGATACCGGGATTGTCTGCATGGGTGAGTGGCAGGGCCAGCAGGTGCTGGGCATGCGTCTGACCTGGAACAAACGCTACATTACACTGGCGCCGATTGCGACCGTGCTTGGGCTGGCGTTTAAACTCTCTGACCCGGACAAACTGCTCGGCGGTGATGAAGATTTGGGTATTACCTGTGCACTGATCCCGACCACCACGCCGGGCGTGGAAATTGGTCGTCGCCACTTTCCGCTGAACGTACCGTTCCAGAACGGACCGACGCGCGGTAAAGATGTCTTCGTACCGATCGATTACATTATCGGCGGGCCGAAAATGGCCGGGCAAGGCTGGCGGATGCTGGTGGAGTGTCTCTCGGTAGGCCGCGGCATCACCCTGCCTTCCAACTCAACCGGCGGCGTGAAATCGGTAGCGCTGGCAACGGGCGCGTACGCTCACATTCGTCGTCAGTTCAAAATCTCTATCGGTAAGATGGAAGGGATTGAAGAGCCACTGGCGCGTATTGCCGGGAACGCCTATGTGATGGATGCGGCGGCGTCGCTGATTACCTACGGCATTATGCTCGGTGAAAAACCTGCCGTGCTGTCGGCTATCGTCAAGTATCACTGTACCCACCGCGGGCAGCAGTCGATTATTGATGCGATGGATATCACCGGGGGTAAAGGTATTATGCTCGGGCAAAGCAACTTCCTGGCGCGTGCTTACCAGGGCGCACCGATTGCCATCACCGTTGAAGGGGCCAACATTCTGACCCGCAGTATGATGATCTTCGGACAGGGAGCAATTCGTTGCCATCCGTATGTACTGGAAGAGATGGAAGCGGCGAAGAACAATGACGTCAACGCGTTCGATAAACTGTTGTTCAAACATATCGGCCACGTCGGCAGCAATAAAGTCCGTAGCTTCTGGCTGGGCCTGACGCACGGCTTGACCAGCAGCACGCCAACTGGCGATGCCACTAAACGCTACTATCAGCACCTTAACCGCCTGAGCGCCAACCTCGCCCTGCTTTCTGATGTTTCGATGGCGGTGTTGGGCGGCAGCCTGAAACGTCGCGAACGCATTTCGGCACGTCTGGGTGATATTTTAAGCCAGCTTTACCTCGCCTCTGCCGTTCTGAAGCGTTATGACGAGGAAGGCCGCAATGAAGCCGATCTGCCGCTGGTACACTGGGGCGTACAGGATGCACTGTATCAGGCTGAACAGGCGATGGACGATTTACTGCAAAACTTCCCGAACCGCATGGTTGCCAGGTTGTTGAATGTGGTTATCTTCCCGACCGGACGCCATTATCTGGCGCCGTCTGACAAGCTGGATCATAAAGTGGCGAAGATTTTACAAGTGCCGAACGCTACCCGTTCACGTATTGGCCGCGGTCAGTACCTGACGCCGAGCGAGCATAACCCGGTTGGTTTGCTGGAAGAGGCGCTGGTGGACGTGATTGCCGCCGACCCGATTCATCAGCGGATCTGTAAAGAGCTGGGTAAAAACCTGCCATTTACCCGTCTGGATGAACTGGCGCATAACGCACTGGCGAAAGGGCTTATCGATAAAGATGAAGCCGCCATTCTGGTAAAAGCGGAGGAGAGCCGCCTGCGCAGTATTAATGTTGATGACTTTGAACCGGAAGCGTTGGCGACAAAGCCGATAAAGTTGCCGGAGAAAGTACGGAAAGTTGAAGCCGCATAATGTAAAACGGAGCCGAAAGGCTCCGTTTCTTTATCTGCTAATTATTTAAAATTAAATCCATTTGGATGGTTTTCCAGGCTGCCGCTCAACGCCGCGAACAGCACTGTTTTACCATCAATGGAGAGCGCATCATCCACGTTCAGCCAGGTGAGTTTCTCTTGTGAAGTATTCTCATCAACAGTCGAGAACAGGCCAGCCATCTGATGAGATTTCTCTGACCACATTACCGCGATACGTTGCGAACCGCAGTCATGCGGTTTGCACGCGCTCATCACCTGATAAGATTCATTCCCCAATTTCACAGTTTGTGCGGGGGTATTCGTACCACCAGCCATCACCCAGGCCGGCAGTTTATGCCCTTGAACCATCTGATTAAACGCAGCTTTGGTGGCATCGCCTTTTGCCAGGCTGCTAATTGTTAAATCATCCTGCGCCATTGCACTGGTGGCGATGACCAAAGCGGCGACAGCCGTTATTGCCTTAAACATCATTCCTCCCGAGCTTTTCCACTCATGTTATTAACGTCCTAAAGATTGGCGATAACGCGGCAATTTGCAAATCAGATATTTCTAATATCAGCATTTGTTATCAATTTATTCCACGCTAAGGCAACAGCCTGATAAGGTGTTAAAGTTATAATCCCCCCGACTAAAGGAGTTGAACACCGTGTCTGGTTTGAAGATTACACTTTTGCAGCAACCGCTGGTGTGGATGGATGGCCCGGCTAACCTGCGCCATTTTGATCGTCAACTGGAAGGAATTACCGGACGCGATGTGATCGTTTTACCGGAAATGTTCACCAGCGGTTTTGCGATGGAAGCGGCGGTTTCATCGCTATCGCAAGATAACGTCGTGGGCTGGATGGCCGCAAAAGCACAACAGTGTAATGCGCTGATTGCAGGCAGTGTTGCATTGCAAACGGATTCTGATGCGGTTAATCGCTTTTTGCTGGTTGAGCCGGACGGCACGGTACATTTCTATGATAAGCGCCATCTGTTTCGAATGGCGGATGAGCATCTGCACTATAAAGCGGGAAATGAGCGGGTGATTATGGAATGGCGCGGCTGGCGTATTTTGCCACTAGTATGCTACGACCTGCGTTTTCCGGTATGGTCGCGTAATCTCAATGATTATGATCTGGCAATTTACGTTGCTAACTGGCCTGCCCCGCGCTCGCTGCACTGGCAGGCGTTACTGGCGGCACGCGCTATTGAGAATCAGGCATATGTCGCGGGATGTAACCGAGTGGGCAGCGACGGTAACGGCTGCCACTATCGCGGCGACAGCAGGGTAATTAATCCACAAGGCGAGATTATCGCCACCGCCGAACCGCACCAGGCCACACGCATAGATGCGGAACTTTCGATGATGGCATTACGGGAATATCGTGAAAAATTCCCGGCCTGGCAGGATGCGGATGGGTTTAGGTTGTTGTGAGTGGGGGTTATGTTTAGATCCAGGAGGCGTCTGGGTAAGCTTACGAAAGCCCGCTCCCCGCAAGGACGTGTTTTTCCATCCATTGTGATGACGTCTTTATCATCTGAAGAATGGCAGTCACGCATCCAGTTAATAAAGCACTCGTGAATTTTTGCAGGACTGATACAGGATATAACTCTGGCAATAGTATCATGAACAGGAATACCATTTTCAAAATCACCATATTGCTTCAAAAAATCGAGATGTGTTTCACCGAAACTCTCTATATCTTCATAGTCTTCTGCACCAGGAATGACGGCACAAATAGTCAATAGTAGAATATCTGACAATTTATGTTCTATTTTCCAGGCTTGTCTGTAATCGGGGATAAAAAATATGTTCCATCAATTTTTTAAGTTCCATTTTGTTTTCCTTATTTAGGCAAGGAGTATTTGATCATATGTAAGCGGTGAAAACACTTTTAGATAATAAGGAACACCTCAATTATTTAACATTTAGTATGAATTGTTTAGTTCAATAAAATGGTGTTATGTGATCTTTCCCTGCCTGAACACCTACCATATAAAGGAAACTTTATCATTACATATTTTTATGTTCACTCTTAATCAAAACTATGACAGTAAAATTAATTCAAACATTCCCAAACCTTACAAAGACAAATGTTAAAAACAACGGCATGACAACCAAAAAAAGTACCCAGCAATGTAAAAATATATATCTATAATATAATTACCGTGCAGACAACCAAAATAATAGTAAAACAAAAAAACATCACTAGCAAACTCAACAAATAAAATAAAGGAACTATAATGCTCTTACAAAACAATAATATTACAAAAAAAATCAAATCAACCACAAAAATAACCCACGCATTTACAAATACCGTTTCTATAACAGCCATTCCATGTGCATTAGCGACCACAGGAATAAACAACACACAGGATATATAAACACGCAGCCATTTCATTGATAGTCCCCCCCAATAATATAAATTCACTCACAAGGGCATCGAAAAAGATTGCCATCAGGTAGTTTACCACTTTGAAACCAACCCCATGCATCTCGGGTCGTTTTCATTAAATCAGAATCATCCGCAGGCTCTAATATTTCCGCATCACCCAACATATGAGCAATAGAAAGATCTCCATCCCAGACTTGAAAACCACTATGCGAAGGTGACGTTGCATCTTGAAGTGTATGTAGCCCAATGGTAAATTCAGTGAGTGCTTTTTTTCGGTTCCCTCCTTTTTGGGCTGCCCAAGCTTTATTAAACTGTTCTCTAACAAATTTATTTGATTGTTGGCAGGCATCCGATACACTTTGCTCAGGTGTCCTCATCGCATGTCTATAAGACAGAGGTATTGTTTGGTATTGAGCAGAGTCAGCCAAATAATGAGCATCAGATACGATACTTCGTTCATCCCATGTTAATTGTTGCCCAAACACTAAAAATCCTGCTCTTTGATGCACCCAAAATCCTGATTGTGATCCCCACAAGCCTAAAACATCTATTTTTTGTACTGGATTCAACGGATATTTATACAGGTTCCCTCCCCCCTTCAGCCCAATCGGATCCTGGGTGATATACCTCCCCTGCAACGGGTCATAGTACCGGTTGCGGTTATAATACAGCCCCGACTCCTCATCATACTGCTGCCCCGGCAGACGATACGGCTGTTGCAGGTGCTGCGGGTTTTCCTCTCCCAGCAGGTTCCCCCACTCGTCATACTCCCCGCACCACGCCGTTTCCCCTTCCGGGCTGATGAGCGCCTGCGGCAGTCCCCGGTGGTCACAGTGGTAAAGATGCAGCCTCCGCTCCGGGATGTATTCCGCCTCCATCTGGCTTTCCATCTGCGCCGCCGTCAGCCCGCACTGCGCAAGCCATGCCTCACTCTCCGCACTCACCGCACCCGCGCGCAGTTCCCGCTCCAGCCTTCCCAGCATCACCGCCAGCTCCGCCGGTAGCGTCACCCCCGTGTCCTCCTGCAACACCTCCGCCAGACTACGGTGCCGCGCCTTCGCCTGTTCGCCATTCTCTGTTTCGATGCGTATCAGCGGCGTGAAGCTCCCCGGCTGGTATACCGTCTGGATCCGGCTCTGTTGGGTCTGTACTGTGGTCAGCCGGTCCCCCTCCCACCCGTACCACGTCACCTCCGATTTACGCGACAGCGACATCCACCCCGTCAGGTCACGCTCCCGCCGCCACACCCGTTTTCCCGTCCGGCGGCCCAGCGGGTCGTAAAGGTAGCGGCTTTCGACCAGCGGCTCGCCGTGCTGTATCCGCGTGTAGAACACCAGGCGGTGCTGGCTGTCGTAATGGTAGTGGTGGGTGCGCTCGTCGTGCATCCGTATCACCCCTTCCGGGATACGGTCCGTCTTCTCCGCCAGCCTGCCGTACTCATCGTAGCGGTAGACATAGTGCGCATCCTCCGCGATGCGGTTATCCGGCCACGCCGTGAACGTACTGTCCGGGTGCAGCTCCGGGTCCGGCAGCCGGTTTCCTGCCGGGTCCGTCGCATACGGGATATCAATGTCCAGGTTCGCTGCCGTGGTGTTGACGCCCGTCAGCCTTCCCGTGTCGCTGTAACGGTACGCCCGGCTCTCCTGCGGGCCGCTGATACGCACCAGTTGCCCGTTATCGTTCCACGTATACTCACGGTCAAGCTGCGGGAGGTTCAGGTGCCTGCCCCGGAGCTGGCCTGTGAGGGTGTACGCCGTGACCTGCTCGTACCCCGCTGTACTGCTGTCTGCCCCGTTACCGAAGCTGCGCACCGTCTCCCGGTGCAGCCTGTCCCGCGTGTACTCAACCAGTGGCGTTCCGCCCAGCTTCATCCCCGCAAGATAACCGCTGCCATACGTCAGCCACTCCACCGACGGCAGTCCGTCCGGCTCCTGACGGTTCGCCAGCCCCTGTTCGCTGTACGCGTGCCCCGTCTCATGCTCCCACAGCATCTCCCCCGTCTCCGGGTTCTCCACCGTCTGCCGTTCGCCCGTCAGGCGGCCTTTATCATCATAGCCGTAGTGGACCGCCACACGGTGGCCTTCACTGGTATGGCTGAGGGTGGTTAGCCACCCGTGCTCATCATACTGCCATTGCTCCGCCGGGTCGCCGTTCACCGTCCGGTGCGTGATGCGGTCCGACGCATCGTAGTGCCAGAGGGTGATAAGTCCCTCGTCTTCACTCTGCGTGAGTTTTCCGGTCAGGTCATAGTGGTAACGCTGTGTCCTGCCGTCAAAGCCGCGCTGCTCTGCCAGGCGGTCCAGCACATC
The DNA here is from genome assembly GCF_000759775.1 of Escherichia albertii NBRC 107761 = DSM 17582. Taxonomy (GTDB): domain Bacteria; phylum Pseudomonadota; class Gammaproteobacteria; order Enterobacterales; family Enterobacteriaceae; genus Escherichia; species Escherichia albertii. The sequence goes on from NZ_BBMY01000095.1 coordinate 17,011, forward strand.
GTAGGTAAACTCACTCCGGCTGCCGTTCTCGTTGGTCAGCACGGTGATGCGCCCGGCAGCGTCATACTCCATGCTGCGCATCAGCCCGCCCTGCGTGGCGCTGATGGCTTTACCCCACGCATCATACTGTGTCTCACTGCGGCTGCCGTCCGGGGCAATGATAGCGGTGAGGTCGCCTGCGGCACTGTACTCATAACGGGTTTCACGCCCCTGCGCATCCTTCTGCCCCGTCAGCCTGCCGCGACTGTCATAGATAATGTAAATACTGAGGCCTTCCTCCCGGTGAACCGCTGTCCTCTGTCCGTACCGGTCGTACTCATACCGCGTCGTGTACCCCGAACAGTCCGTGAAGGCCAGCAGTTGACCGTAACGGCTCCATGCCATCTGTTTCGTACTGCCCGTCGCATCCTGTATCCCTGTCGGTAGCTCACTCGCCGGGTCATCATAGCTGTACCGCGTCGCCTCACCGCTGCGCGAGGTCTCCGCCGCCAGCCTTCCCTTCTCATCATACTCCCGGCTGCTGCGCAGCCCGTCCGGGTACGTCACTGACGTCACCTGCCGCTGGCTGTTGTAGCCATACCGTACCGTCCTGCCGTCCGGCCCCGTCACCGCCGTCACCGCGCCCGACGCCATATGCAGGCTGTACTCCGTCCGCCGTCCTGCCGCATCCGTCTGCGCCTTCAGCCTCCCAGCCTCATCATACTCACTGCGGGTGACGCTCCCGTCCGCATGCGCCTTCTTCACCACCCGCTTCAGGCCGCCTTCGCCTTCCGTGTACAGCACCTCCCGTCGGTTCAGGCTGTCCGTGATGGTCACGCGGTCCTGCCCGTACTCAAAGCGGTAGTCCAGCCCCTCCGGGTTGACCTGCTCCGTCACCCGCCCGGTATCATCATACCGGTAGCGGCTCTCCGGTCTCCCCGCATAATGGTGCGCCACCATCCGCCCGGTGTGTTCCGCATCATAAGTAAACCCGCGCACCTGTGTTCCGCTGCGGTCATACACCGCCAGCAGTTCACCATGGGCCGTGTACGTGTAGCGCGCCAGCGGCGCAGCCGGCAGTTCATCCGTGTATGCCGGGTCGTGTGTCAGCCATACCGCCTCCAGCCGGATACCATTATCCGTGCCATATCCTGTACCGGCGGGCAGTGTGTCGGGGAAAGCCGGAGAAGAGGAAACAGAACGGAGACTGGCTGGGGAAGATAAAGACGTGGCGCGCTGTTTACGGAAGGCTTCCGCCCGCTGCGCCTGCGTGCTCAGCGTCAGGTGAAAACGGCGGCCCGCGCCGTCCGTCACCCCCGTCACTTCGCCCTCCGCCGCCCGGTGAAAGGCCAGCGTCCGCCCGAAGCCGTCCACCACGCCCGTCAGCACCCGGTATACGGGCGGCTCCGGCGGCAGCACCTCATCCGCCTCCGGCACCCGCTCCGGCCAGCTGAGTATCCACCACGGCCCCTGAAGGCTGTTTGTTGCCAGGTACACATGCGGACTCAGGCGAACATCTTCCGGCAGTACCTGCCAGAGTGCGCTTAACGGCTGCGAGCTGTGCTGCTCCGCCACCCCGCCCCGCGCCAGCCAGAGTGACTCGCTGCGGCTGTAGCTTATCTCGCCGGGAAACAGCGACTCAAAGTGAATGCTCCTGCCACCGTTGTCGTTGAGTATCAGGCCTTCATCGCGTATCTGTAAGCGGATATCGAAGGGCGCTTTCCAGCCGGGGCCAAACACGCCCACCGGCGCAGGTGTCCTGGTCCGGTAGCTGCTGTAAGCGCGGGAAAGAATAAACGACAGCGGGCCGGGCAGCGCAAGGTCCGTCTCGCCCGGCAGCACCTTCGCACCCAGCAGCGGGTTCACCGGGTTGCCCTTCTGCTCCTCCACCGGGCTGTTGGGACACACCGAACAGGCCACTCCCGTCGGCGCGCCTATCAGCACACCCGCTGAACCCTGCACAATATCCAGTCCCTTGCGGGTCATGTCGCCCTGCCGCGCTGCCGGTTTTCCGCCCATGAATCAATTCCTTCTGCTTTTAATATGGTTCATCTGGTCACTGCACCAGTTCTGTTTTGATTTTCTGCACCGAACTTAATATTTCCGCATATCCGGCATTCCGGGGGGTAAATCTTTCGGCACCGGTGCATCCGGTACAGGTTGTGTGGCACCACAGTTCCAGTTAATCACCGGCGCATCACCGTTCACATCCGACTCCCCTTCCAGATGAATGTGTGTACCATTGAGAAATATGCTTCCGTCCTTCGTCAGTACCAGCCTTGCCTTACCACAGCAGAGCTCCAGATGCTCACCGGCAGAATAAACTGCCGTTTGTCCGCTGTTTTCCTTCATCGTCTTGCCCACCGTGAAGGTGACGTTATTCCCTACATTGACGCTGTAGCCCCTTCCCACCATCAGTGATTTATGCAGCCCCACCTGTGAGGACTGCAATAACGCCACCGAGGTATTCATGATGCCGCCTACCGTCGTCTGGTAAGCCACCCCCACCGTCAGCGCACGAATGATCCCCACCTTTTCAACCTGGTTTACTCCCACTTTGATAATCTGGTTACTGCCTACCGTTTCCACCTGGTTGACACCAACTGTCTGTATCTGATTAACGCCAATTTTCTGGATCTGATTATTGGTAACGGTGATCGCCTGGTTGTTACCTATTTTTTCGGCATGGTTGTTTATCACATCAGTGGTACGGTCATTGAGTACCTCGGTATCCATGTTCTTCTGCGCGTGGATGTAGACCTGTTCTTTCCCTGTCGCATCGTCAAACTTCAGTTCGTTGAACCCGCTGCCCATATAGGTCTTTGAGCGAATGGTCATCTGCGTTTTGGTGCCCGGCAGGCTGCCCGGCGAGCGGTTATCTTCATGGTAGGTGCGCCCCATAATGATCGGCTGGTCCGGGTCGCCGTTGAGGAAGTCCACGATCACCTCCTGGCCCACACGCGGTATCGCCAGGTTGCCGAACCCGGTGCCAGCCCACGCCTGCGCCACCCGTATCCAGCAGGAACTGTCCTGGTCTGACGGGTTATAACGGTCCCAGTTAAATTTCACCCGCACGCGGCCATGTTCATCACAGAAGATTTCTTCCCCCGCCGGCCCGGTCACCACCGCGCTCTGCGGGCCGTCCACCAGCGGTTTCGACTGTGGCTGCGGTCGCCATGTCCGGTCTGCCGGTATCACCGCAAAATGGTTATTCAGCGTGGTGCCGGAACCCCCACGTCCCGGTAT
>NZ_BBMY01000094.1 GCF_000759775.1 Escherichia albertii NBRC 107761 = DSM 17582
CCTACATAGTGTTATCGGGCAACTCAGGTACTGTTCACCGCAGGGAAAGTCCCCTGGATTAACGGGGAATGCATAAGAGTTAATTCTGCCCTGTACTGTGTTTTCGCTCCTTACCGGCACAGACGGAGCAGAACGGGCCTGTGCCATATATGTTGCGACGGTCTGCAGAAAAGTGCTGCCCCCGTTAAGCTGTATCTCCAGGCCTTCTGCAAGGCGACGATATCTTCCATCCCCAAGACGTTCAAAAAGAGAGCCAGGATGCGCTTCCACGCTAAAACTGTTTACCAAAGGAACATGACGGACCGTCAGACGGCGACTACCCACAATGAGCGTCTCAGCCTGATTGCTTCTTGCGACACCACGTAACGCCTCCACCTCAACTTCAGGCAATGGCCTCCTTTCCGAAAGGTTTAATATTATAGGCATATTATTTTCCTCTACAATCCATTTAGCTGAACCATACTGGCAACAATAATCAACTCACTAAACATGTAATGCAGTTCAAACAATACAGTATCAGTCTTTGATTGAGCGTTATTTTTACATGCCTTTGGGACTAAAGTAAACACAAACATGCAATGTTGTAAATACAGATAAATAATTACTATGCCGGGAATATTTTAGATGTATATTTTAATTCCCTCGTTATCAACTGTCATCAGGAAAAATCCTTCCTGGGGGAGATAGGTAAGGTTATAAAACGATCAGTTAGACAGAAGACTGTCTGTTTCTCAGTTCAAAAAATTAATGGCAATATGCTGGGTTCAGGCCGGAGAATAGGTAAGTATTTTCTTAAAGATATTTTTTACGTCATCAGAAATATAACCCAAATATTAATGTTGGAATGGCATTTAATCCTATTAAATATATTATTGGAAGTGTATGCTAATGAAAGCTTAGTATTGCTATTCGCTTTTGCGAACATTTCCATATTTCGTAATGCTTACTGATACGTAGAGTAAATTATTCCTTTAACGGGTTTATGGCGTGGTCTGATGTTTGGCGCATTTTTCTTTCCTTTGTGCAGACTTCAACTCGCGGGTGGTCAAAACGGAGACACACAAAGGAAGGCATAACATTATAACAACATTAACTAAAACAACCTATGTAGGCGATGTGTGAATCAACGACAATTTTAGTCAATGCCAAACAGAAGGGTGCAATCACCACTTTTTTAGTGTTACCATGATTTTATCAGGTGAGAGACTTGCTCTGTCGGTTTTTCATTTGTGTAGCAGATTGTGTACCAATTTAGCGATTGTTGGCTAGATGGTTACTCAACTTATTGAAAACAAATAAATGTTATCTTTGTATGTGATCTTTCGTGTGGGTCACCACTGCAAATAAGGATATAAAATGCCCGTTATAACTCTTCCTGATGGCAGTCAACGCCATTACGACCACGCTGTAAGCCCCATGGATGTTGCGCTGGACATTGGTCCAGGTCTGGCAAAAGCCTGTATTGCAGGGCGTGTAAATGGCGAACTGGTTGATGCTTGCGATCTGATTGAAAACGATGCACAACTGTCGATCATTACCGCAAAAGACGAAGAAGGTCTGGAGATCATTCGTCACTCCTGCGCGCACCTGTTAGGGCACGCGATTAAACAACTTTGGCCGCATACCAAAATGGCAATCGGCCCGGTTATTGACAACGGTTTCTACTACGACGTTGATCTTGACCGCACGTTAACCCAGGAAGATGTCGAAGCACTCGAGAAGCGGATGCATGAGCTTGCTGAGAAAAACTACGACGTCATTAAGAAGAAAGTCAGCTGGCACGAAGCGCGTGAAACTTTTGTTAAACGCGGCGAGAGCTATAAAGTTTCTATCCTGGACGAAAACATCGCCCATGATGACCAGCCAGGCCTCTATTTCCACGAAGAATATGTCGATATGTGCCGCGGTCCGCATGTACCGAACATGCGTTTCTGCCACCATTTCAAACTGATGAAAACGGCAGGGGCCTACTGGCGCGGCGACAGCAACAATAAAATGTTGCAGCGTATTTACGGGACTGCGTGGGCGGATAAAAAAGCTCTCAACGCTTACCTGCAACGCCTGGAAGAAGCCGCTAAGCGCGACCACCGTAAAATCGGTAAACAGCTTGATCTGTACCATATGCAGGAAGAAGCGCCGGGTATGGTGTTTTGGCACAACGACGGCTGGACAATCTTCCGTGAACTGGAAGTGTTCGTTCGTTCTAAACTGAAAGAGTACCAGTATCAGGAAGTTAAAGGTCCGTTCATGATGGACCGCGTCCTGTGGGAAAAAACCGGTCACTGGGACAACTATAAAGATGCGATGTTCACCACCTCTTCAGAGAACCGTGAATACTGCATTAAGCCGATGAACTGCCCGGGGCACGTACAAATTTTCAACCAGGGGCTGAAGTCTTATCGCGATCTGCCGCTGCGTATGGCTGAGTTTGGTAGCTGCCATCGTAATGAGCCGTCAGGCTCTCTGCATGGCCTGATGCGCGTACGTGGTTTCACCCAGGATGACGCGCATATCTTCTGTACTGAAGAACAAATTCGCGATGAAGTTAACGGATGCATCCGTTTAGTCTATGATATGTACAGCACTTTTGGCTTCGAGAAGATCGTGGTCAAACTTTCCACTCGTCCTGAAAAACGAATTGGCAGCGACGAAATGTGGGATCGTGCTGAGGCGGACCTGGCAGTTGCGCTGGAAGAAAACAACATCCCATTCGAGTATCAACTGGGTGAAGGCGCTTTCTATGGTCCGAAAATTGAATTTACACTGTATGACTGCCTCGATCGTGCATGGCAGTGCGGTACGGTACAGCTGGACTTCTCCTTACCGTCTCGTCTGAGCGCTTCCTATGTAGGCGAAGACAACGAGCGTAAGGTGCCAGTAATGATTCACCGCGCAATTCTTGGGTCGATGGAACGTTTCATCGGCATCCTGACCGAAGAGTTCGCTGGTTTCTTCCCGACCTGGCTTGCGCCGGTTCAGGTGGTTATCATGAACATTACTGATTCTCAGTCTGAATACGTTAACGAATTGACGCAAAAACTATCAAATGCAGGTATTCGTGTTAAAGCAGACTTGAGAAATGAGAAGATTGGCTTTAAAATCCGCGAGCACACTTTGCGTCGTGTCCCATATATGCTGGTCTGTGGTGATAAAGAGGTGGAATCAGGCAAAGTTGCCGTTCGCACCCGCCGTGGTAAGGACCTGGGAAGCATGGACGTCAATGAAGTGATCGAGAAGCTGCAACAAGAGATTCGCAGCCGCAGTCTTAAACAATTGGAGGAATAAGGTATTAAAGGCGGAAAACGAGTTCAAACGGCGCGCCCTAACCGTATTAATGGCGAAATTCGCGCCCAGGAAGTTCGCTTAACAGGTCTGGAAGGCGAGCAGCTTGGTATTGTGAGTCTGAGAGAAGCTCTGGAGAAAGCTGAAGAAGCCGGAGTAGACTTAGTCGAGATCAGCCCTAACGCCGAGCCGCCGGTTTGCCGTATCATGGATTACGGCAAATTCCTCTATGAAAAAAGCAAGTCTTCTAAGGAACAGAAGAAAAAGCAAAAAGTTATCCAGGTTAAGGAAATTAAATTCCGTCCTGGTACAGATGAAGGCGACTATCAGGTAAAACTCCGCAGCCTGATTCGTTTTCTGGAAGATGGCGATAAGGCCAAAATCACACTGCGTTTCCGTGGTCGTGAGATGGCCCACCAGCAAATCGGTATGGAAGTGCTTAACCGCGTGAAAGACGATTTGCAAGAACTGGCAGTGGTCGAATCCTTCCCAACGAAGATCGAAGGCCGTCAGATGATTATGGTGCTCGCTCCTAAGAAGAAACAGTAAGGCCTTCAAGTAGCACTGTCTGTGGAGCCTTTGGGCTTCACAGGTTTTGTTCGCCTTTGTTTCGTTTATTAACAATGCGAAGTGGAAGTTATTAAAATGCCAAAAATTAAGACCGTACGCGGTGCTGCTAAGCGCTTCAAAAAAACCGGTAAAGGTGGTTTTAAGCACAAGCACGCTAACCTGCGTCACATTCTGACCAAAAAAGCGACCAAACGTAAACGTCACCTGCGTCCGAAAGCCATGGTTTCCAAAGGCGATCTGGGTCTGGTAATCGCGTGCCTGCCGTACGCATAAGCCGTTAACGTTTTTAACTTTTTAATTAGAATATAGATACAGGAGAGCACATATGGCTCGCGTAAAACGTGGTGTAATTGCACGCGCACGTCACAAGAAAATCATGAAACAAGCCAAAGGTTACTACGGTGCGCGTTCTCGCGTATATCGTGTTGCCTTCCAGGCTGTTATCAAGGCTGGTCAGTACGCTTATCGTGACCGTCGTCAACGTAAGCGTCAGTTCCGTCAACTGTGGATTGCGCGTATTAACGCAGCAGCACGTCAGAACGGCATTTCTTACAGCAAATTCATCAATGGCCTGAAAAAAGCCTCTGTTGAAATCGACCGTAAGATCCTGGCTGATATCGCTGTATTTGACAAAGTAGCGTTCACCGCTCTGGTTGAAAAAGCGAAAGCAGCTCTGGCATAAGCCAGTTGAAAGAGGGAGCCTGTCTCCCTCTTTTCGTTTCAACACCATCAGAACATTGACTTTTATCGCCATAGCCTTTTCAATAAAGGTCTTTTGAAAAGTACCAAAAGGTAACGCAAGCAATGAATGCTGCTATTTTCCGCTTCTTTTTTTACTTTAGCACCTGACTTCAGGAGGCTAGCGCGTGAGAAGAGAAACGGAAAACAGCGCCTGAAAGCCTCCCAGTGGAGGCTTTTTTTGTATGCGTGTTTTGAAAAATAAAAAGCCTGTCTCATCTGGCGTAATTGTCGTAACCAGACTGGACACGGCCAGCGTGGAGAAACTGGAGCGTATTTAAGTACGTGAGGTTTTCAAGCACTGCCCGGGACCAAAATGGCAAGTAAAATAGCCTGATGGGATGGGCTCTAAGTCCAACGAACCAGTGTCACCACCGACACAATGAGGAAAACCATGTCACATCTCGCAGAACTGGTTGCCAGTGCGAAGGCGGCCATTAGCCAGGCGTCAGATGTTGCCGCGTTAGACAATGTGCGCGTCGAATATTTGGGTAAAAAAGGGCACTTAACCCTTCAGATGACGACTCTGCGTGAGTTGCCGCCAGAAGAGCGTCCGGCAGCTGGTGCGGTTATCAACGAAGCGAAAGAACAAGTTCAGCAAGCGCTGAATGCACGTAAAGCCGAACTGGAAAGTGCGGCGCTAAATGCGCGTCTGGCGGCGGAAACCATTGATGTCTCCCTGCCAGGTCGTCGCATTGAAAACGGCGGTCTGCATCCGGTGACCCGTACCATCGACCGTATCGAAAGTTTCTTCGGTGAGCTTGGCTTTACAGTGGCGACCGGGCCGGAAATCGAAGATGATTATCATAACTTCGATGCGCTGAATATTCCTGGTCACCATCCGGCGCGTGCTGACCACGACACTTTCTGGTTTGATGCTACCCGCCTGCTGCGTACCCAGACCTCTGGCGTACAGATCCGCACTATGAAAGCCCAGCAGCCACCGGTTCGTATTATTGCGCCTGGCCGTGTTTATCGTAACGACTACGACCAGACTCACACGCCGATGTTCCATCAGATGGAAGGTCTGATTGTTGATACCAACATCAGCTTTACCAACCTGAAAGGCACGCTGCACGACTTCCTGCGTAACTTCTTTGAAGAAGACTTGCAGATTCGCTTCCGTCCGTCTTACTTCCCATTCACTGAACCGTCTGCAGAAGTGGACGTCATGGGTAAAAATGGTAAATGGCTGGAAGTGCTGGGCTGCGGGATGGTGCATCCGAACGTGTTGCGTAACGTTGGTATCGATCCAGAAGTGTACTCTGGTTTCGCCTTCGGGATGGGGATGGAGCGTCTGACCATGTTGCGTTACGGCGTCACCGACCTGCGTTCATTCTTCGAAAACGATCTGCGTTTCCTCAAACAGTTTAAATAAGGCAGGAATAGATTATGAAATTCAGTGAACTGTGGTTACGCGAGTGGGTGAACCCGGCGATCGATAGCGATGCGCTGGCGAATCAAATTACCATGGCAGGTCTGGAAGTTGATGGTGTAGAACCGGTTGCCGGTAGCTTCCACGGTGTGGTTGTTGGTGAGGTAGTTGAGTGTGCGCAACATCCGAACGCTGACAAACTGCGTGTGACGAAAGTTAACGTTGGCGGCGAGCGTCTGCTCGATATCGTCTGCGGCGCGTCAAACTGCCGTCAGGGCCTGCGTGTGGCGGTAGCGACCATTGGTGCGGTGCTGCCGGGCGATTTTAAAATTAAAGCGGCAAAATTGCGTGGTGAGCCATCTGAAGGGATGCTGTGCTCTTTCTCCGAGCTGGGCATTTCTGATGATCACAACGGCATTATTGAATTGCCTGCGGATGCGCCGATCGGCACTGACATCCGTGAATACCTGAAACTTGATGACAACACCATCGAAATCAGCGTAACGCCAAACCGTGCTGACTGCTTAGGCATCATTGGTGTTGCGCGTGACGTTGCTGTGCTGAACCAATTGCCGTTGGTTGAACCGGAAATTGTTCCGGTTGGCGCAACCATCGACGATACGCTGCCAATTACAGTAGAAGCGCAGGAAGCCTGCCCACGCTATCTTGGTCGTGTGGTAAAAGGCATTAACGTTAAAGCGCCAACTCCTCTGTGGATGAAAGAAAAACTGCGTCGCTGCGGTATTCGTTCTGTCGATGCAGTGGTTGACGTAACCAACTATGTGCTGCTCGAACTGGGCCAGCCGATGCACGCGTTCGACAAAGATCGCATTGAAGGCGGCATTGTGGTGCGAATGGCGAAAGAGGGTGAAATGCTGGTGCTGCTTGACGGTACTGAAGCGAAGCTGAATGCTGACACTCTGGTCATTGCCGACCACAACAAGGCGCTGGCGATGGGCGGTATCTTCGGTGGCGAACACTCTGGCGTAAATGACGAAACGCAAAACGTTCTGCTGGAATGTGCTTTCTTCAGTCCGCTGTCTATCACCGGTCGTGCTCGTCGTCATGGCCTGCATACCGATGCGTCTCATCGTTACGAGCGTGGTGTTGATCCGGCGTTGCAGCACAAAGCAATGGAGCGTGCGACTCGTCTGCTGATTGACATCTGCGGCGGTGAAGCGGGCCCGGTTATCGATATCACCAATGAAGCCATGTTGCCGAAGCGTGCGACCATTACTCTGCGTCGTAGCAAACTGGATCGTCTGATCGGCCATCATATTGCCGATGAACAGGTGACTGACATTCTGCGTCGTCTCGGCTGTGAAGTGACTGAAGGCAAGGATGAGTGGCAGGCTGTTGCGCCGAGCTGGCGTTTCGATATGGAGATTGAAGAAGATCTGGTCGAAGAAGTGGCGCGAGTCTACGGCTACAACAACATCCCGGATGAGCCGGTACAGGCAAGCCTGATTATGGGCACTCATCGCGAAGCTGACCTTTCGCTCAAGCGCGTGAAAACCCTGCTTAACGACAAAGGTTATCAGGAAGTGATCACCTATAGTTTTGTTGATCCGAAAGTTCAGCAGATGATTCATCCGGGCGTAGAAGCATTGTTGCTGCCAAGTCCGATCTCGGTTGAAATGTCGGCAATGCGTCTTTCGTTGTGGACTGGTTTGCTGGCAACTGTGGTGTATAACCAGAATCGCCAACAAAACCGTGTACGCATTTTCGAAAGCGGTCTGCGCTTCGTTCCAGACACTCAGGCACAGTTGGGCATTCGTCAGGATTTGATGTTAGCCGGTGTGATTTGCGGTAACCGTTACGAAGAACACTGGAACCTGGCAAAAGAGACCGTTGATTTCTATGATTTGAAAGGCGATCTTGAATCCGTTCTCGACCTGACCGGTAAACTGGCCGATGTTGAGTTCCGTGTAGAAGCAAACCCGGCACTGCATCCGGGACAATCTGCGGCGATTTATCTGAAAGGTGAACGTATTGGTTTTATTGGGGTTGTTCACCCTGAACTGGAACGTAAACTGGATCTTAACGGTCGCACTCTGGTCTTTGAACTGGAGTGGAACAAGCTCGCAGACCGCGTGGTGCCTCAGGCGCGCGAGATTTCACGCTTCCCGGCGAACCGTCGTGACATCGCGGTGGTGGTCGCAGAAAACGTTCCCGCAGCGGATATTTTATCCGAATGTAAGAAAGTTGGCGTAAATCAGGTAGTTGGCGTAAACTTATTTGACGTGTACCGTGGTAAGGGTGTTGCGGAGGGGTATAAGAGCCTCGCCATAAGCCTGATCCTGCAAGATACCAGCCGTACACTCGAAGAAGAGGAGATTGCCGCTACCGTCGCCAAATGTGTAGAGGCATTAAAAGAGCGATTCCAGGCATCATTGAGGGATTGAACCTATGGCGCTTACAAAAGCTGAAATGTCAGAATATCTGTTTGATAAGCTTGGGCTTAGCAAGCGGGATGCCAAAGAACTGGTTGAACTGTTTTTCGAAGAGATCCGTCGCGCTCTGGAAAACGGCGAGCAGGTAAAACTCTCTGGTTTTGGTAACTTTGATCTGCGTGATAAGAATCAACGCCCGGGACGTAACCCGAAAACGGGCGAAGATATTCCCATTACAGCACGACGCGTGGTGACTTTCAGACCAGGGCAGAAATTAAAAAGCCGGGTCGAAAACGCCTCGCCTAAAGACGAGTAATCTGATCTAATTAAAAAGGCCGCTTCGCGGCCTTTTTTCTTTTCACTCCAGGATAGTCACCGTAAAATCAACATAATGACTTTGCAGCTGAACGGATACTATGCTGACTTTCGCCCGCCAACAACAGCGACAAAACGTACGCTGGTTATTTAGCCTGTCAGTTCTGATGCTGCTGACACTTCTCCTGAGCCTTTGTGCAGGTGAACAATGGATTTCCCCCACTGACTGGTTTACTCCGCACGGCGAGCTCTTCGTCTGGCAAATTCGTTTACCCCGCACGCTGGCGGTACTCCTGGTCGGCGCGGCCCTGGCGTTGTCTGGCGCAGTTATGCAGGCGCTGTTTGAAAACCCTCTGGCTGAGCCGGGGCTGCTCGGCGTCTCTAATGGCGCAGGTGTTGGACTTATTGCCGCCGTATTGCTGGGACAAGGACAATTACCTAACTGGGCACTGGGACTTTGCGCTATTGCCGGCGCACTCCTCATTACCCTGATTCTTCTGCGTTTCGCCCGCAGGCATCTTTCGACCAGTCGGTTACTGTTGGCAGGCGTTGCGTTAGGGATTATCTGTAGCGCATTAATGACCTGGGCTATCTACTTTTCCACGTCTGTTGACTTACGTCAGTTGATGTACTGGATGATGGGCGGCTTTGGCGGCGTTGACTGGCGGCAAAGTTGGTTGATGGTAGGGCTTGTTCCTGTACTGTTGTGGATCTGTTGTCAATCCAGACCAATGAATATGTTATCGCTTGGCGAGATTTCAGCACGACAACTCGGCTTGCCTCTGTGGTTCTGGCGCAGTGTGTTGGTGGCTGCAACGGGCTGGATGGTGGGTGTTAGCGTGGCGCTGGCGGGCGCTATTGGATTTATTGGTTTGGTTATCCCCCATATTCTGCGCTTATGCGGGTTAACCGATCATCGCGTATTACTTCCTGGTTGTGCACTGGCTGGGGCTACAGCGTTGCTGCTGGCTGATATTGCCGCTCGTCTGGTGCTGGCTTCTGCAGAGCTACCTATTGGCGTAGTTACCGCAACGTTGGGAGCGCCGGTGTTTATCTGGTTGTTGCTAAAAGCGGGACGTTAGCCGCCAAAAGACGGGCTATGATTAAAAACTAAGATTTTTATTGTTCTCATCCAGGAGACATGATGCAAGATTCAATTCTGACAACCGTAGTGAAGACAATTGACGGCGAAGCGACCACGCTGGAGAAATATGCTGGTAATGTGTTGCTGATCGTCAATGTTGCTTCGAAGTGTGGTCTGACGCCGCAATATGAACAGTTAGAGAATATCCAGAAAACCTGGAGTGATCGCGGGTTTGTCGTGTTGGGATTTCCATGCAACCAGTTTCTTGAACAAGAACCTGGCAGCGATGAAGAGATAAAAACTTATTGCACCACAACCTGGGGAGTGACATTCCCGATGTTCAGTAAGATTGAAGTCAATGGCGAAAGGCGGCATCCGTTGTACCAAAAACTGATTGCCGCTGCGCCGACGGCCGTTGCGCCGAAAGAGAGCGGGTTCTATGCAAGAATGGTTAGCAAAGGCCGTGCGCCGTTGTATCCTGGTGATATTTTGTGGAATTTTGAAAAATTTCTGGTGGGGAGAGACGGGAAGGTCATTCAGCGTTTTTCCCCGGATATGACACCAGAAGATCCCATCGTAATAGAAAGCATTAAACTGGCGTTGGCGAAATAATGTCTATTGTGATGCAGTTACAGGATGTGGCGGAATCAACCCGTCTGGGGCCGCTTTCTGGCGAGGTTCGGGCAGGGGAGATCCTACATCTTGTGGGGCCGAACGGCGCGGGCAAAAGCACGTTACTGGCGCGAATGGCCGGAATGACCAGTGGTAAGGGGCGTATTCAATTTGCTGGTCAGCCTCTGGATACCTGGCCCGCAACGAAACTTGCGCTGCATCGCGCTTATCTTTCACAACAGCAAATTCCTCCGTTTGCTATGCCGGTATGGCACTATCTGTCATTGCATCAGCATGATAAAGCGCGTACCGATTTGTTAAATGATGTAGCGGAGGCGTTGGCCCTCGGCGACAAGCTGGGACGTAGTACTAATCAACTCTCCGGTGGCGAGTGGCAACGGGTACGCCTTGCGGCGGTGGTGTTACAAATCATGCCGCAAGCAAATCCCTCGGGACAATTGCTGTTGCTGGATGAGCCGATGAATAGCCTTGATGTTGCCCAACAAAACGCATTAGATAAGATATTGAGCGCGCTTTGTCAGCAAGGACTCGCTATTGTGATGAGCAGCCACGACCTGAATCATACGCTGCGCCATGCGCACCGGGCCTGGCTACTTAAACAAGGAAAACTGCTAGTCAGCGGGCGTCGGGATGAGGTACTGACGCCATCGAATCTGGCCCTGGCTTATGGGATGAACTTCCGTCGTCTGGACATTGAAGGTCATAGAATGCTGATTCCGACGACCTGACATCAATAGCATCTTGAAAATCAGGTAATTTCGACGCTAAATTAGTGCAAGAATAAAAAAACAAACAGAGGAATCGTACGGAATGCGTTTCTGCCTTATTTTAATCACAGCACTGTTTCTGGCAGGGTGTAGCCATCATAAGGCACCACCGCCAAACGCCAGGCTTTCTGACTCAATTACTGTCATTGCCGGTTTGAACGATCAACTACAAAGCTGGCATGGTACACCTTATCGTTATGGCGGAATGAGTCGTAGCGGGGTGGACTGTTCGGGGTTTGTTGTTGTGACGATGCGAGATCGTTTTGATTTACAGCTCCCGCGAGAAACAAAACAACAGGCATCTATTGGCACTGAAATTGATAAAGACGATCTGCTTCCCGGCGACCTGGTCTTTTTCAAGACCGGTTCTGGTCAAAATGGGTTGCATGTGGGGATTTACGACACTAACAACCAATTTATCCATGCATCAACCAGCAAAGGGGTGATGCGCTCCTCTCTCGATAACGTTTACTGGCAGAAAAACTTCTGGCAAGCAAGACGAATATAGTTCCTTTGGAAATGGGCCGTGATGATACATCGCAGCCCATTTTCTTCTGAATAAGGCAAATTTTTATAGATAAAAAACCGAAAACATAATATTGGTTTATAATAAGGATAATCTGAAAAAGGACGCCCTGAAAAAGGGGGTAACAAGGAAAAAATGAAAATTATCCATTCTGCCTTTGTTATGATTTATGACGATATCCTTTTTTGCAGGATAGTAAAAAAATCCTTATAAAAAGGCGATTACCATGAAGGTTTTACTGGAGAGTCTTTATCATTCTGATTACTATTTTCAGCCAATAAGAGATAGTCAGCAACATCTTGTTGGAGTAGAGATAATAACCCATTTTTCCAGCTCAGACAGCAAGGTTCGTATTCCTGCAACGCGAGTGCTGGCGCAATGCTCAGAAGAGCAGCATTGGCAGCTATTCACCGAGCAACTGAAATTACTCGAATCATGCCAGCACTTTTTTATTCAGCACAAAATATTTGCCTGGATTAATTTAACACCACAAGTAACAAAACGCTTATTAAACGGTGATAATAACACAGGCGAATTATCAAAATTTCCTTTTATTGAATTGCTGATAACTGAAAATTATCCACAACTTAATGCGGGAAAAGATAATTGCGAGCTTTTGCACTTATCGCAAATTTATTCACTTGTTTTGGGCAATTTGGGCGCGGGCAACAGTACGATGAACGCGATCTTTGATGGGCTTTTTAGCCGCGTTATGCTGGATAAGAACTTTGTTCAACGGCAAATATCACATTCATCCTTTGCCCCATTTATTCGTGCACTCTGTGCGCAAATTTCACCCTGCTGCAATAGTATCATTGTGTCTGGCATTGACACACCAGAGATGTTGACACAGGTAGCACCGTTTAATTTTCACGCTTTTCAAGGGGGCCTGTGGCCCGCCGTTCCCGTAAGTCAGGTAACAACACTGGTGCAGCGATAACCCTCCTGTTTGCTGGTGTTTAAGACGAGATTAACCGTCTACACTGTCAAACAGGAGGATCTATGACCCTGTCTTTTATTACCCGCTGGCGCGATGAATTGCCGGCAACCTATACCGCACTTTCCCCTACGCCTTTAAATAATGCCCGGCTGATTTGGCATAATGCTGAACTGGCTAACACGCTGGATATCCCATCGTCATTGTTTGAAAACGGCGCAGGTGTTTGGGGCGGTGAAGCATTACTGCCAGGTATGTCACCGTTGGCCCAGGTGTACAGCGGTCATCAGTTTGGCATCTGGGCGGGACAACTGGGGGACGGGCGCGGCATTTTACTCGGCGAACAGCAGCTTGCAGATGGCAGCACAATGGACTGGCATCTGAAAGGCGCGGGGCTAACACCGTATTCACGGATGGGAGATGGACGGGCGGTATTGCGATCGACAATCCGCGAAAGTCTTGCCAGTGAGGCAATGCATCACCTGGGCATTCCGACGACGCGCGCATTGAGCATTGTTACCAGTGATACGCCGGTCTACCGGGAGACGGTCGAATCAGGCGCGATGCTGATGCGCGTGGCGCAAAGCCATTTACGATTTGGTCATTTTGAACATTTTTACTATCGCCGGGAGCCGGAAAAAGTTCGCCAGTGGACTGACTTCGCCATTCGCCATTACTGGCCGCATCTTCTGAATGATGAGGATAAATATCGCCTCTGGTTTACAGATGTTGTCGCGCGTACGGCTTCGTTAATTGCCCGCTGGCAGACGGTCGGCTTTGCTCACGGGGTAATGAATACCGACAACATGTCTCTTCTCGGGCTGACGCTCGATTACGGGCCGTTTGGTTTTCTTGATGATTATGAGTCGGGTTTTATTTGTAATCACTCTGATCACCAGGGGCGTTATAGCTTTGATAATCAACCTGCCGTAGCGTTGTGGAATTTACAGCGTCTGGCGCAGACATTGTCGCCGTTTATTGCCGTCGATGCGTTGAATGAGGCGCTGGACAGCTATCAACAAGTCTTGTTAAGCCATTATGGGCAACGTATGCGCCAGAAGCTGGGGTTCATGACGGCACAAAAAGAGGACAATACGCTGCTTAATGAATTATTCAGCTTGATGGCGCGCGAACGTAGCGACTATACCCGCACGTTTCGTATGCTGAGTCAGACTGAACAGCGCAGCGCGGCTTCACCGTTACGTGATGAGTTTATTGACCGCGCAGCGTTTGATAACTGGTTTGCACGTTATCGGGCGCGTTTACAGCAGGATGACGTTGGCGATAGTGAACGACGGCAACGTATGCTGAACGTTAATCCGGCGCTGGTGTTGCGCAACTGGCTGGCGCAACGGGCTATCGAGGCGGCTGAACAGGGCGATATGACGGAATTACACCGCCTGCATGAGGCGCTGCGTAATCCTTTCAGCGATCGTGATGACGATTATGTCTGTCGTCCACCGGATTGGGGCAAACAACTGGAAGTCAGTTGTTCGAGTTAACATTGTCTGAGTTGCCCATTCCTGTGGGAATGGGCAATCACCTAGAAACGAGTATCCACCGCAGCGGCGAGTTTTTCGACCAGGCTTTCAGTATCTTCCCAACCTAAGCACGGATCGGTGATCGACTGACCATAGGTGAGCGGGGTTCCGCTGACGATTTTTTGCGTGCCTTCGCGCAGGAAACTTTCCGCCATAATTCCGGCAATCGCCGTGGAGCCATTGCGGATTTGTTGGCAAACATCTTCACAGACTTCTAACTGACGACGATGCTGCTTCTGGCAGTTGCCGTGGCTGAAATCCACTACCAGATGTTCAGGTAAATCAAATTCATGCAACGTATCACAGGCAGCGGCGATATCATCGGCGTGGTAGTTTGGTTTTTTGCCGCCACGCATAATAATGTGACCATACGGGTTGCCGCTGGTCTGGTAGATGGTCATCTGGCCGTTTTTATCCGGCGAAAGGAACATATGGCTGGCGCGGGCAGCGCGGATAGCATCCACGGCAATCCGTGTGTTGCCGTCGGTACCATTTTTAAAACCTACCGGGCAGGAGAGCGCCGAAGCCATCTCACGGTGGATCTGGCTTTCGGTTGTACGCGCGCCAATCGCTCCCCAACTAATTAGATCGGCAATAAACTGACCGGTCACCATATCGAGAAACTCAGTCGCGGTGGGCACGCCCAGCTCATTCACCTGCAACAGTAACTTACGCGCCAGTTCCAGACCGTGATTTACGCGATAGCTGCCGTTTAAATCCGGGTCGGAAATTAAACCTTTCCAGCCGACAACGGTACGTGGTTTTTCAAAATAGGTACGCATGACGATTTCCAGTCGTGACTGATACTGGTTTCGCAGCGTCTGCAGACGGCTGGCGTACTCCATTGCGGCGGTTAGATCGTGGATCGAGCAGGGGCCAATAATGACCAACAGTCGCTTATCTTCACCATTCAGTATTTTTTCAATTCTGCGTCGGGAATCGATGACATGCCTGGCAACGCCAGGCGTTACGGGATACCGTAGCGCGAGTTCGGCGGGCGTTACCAGACTCTCGATACGCGCAGTACGGAGTTCGTCAGTTCTGTTCATTACAACTCTCAGAAATTTGTTGCTTCAATGGCAGGGTTGCCAGGAAGTGATGCGCATCACGATAAACCAATCCCTGCTGATTTCAAGAGCGGGGCAGGCAACGCCTTGCGCAATTGGCGGCATAATAACAAAAAGACGAACCCTTATACTAGTTATCTAGTACATTCTTCGATTCAGCCCCATAATATCGAGGATCTTGGTAGCAATCTCTTCTACCGAATAATTGGTACTGTTGATCCACGGGATTTGATTTTTGCGGTACAGCGCTTCTACTTCAGCTACTTCCATTCTGCACTGGCGCAGCGAGGCATAGCGGCTGTTCTCCCTGCGTTCCTCACGAATGGCCGCCAGCCGCTCTGGGTCGATAGTCAGGCCGAACAGTTTATGTTGCAGCGGTTTGAGTGACGCAGGCAGGACCAGATTGTCCATATCGTCGGCAATAAAGGGGTAGTTTGCCGCCCGGATGCCAAACTGCATCGCCAGATACAAACTGGTAGGCGTTTTTCCACAGCGGGAAACACCGAGCAGGATCACCTGAGCCTGATCGAGGTTGCGCAACGAAATTCCATCATCATGGGCGAGGGTATAATCAATTGCCGCTATGCGCGCATCATATTTATTGAGGTTATTGGGATTCAGACCGTGGGTACGGTGGGCGACAGGCGTCGGGTCCAGTTTCATCTCTTGTTGTAATGGTGCAACCAGCGCCTGAACAATATCCTGGCAAAAGCCTTCGCTTTGCAAAATGATGGCGCGAATTTCCGGCAGAACAATAGAGTAGAAGACCAGCGGACGTACGCCCGTCTGCTGGTAAATGGCGTCGATCTGATCTTTTACCGCTCGAGCACGGCTTTCATTTTCGACAAACGGCAGCGTAATGCTGCTGATAGTGACGGGAAATTGCGACATCACTGCATGACCCAAAACCTCCGCAGTAATTGCCGTACCATCAGAAATATAAAATACGTGGCGATCAACAGCATTATCCATTTTGTTCTTCCCGTGATGCAGACATAATTCTATGAAAGCATAAATTAAAAATGTGAAGAAGCGTATATGGAGATGCTTATTTTATAAAATGAACCTGTAATTTTATTTTTTATGAAAACTGCATTTCATTTTTTCACTCCATTTATACCGATGGTTTATGTGGGAATCATCGAAGAGCATGTTTTTGCGCAACGCCATGAGCACGCTTAAAAGATAAAAAAATTATATTTGCTTGAACGATTCACCGTTTTTTTCAGCGGATTAAATATGCCAGGATAAATGCGCAGAAATGTGTTTCTCAAACCGTTCATTTATCACAAAAGGATTGTTCGATGTCCAACAATGGCTCGTCACCGCTGGTGCTTTGGTATAACCAACTCGGCATGAATGATGTAGACAGGGTTGGAGGCAAAAATGCCTCCCTGGGTGAAATGATTACTAACCTTTCCGGGATGGGCGTTTCCGTTCCGAATGGTTTTGCCACAACCGCCGATGCATTCAACCAGTTTCTGGATCAAAGCGGCGTAAACCAGCGCATTTATGAACTGCTGGATAAAACGGATATTGACGATGTAACCCAGCTTGCGAAAGCGGGGGCGCAAATCCGCCAGTGGATTATCGACACTCCCTTCCAGCCTGAGCTGGAAAATGCCATCCGCGAAGCCTATGCACAACTTTCCGCTGATGACGAAAACGCCTCTTTTGCGGTGCGGTCCTCTGCCACTGCGGAAGACATGCCGGACGCTTCCTTTGCCGGTCAGCAGGAAACCTTCCTCAACGTGCAGGGTTTTGATGCTGTTCTCGTGGCGGTGAAACACGTCTTTGCTTCGCTGTTTAACGATCGCGCCATCTCTTATCGCGTTCACCAGGGTTACGACCATCGCGGCGTGGCGCTCTCTGCGGGTGTTCAGTGGATGGTACGTTCCGATCTTGCGTCTTCTGGCGTGATGTTCTCCATTGATACCGAATCCGGCTTCGACCAGGTGGTGTTTATCACTTCCGCATGGGGGCTTGGTGAAATGGTGGTGCAGGGGGCTGTTAACCCGGATGAATTCTACGTCCATAAACCGACGCTGGCGGCGAATCGCCCGGCTATCGTGCGTCGCACCATGGGGTCGAAAAAAATCCGTATGGTATATGCGCCGACCCAGGAACATGGCAAGCAGGTTAAAATCGAAGACGTGCCGCAGGAACAGCGCGATATCTTCTCACTGACCAACGATGAAGTGCAGGAGCTGGCAAAACAGGCCGTACAAATTGAGAAACACTACGGTCGTCCGATGGATATTGAGTGGGCGAAAGATGGTCATACCGGCAAACTGTTTATTGTTCAGGCGCGCCCGGAAACCGTGCGTTCACGCGGCCAGGTTATGGAACGTTATACCCTGCATTCACAGGGTAAGATTATCGCTGAAGGTCGCGCTATCGGTCATCGCATTGGCGCGGGTCCGGTGAAAGTCATCCATGACATCAGCGAAATGAACCGCATCGAACCAGGCGACGTGCTGGTTACTGACATGACCGACCCGGACTGGGAACCGATCATGAAGAAAGCATCTGCCATTGTCACCAATCGTGGCGGTCGTACCTGTCATGCGGCGATCATCGCGCGTGAACTGGGTATTCCGGCGGTGGTTGGCTGTGGTGATGCGACCGAACGGATGAAAGACGGTGAGAACGTCACCGTTTCTTGTGCCGAAGGTGATACCGGCTATGTTTATGCTGAGTTGCTGGAGTTCAGCGTGAAAAGCTCCAGCGTGGAAACCATGCCGGATCTGCCGCTGAAAGTGATGATGAACGTTGGTAACCCGGACCGTGCTTTCGACTTCGCCTGCCTGCCGAACGAAGGCGTGGGGCTGGCACGTCTGGAATTTATCATCAACCGCATGATTGGCGTCCACCCGCGTGCATTACTTGAGTTCGACGATCAGGAACCGCAGTTGCAAAACGAAATTCGCCAGATGATGAAAGGTTTCGATTCTCCGCGTGAGTTTTATGTAGGCCGTCTGACGGAAGGGATCGCGACGCTGGGGGCGGCGTTTTATCCGAAGAGCGTCATTGTTCGTCTCTCTGACTTTAAATCTAATGAATACGCCAACCTCGTCGGCGGCGAGCGTTACGAACCGGATGAAGAAAACCCGATGCTGGGTTTCCGTGGCGCCGGGCGTTACGTTTCTGACAGCTTCCGCGATTGCTTCGCGCTGGAGTGTGAAGCAGTGAAACGCGTGCGCAACGACATGGGGCTGACCAACGTTGAAATCATGATCCCGTTCGTGCGTACTGTTGACCAGGCGAAAGCTGTGGTTGAAGAGCTGGCGCGTCAGGGCTTGAAACGTGGTGAAAATGGACTGAAAATCATCATGATGTGTGAGATCCCGTCCAACGCTTTACTGGCTGAACAGTTCCTCGAATACTTCGACGGTTTCTCAATCGGCTCTAACGACATGACGCAGTTGACGCTCGGTCTGGATCGTGACTCTGGCGTGGTGTCTGAACTGTTCGATGAGCGTAACGATGCCGTGAAAGCACTGCTATCAATGGCGATCCGCACCGCTAAGAAACAGGGTAAATATGTCGGTATTTGTGGTCAGGGACCGTCTGACCATGAAGACTTTGCCGCCTGGCTGATGGAAGAGGGAATCGATAGCTTGTCTCTGAACCCGGATACCGTGGTACAAACCTGGCTGAGTCTGGCTGAATTGAAGAAGTAAAATAAAACCCCGGCGGCGCTCAGTCGCCGGGGTTACGCTATTTTTATAGCGGCTTATTCAGTAGACTCACAATAATCCTGAGTTAATCGGCGAATAATATCTTTCCTTAACAGAAATTTTTGTATTTTACCGGATGCTGTGCGCGGCAGTTTTTCGATTACCACAATATGTTCAGGATATTTATATTTTGCTACCCGTTTACGGCTAAAAAAAGCCACTACATCTTCCAGCGATAATGAATGATGTGGCGATTTCAGCACGATGTAGGCACACGATCGCTCGCCTAACCGTTCATCGGGCATTGCAACCACACAGGCATCATGAATTTTAGGGTGCTGCAATAAAATATCTTCTACTTCACGACTGCTAATATTTTCTCCGCCGCGAACAATAATATCTTTTTTGCGCCCGGTTATTTTGATATAGCCCGCCTCATCCATGCGGCAGAGATCGCCACTGTAATACCAGCCATCGTTATCCAGCGTACGGGCAGTTAATTCTGGTTCATCAAGATAGCCCATAAACACATTCGGGCCGCGCGAAGCCTCTTCGCCTTCACAACCTGGCGGTAAGGTCTTACGCTCATCGTCGACCACTTTGATCTCCACGCCAGCAGCCGCGTAACCATCGGTATGCATAAAGCGTGACAACGGATCATCGAGATTCACTACCGCATGTGGCGAACTTTCTGTTGAGCCATAAACGCTTAACAGTTTGATGCCGCGTTGTTGGCATTCACGCATCACTTTTTGGGGGATCGTGGTCCCGCCGCAAAGGAAGAAGCGTAGAGCAGAAAGGTCTGTGGGCTGTTTTTCCAGCAAATTCAGTAGATCATACACGAACGGCGTTGCGCCAAGCATACAGGTACAACGCTGTTGCTCAAGTAGCGAGAGACAGACTTCAGGCGTGAAGATATCTAACAACAGGCTCTGTGCGCCAAGTAAAAATGGCGCCGTTACGCCATGCAGAAAACCTGTCGCGTGGCCGAGTGGCGCGGGCATCATAAAAACATCCAGCCAGGTCAGATTTAGTCGTGCACAATAAGCTCGCTCGCTGGCCAGGATATTGTTATGCGTCAGCATTACGCCCTTTGGCATACCTTCTGTCCCGGAGGTAAATAGTACTGCCGCTAATTCATCTCCGTGGCTTGATATTGTCGTACTCAGCGGAGCGTTGTCGGTAATAATCTGACTTAACGAGATAGAAGAGGTGGCGGGAGCCAGTTTGTCTACAGCGACAATTTGTTGCAGTTGTGGTAGCTGATTTTGCAGCGGCAGGATTAAATCTACCGGACGTGTTTGTTTAAATAACGTTGGCGCAAAGAACATTTTCGCCTGGCACTTATTGAGCACCCAGATCAGTTGTCAC
>NZ_BBMY01000093.1 GCF_000759775.1 Escherichia albertii NBRC 107761 = DSM 17582
ACGGCTGGCGGTTGCCTGATTGCATGGTCGATCGTATTTGTTCTTCCTGCTGGCCTGCGTCGACGCTGATTGAAGCGGAGTCCTGGGGTACTGTCTGCATCCAGAAGCTGGAGGGTGCGACAACAGTGCAAAAATTTGAACAGGTTGAAAATATTACCCTACGATTTCAGGAAAAACGAATTCTGGTGAATACCTATGCTGACGGTATTAGTTTTCTGGGATTAGCGGCAGGAAAACAATATTTATATCAGGCGGCAGAAAGCGAGGAAATTCGTCTGGCGATGGACAACTACATGCAACTAATGAAACTCTATTTATGCCAGGAATGTCATCTTGACGCGAACTATCTCGAAAAGATGGCAGAAAAACATCGCCTGCGCTTATGTAATCCGCATATAAAACGTTCACTGGAGAGCGTCGCACGAAATTTCCTGCAAAAAATCGGCCCTACAGAAAGGTTTATTTATCCTCTGACGGTATTACAGCAGCGTGGGGTTGATATTCAGCCTGCGATCTCATTTCTAAATGTGCTAATTAATGGCTGGGCAAATGCGCAATCAGAACCGCAGCTAGCGCGACAGCAGGCACTTGCGAGTCTCAATGTTGCAGAAATTGTTGAGCGTCTGGAACAGGAAGAGCCCGCGTAAATATCGTAAGCATAGTCTTCTGAGAAGCGCTAAAATGCCCTTGACGTAATTTTATCGGCTTTGCTACCGTTTCCCCCTTGTTTGTGCGCCGTGCTAATGAATTTTCATCGCTCGGCGCCTTTGTGGGTATTTTAGCGGAGTAGCAGCATGGAAAAACGTGCCACAGTGTCAGATGTTGCCGCACTAGCAAAGGTCTCTTCGGCCACCGTTTCCAATGTGCTCAGCAATCGGGAAGGTAAAGTTTCAGCCAAAACCCGCCAACGCGTTCTCGAGGCCATAAAAAAACTGAATTACACTTATAATGAAAACGCAGCCACATTACGCAGTAATAAATCCAATATAATTGGGTTAGTGATCCACGATCTTAGTAATCCTTATTATACCGAATTAATTTCTAAAATTACCCGGCAGCTTGCCACATTAGGCTATGCAACTATCCTTGCGTGTTCTGATGAAAATCTCGAAAACCAACAAAGCTATCTGCATTTAATGAAAAGGCATAATGCAATAGCTGTGCTTCTTTGTCCGACCTGGGATACCACCGCACAACATCTCGACGACTGGTGCAAAGCAAGCCCAACGATTACCTTTTTACGGCCCGTCAGAAATAACAATAATGATTATATTGGTATCGATAATTATCAGGCGGCCTGGGATCTGACAAAGCAGTTAATTGATGATGGTCACCAACACATTGCTTTTATTGGCGGACGCCAGCACTCTCGCCTTCGCCATCAGCGGCTTCAGGGGTGGAAAGACGCACACAACGATTCCGGCATCAAATGGAAAGAGTCACGGATTCTGGAATGTGCATCCAGCATGACTGCTGGCGCCTCAACGACTACCCAGTTACTACAGCAAGACAGCGCAGTGACTGCCCTGGTTTGTTATCAGGATATCGTGGCATTTGGTGCGATGAATGCCCTGCAATTTGCCGGTAAAAAAGTCGGAGCTGAAATTGCCGTCACTGGATTTGATGGCCTTAGTGATGCTGAAGGCTGGCTTCCGTCATTAACCACTGCGGAAGTACAAATTACGGAACTGACGAACCAAATCGTCTCTCGTCTCCTTGAACGTCTGGAAAATAGGCTATCACCACCCACTACAACGCTGCTTCATGCCCATATTCACTGGCGTCACTCAACCCAAATGGCTTGAAGGATTTGATTTAATGTCCTGCGAAAGGCTGTTTTGGCGCGGACGTTTGGGCTATGCTATGCGGATCTGAAAAACCACCTCTAGCGCTACATTTGTAGCCGTATTGAAAACAGGACCACTGGCTGCCATGCAAGAGCAATACCGCCCGGAAGAGATAGAATCCAAAGTACAGCTTCACTGGGATGAGAAGCGCACATTTGAAGTAACCGAAGACGAGAGCAAAGAGAAGTATTACTGCCTGTCTATGCTTCCCTATCCTTCTGGTCGACTACACATGGGCCACGTTCGCAACTACACCATCGGTGACGTGATCGCCCGCTACCAGCGCATGCTGGGCAAAAACGTTCTTCAGCCAATCGGCTGGGACGCATTTGGTCTGCCTGCGGAAGGCGCAGCGGTGAAAAACAACACCGCGCCAGCACCGTGGACGTATGACAATATCGCGTATATGAAAAACCAGCTCAAAATGCTGGGCTTTGGTTATGACTGGAGCCGCGAGCTGGCAACCTGTACGCCGGAATACTACCGTTGGGAACAGAAGTTCTTCACCGAACTGTATAAAAAAGGTCTGGTGTATAAGAAGACTTCTGCGGTCAACTGGTGCCCTAACGACCAGACCGTACTGGCGAACGAGCAGGTTATCGACGGCTGCTGCTGGCGCTGCGATACCAAAGTTGAACGTAAAGAGATCCCACAGTGGTTTATCAAAATCACCGCTTACGCTGACGAGCTGCTCAACGATCTGGATAAACTGGATCACTGGCCAGACACCGTAAAAACCATGCAGCGTAACTGGATTGGTCGTTCCGAAGGTGTGGAAATCACTTTCAACGTTAACGACTATGACAACACGCTGACCGTTTATACGACCCGCCCGGACACCTTTATGGGCTGTACTTATCTGGCGGTAGCGGCAGGTCACCCACTGGCGCAGAAAGCGGCGGAAAATAATCCTGAACTGGCGGCCTTTATTGACGAATGCCGTAACACCAAAGTTGCCGAAGCAGAAATGGCGACGATGGAGAAAAAAGGCGTCGATACGGGCTTTAAAGCTGTTCACCCATTAACCGGCGAAGAAATTCCGGTTTGGGCAGCAAACTTCGTATTGATGGAATATGGCACCGGCGCAGTCATGGCGGTTCCGGGTCACGACCAGCGTGACTACGAATTTGCCTCTAAATACGGCCTGAACATCAAACCGGTTATCCTAGCGGCTGACGGTTCTGAACCAGATCTCTCCCAGCAGGCACTGACTGAAAAAGGCGTGCTGTTCAACTCTGGCGAGTTCAACGGTCTTGACCATGAGGCGGCCTTTAACGCCATTGCCGACAAACTGACTGCAATGGGCGTTGGCGAGCGTAAAGTGAACTACCGCCTGCGCGACTGGGGCGTATCCCGTCAGCGTTACTGGGGCGCGCCGATTCCGATGGTGACGCTGGAAGACGGTACTGTAATGCCGACTCCTGACGACCAGTTGCCGGTGATTCTGCCAGAAGACGTGGTGATGGACGGCATTACCAGCCCGATTAAAGCAGATCCAGAGTGGGCGAAAACCACCGTTAACGGAATGCCGGCACTGCGTGAAACCGACACTTTTGACACCTTTATGGAATCCTCCTGGTACTATGCACGCTACACTTGTCCAGAGTACAAAGAAGGAATGCTGGATTCCGACGCGGCTAACTACTGGCTGCCGGTTGATATCTATATTGGTGGTATTGAACACGCCATCATGCACCTGCTCTACTTCCGCTTCTTCCACAAACTGATGCGCGATGCGGGTATGGTGAACTCTGATGAACCCGCGAAACAGTTGCTGTGTCAGGGTATGGTGCTGGCAGATGCCTTCTACTACGTTGGCGAAAACGGCGAGCGTAACTGGGTATCGCCGAAAGACGCTATCGTTGAGCGCGACGAGAAAGGTCGTATCGTGAAAGCGAAAGACGCGGCAGGCCATGAGCTGGTGTATACCGGCATGAGCAAAATGTCCAAGTCGAAGAACAACGGTATCGACCCGCAGGAAATGGTTGAACGCTACGGCGCGGACACCGTTCGTCTGTTCATGATGTTCGCGTCTCCGGCAGATATGACTCTTGAATGGCAGGAGTCTGGCGTTGAAGGGGCTAACCGCTTCCTGAAACGTGTCTGGAAACTGGTTTACGAGCACACAACGAAAGGTGATGCTCCGGCGCTGAACGTTGATGCACTGACGGAAGATCAGAAAGCCCTGCGTCGCGATGTGCATAAAACAATCGCTAAAGTGACCGATGATATCGGCCGCCGTCAGACCTTCAACACCGCAATTGCGGCGATTATGGAGCTGATGAACAAACTGGCGAAAGCACCGACCGATAGTGAGCAAGATCGCGCACTGATGCAGGAAGCGCTGCTGGCGGTTGTCCGTATGCTTAACCCGTTCACGCCGCACATCTGCTTCACGCTGTGGCAGGAGTTGAAAGGCGAAGGCGATATCGATAACGCACCGTGGCCGGTTGCAGACGAGAAAGCGATGATCGAAGACTCCACGCTGGTGGTGGTGCAGGTTAACGGCAAAGTCCGCGCCAAAATCACCGTTCCGGTAGATGCAACGGAAGAACAGGTTCGCGAACGTGCTGGCCAGGAACATCTGGTAGCAAAATATCTTGATGGCGTTACCGTGCGTAAAGTGATTTACGTACCGGGTAAACTCCTCAATCTGGTCGTTGGCTAAGCGCGGGAGGAAGCGTGCGATATCTGGCAACATTGTTGTTATCTCTGGCGGTGTTAATCACCGCCGGGTGTGGCTGGCATCTGCGTGATACCACGCAGGTTCCTTCCACTATGAAGGTCATGATCCTGGACTCTGGCGACCCGAACGGGCCATTAAGCCGTGCAGTGCGTAATCAGTTACGCCTGAATGGCGTTGAGCTGCTCGATAAAAGCACCATGCGTAAAGATGTACCATCGCTGCGTCTGGGCAAAGTGAGCATCGCGAAAGATACCGCCTCGGTATTCCGTAACGGTCAAACGGCAGAGTATCAGATGATCATGACGGTCAATGCGACGGTGCTGATCCCTGGTCGTGATATCTATCCGATTAGCGCCAAAGTCTTCCGTTCGTTCTTCGATAACCCACAAATGGCGTTGGCGAAAGATAACGAGCAGGACATGATCGTTAAAGAGATGTATGACCGTGCCGCCGAACAGCTAATTCGTAAGCTGCCAAGCATCCGTGCTGCAGATATCCGTTCCGACGAAGAGACATCAACAACGGAAACTGATACCACAGCAACGCCTGCGCGCGTCTCCACCACACTGGGTAACTGATGATTCGGTTGTACCCAGAACAACTCCGCGCACAGCTCAATGAAGGGCTGCGCGCGGCGTACCTTCTTCTTGGTAACGATCCCCTGTTACTGCAGGAAAGCCAAGACGCTATACGTCAGGTTGCCGCCGCACAAGGATTCGAAGAGCACCACACTTTTACCATTGATCCCAACACCGACTGGAATGCGATTTTTTCGCTATGCCAGGCCATGAGCTTGTTCGCCAGTCGACAAACCCTGTTGCTGTTATTACCGGAAAATGGGCCAAATGCGGCGATCAATGAACAACTTCTCACGCTTACCGGACTGCTGCATGACGATCTTCTGTTGATCGTGCGCGGTAATAAATTGAGTAAAACGCAGGAAAACGCCGCCTGGTTCACCGCGCTTGTCAATCGTAGCGTACAGGTGACCTGTCAGACACCAGAGCAAGCCCAACTTCCTCGTTGGGTTGCAGCCCGGGCAAAACAGCTCAACTTAGAGCTGGATGATGCCGCGAATCAGGTGCTCTGCTACTGCTATGAAGGTAATCTGTTGGCGCTGGCACAGGCGCTGGAGCGTTTATCTCTACTCTGGCCAGACGGCAAACTGACGCTCCCGCGCGTTGAGCAAGCGGTGAATGATGCTGCACATTTCACCCCTTTTCATTGGGTTG
Organism: Escherichia albertii NBRC 107761 = DSM 17582; assembly: GCF_000759775.1. Taxonomy (GTDB): domain Bacteria; phylum Pseudomonadota; class Gammaproteobacteria; order Enterobacterales; family Enterobacteriaceae; genus Escherichia; species Escherichia albertii. The sequence continues at coordinate 5,766 of NZ_BBMY01000093.1, forward strand.
ATGCTTTGTTAATGGGCAAAAGTAAGCGCGCGTTGCATATTATTCAGCAACTGCGTCTGGAAGGTAGCGAACCGATTATTTTATTGCGCACGTTACAACGTGAACTGCTGCTGTTGGTTAACCTGAAACGCCAGTCTGCCCATACACCATTACGCACATTGTTTGATAAACATCGCGTTTGGCAGAACCGCCGGGGCATGATCGGTGAAGCGTTAAATCGCTTAAGTCAGCCGCAGTTACGTCAGGCCGTGCAACTCCTGACACGAACGGAACTCACCCTCAAACAAGATTACGGTCAGTCGGTGTGGGCAGAGCTGGAAGGACTATCCCTCCTGTTATGCCATAAACCACTGGCAGACGTTTTTATCGACGGTTGATATGAAATCTTTACAGGCTCTGTTTGGCGGCACCTTCGATCCGGTGCACTATGGTCATCTTAAACCCGTAGAAACTCTGGCGAATCTGATTGGTCTGACGCGGGTAACGATTATCCCCAACAACGTCCCTCCACATCGGCCGCAACCGGAAGCGAACAGTGCGCAGCGAAAGCACATGCTTGAACTGGCTATTGCCGACAAACCGCTGTTTACCCTTGATGAACGGGAATTAAAACGTAATGCCCCGTCGTACACAGCACAAACGTTAAAAGAATGGCGACAGGAACAGGGGCCCGATGCGCCGCTGGCGTTTATTATTGGTCAGGACTCTCTGCTGACATTTCCGACCTGGTACGAATACGAAACGATTCTCGACAATGCACATTTGATTGTCTGTCGGCGTCCTGGTTATCCGCTTGAAATGGCACAACCGCAGTACCAGCAGTGGCTGGAAGATCATTTAACGCACAACCCGGAAGAGTTGCATCTTCATCCTGCGGGGAAAATTTATCTCGCCGAAACGCCATGGTTTAACATTTCAGCAACAGTCATCCGCGAACGTCTGGAAAAAGGCGAACCGTGTGAAGAGCTGTTGCCTGAATCAGTGCTGACTTATATCAACCAGCAAGGTTTATATCGCTGAATCGAGCGAGGCGGAGAGAACAATGCGACTGTGGTTAATTCGTCACGGCGAAACGCAAGCGAATGTCGATAGTCTGTACAGTGGTCATGCACCAACACCACTGACGGCACGCGGCATTGAGCAAGCGAAAAACCTGCATACTCTACTGCGAAATGTTCCCTTTGATACCGTTTTGTGCAGTGGACTGGAGCGCGCGCAACATACCGCGCGGCTGGTTCTTGATTCCCGTCAGCTCTGCGTACAAACCATTCCTGAACTCAACGAAATGTTTTTTGGCGACTGGGAAATGCGGCACCATCGCGAGCTCATGCAAGAAGATTCCGAAAATTATAACGCCTGGTGCAATGACTGGCTGCATGCGGCCCCAACTAACGGTGAAAGTTTTCAGTCGTTTGCGCAACGAGTGGAACGTTTTATCACCGCGCTTAGTGAATATCAGCAATACCGGAATATATTGGTCGTCAGTCATCAGGGAGTGCTGAGTCTGTTAATTGCCCGTTTACTGGGCATGCCAGCCGAGGCGATGTGGCATTTTCGTGTCGACCAGGGATGCTGGAGCGCCATTGATATCAATGATGCATTCGCTACTCTACGCGTCCTCAATAACCGAGCCATCTGGCGCGCCGATGAATGACTTTTCTGTTTTTTTACGGGTGAGCCGCAACGACCATTGACAGCCCCGGACAGGCTGATATTCTCCGCAGCCGGACTTTTTCCGTTACGCATGACGTTGTAGAAATTGTTTTACAAAAATGGCGATGCAATCTGCGGCGTGGGATGGGATGATAGCCCACTTTCAACAGCCGATTCGGCGACAATTGTCCCGAAATTGCCTCTGGTTCAGGTATACTGACAGACCATTTTTATCTTTTTGATTCACCCAGGGGGAAAACTTGCAGGGTAAAGCACTCCAGGATTTTGTTATTGACAAAATTGATGACCTCAAAGGTCAGGACATCATCGCCTTAGACGTTCAGGGTAAATCCAGTATCACTGATTGCATGATTATCTGTACGGGGACATCCAGCCGTCATGTGATGTCTATTGCTGATCATGTGGTTCAGGAGTCTCGTGCAGCGGGGCTGTTGCCGCTCGGCGTAGAAGGTGAAAACAGCGCCGACTGGATTGTCGTCGATCTGGGCGATGTGATTGTCCATGTTATGCAGGAAGAGAGCCGTCGCCTGTATGAGCTGGAAAAACTCTGGAGTTAATGCGTGAAGCTGCAACTTGTCGCCGTGGGAACGAAAATGCCGGACTGGGTACAAACCGGTTTTACCGAGTACCTGCGTCGTTTTCCGAAAGATATGCCTTTTGAGTTGATTGAAATTCCGGCCGGAAAACGCGGCAAGAACGCGGACATCAAGCGCATACTCGACAAAGAGGGTGAGCAGATGCTGGCTGCCGCAGGCAAAAACCGCATTGTCACCCTCGATATTCCAGGCAAGCCTTGGGATACGCCGCAGTTAGCCGCTGAACTGGAACGCTGGAAGCTCGATGGTCGCGACGTCAGTCTGCTGATTGGCGGGCCGGAAGGGTTGTCGCCTGCCTGCAAAGCGGCAGCGGAACAAAGCTGGTCGCTGTCGGCGCTTACCCTTCCCCATCCGTTGGTTCGCGTGCTGGTTGCAGAGAGTCTGTACCGGGCGTGGAGCATCACCACCAACCATCCTTATCACCGTGAGTGATAAAGGAGCTTTGAGTAGAAAACGCAGCGGATGAAACTACAGAACTCTTTTCGCGACTATACGGCAGAGTCCGCGCTGTTTGTGCGCCGGGCGCTGGTCGCCTTTTTGGGGATTTTGCTGCTAACCGGCGTGCTCATCGCCAACTTGTATAATCTGCAAATTGTTCGTTTTACCGATTACCAGACCCGTTCTAACGAAAACCGCATTAAGCTGGTGCCCATCGCGCCCAGTCGCGGCATTATCTATGACCGTAACGGTATTCCTCTGGCGCTCAACCGCACTATCTACCAGATAGAGATGATGCCGGAGAAAGTCGACAACGTGCAGCAAACGCTGGATGCCCTGCGTAGCGTGGTCGATTTGACCGATGACGATATTGCTGCATTCCGAAAAGAGCGCGCGCGTTCACACCGTTTCACCTCTATTCCGGTGAAAACTAACCTGACCGAAGTACAAGTGGCGCGATTTGCCGTCAATCAGTACCGTTTTCCGGGTGTCGAAGTTAAGGGCTATAAACGTCGTTACTATCCCTATGGTTCAGCGCTGACGCACGTCATCGGCTATGTGTCGAAAATCAACGATAAAGACGTCGAACGCCTGAATAATGACGGTAAACTGGCCAACTATGCAGCAACACATGATATCGGTAAGCTGGGGATTGAGCGTTACTATGAAGACGTGCTGCACGGTCAGACCGGTTATGAAGAAGTTGAAGTTAACAACCGTGGGCGTGTTATCCGCCAGTTAAAAGAAGTGCCACCGCAGGCCGGACACGATATTTACCTGACACTGGATCTCAAGCTTCAACAATATATTGAAACACTACTGGCGGGTAGTCGCGCGGCAGTGGTGGTCACCGATCCGCGCACAGGCGGCGTGCTGGCACTGGTTTCCACGCCAAGTTATGACCCCAACTTATTTGTCGATGGTATCTCCAGCAAAGACTATTCCGCACTGCTGAACGACCCAAATACGCCTCTGGTAAACCGCGCCACACAAGGGGTTTATCCACCAGCATCGACGGTTAAACCGTATGTTGCCGTTTCTGCATTGAGCGCAGGAGTCATCACGCGCAACACCACTCTGTTTGACCCCGGCTGGTGGCAGTTACCGGGATCGGAAAAACACTATCGCGACTGGAAAAAATGGGGTCACGGTCGCCTGAATGTCACGAAATCGCTGGAAGAATCGGCGGACACCTTCTTCTATCAGGTGGCCTACGATATGGGCATCGATCGTCTTTCCGAATGGATGGGTAAATTTGGTTATGGCCATTACACCGGTATCGATCTGGCAGAAGAGCGTTCCGGTAACATGCCGACTCGCGAATGGAAACTAAAACGCTTTAAAAAACCGTGGTATCAGGGGGATACCATTCCGGTCGGTATCGGTCAGGGTTACTGGACGGCGACCCCTATCCAGATGAGTAAGGCACTGATGATCCTGATTAATGACGGTATCGTGAAAGTTCCACATTTGCTGAAGAGCACCGCAGAAAACGGTAAACAAATACCGTGGGTACAACCACACGAACCGCCGGTAGGCGATATCCATTCTGGTTACTGGGAGCTGGCAAAAGACGGTATGTATGGTGTTGCTAACCGCCCTAACGGTACAGCACATAAATATTTTGCCAGCGCACCGTACAAAATTGCAGCGAAGTCCGGTACTGCTCAGGTTTTCGGCCTGAAAGCGAACGAAACCTATAATGCGCACAAAATTGCCGAACGCCTGCGCGACCACAAACTGATGACCGCATTTGCGCCGTATAACAATCCACAGGTGGCTGTCGCCATGATTCTGGAAAACGGCGGTGCGGGCCCGGCAGTCGGCACGCTGATGCGCCAGATCCTTGACCACATTATGCTTGGCGATAACAACACCGATTTGCCTGCGGAAAACCCGGCTGTTGCGGCAGCGGAGGACCACTAATCATGACGGATAATCCGAATAAAAAAACATTCTGGGATAAAGTCCATCTTGATCCCACCATGCTGCTTATCTTACTGGCATTGCTGGTCTACAGCGCCCTGGTTATCTGGAGCGCCAGCGGTCAGGACATTGGCATGATGGAGCGTAAAATCGGCCAGATCGCAATGGGTCTGGTGATTATGGTTGTTATGGCGCAAATTCCGCCGCGCGTTTATGAAGGTTGGGCGCCCTATCTCTACATCCTTTGTATTATTTTGCTGGTGGCGGTAGATGCCTTCGGCGCCATCTCTAAAGGCGCTCAACGTTGGTTAGATCTCGGTATCGTTCGTTTTCAACCCTCTGAAATCGCCAAGATAGCCGTGCCGCTGATGGTGGCACGTTTTATCAATCGCGACGTTTGCCCTCCGTCACTGAAGAATACAGCTATCGCACTGGTGCTGATTTTCATGCCTACGTTGCTGGTAGCTGCTCAGCCTGACCTGGGCACATCAATCCTCGTCGCGCTTTCCGGTCTGTTTGTCCTCTTTCTCTCCGGTCTAAGCTGGCGTTTGATTGGCGTTGCGGTGGTGCTGGTAGCAGCATTTATCCCCATTCTGTGGTTCTTCCTGATGCATGATTATCAGCGCCAGCGCGTGATGATGCTGCTTGACCCGGAATCAGACCCTCTTGGTGCGGGTTATCACATTATTCAGTCTAAAATTGCCATTGGCTCCGGTGGATTACGCGGCAAAGGCTGGCTGCACGGCACCCAGTCACAGCTTGAATTTCTGCCCGAACGCCATACCGACTTTATCTTTGCGGTATTAGCGGAAGAACTGGGATTAGTGGGCATTTTAATTCTGCTCGCTCTGTATATTCTGCTGATCATGCGCGGATTGTGGATTGCCGCCAGAGCGCAAACCACCTTTGGTCGCGTCATGGCTGGCGGTTTAATGCTGATATTATTCGTTTATGTCTTCGTAAATATTGGTATGGTAAGCGGTATTCTGCCGGTTGTAGGGGTTCCACTCCCGCTGGTCAGTTATGGAGGATCGGCGCTCATTGTGCTGATGGCAGGGTTTGGGATTGTGATGTCAATCCACACCCACAGGAAAATGTTGTCGAAAAGCGTGTAAGAGGTGCGCAATGCGTAAGCAGTGGCTCGGGATCTGCATCGCGGCAGGAATGCTCGCGGCATGTACAAGCGATGATGGTCAGCAACAGACGGTAAGCGTGCCGCAACCTGCGGTATGTAACGGCCCGGTCGTTGAAATTAGCGGGGCAGAACCGCGTTTCGAACCACTAAACGCGACGGCAAATCAGGATTACCAGCGCGATGGCAAAAGCTACAAAATTGTTCAGGCCCCTTCACGCTTTAGCCAGGCGGGCCTTGCTGCTATTTATGACGCCGAACCCGGGAGCAACCTGACGGCCTCTGGCGAAGCATTCGATCCGACTCAACTGACGGCGGCACATCCAACGTTGCCAATCCCCAGCTACGCGCGAATCACTAACCTGGCTAACGGTCGGATGATTGTCGTTCGTATTAACGATCGCGGCCCCTATGGTAACGATCGCGTTATTTCTCTCTCACGCGCGGCAGCCGACCGTCTGAATACATCGAACAACACCAAAGTCCGTATCGATCCGATTATTGTCGCGCAGGATGGTTCGCTTTCTGGCCCCGGCATGGCCTGTACAACCGTTGCCAAACAGACTTACGTTCTGCCTGCGCCTCCTGACTTAAACGGCGGCAGCAGTGCTAATTCAGCGTCGATTCCACAAGGCGATATTCTTCCGGTCAGTAACTCAACGCTAAAAAGCGAAGATCCGACCGGAGCGCCGGTAACCAGCAGCGGCTTCCTCGGTGCGCCAACAAGGTTAGCGCCTGGTGTACTGGAAGGCAGCGAACCGACACCTGCTCCACAGCCCGTTGTTACTGCTCCGACAACAACGCCTGCCACAACACCAGCAATGGTAACCCCGCAGACTGCCGCGCCAGCCGCCGGCGGTAACTTTATGGTGCAAGTTGGGGCCGTTAGCGATCAGGCGCGAGCACAGCAATATCAACAGCAACTGGGGAAAAAATTTGGCGTACCCGGTCGCGTGACCCAAAACGGCGCGGTCTGGCGTATTCAACTTGGCCCGTTTGCCAGCAAAGCTGAAGCCAGTACCTTGCAGCAACGTTTACAAACCGAAGCCCAATTACAGTCATTTATTACCACCGCGCAGTAGCGTAAAGCAGGCATCTGAAGTGTCAATTTCTGTAAATGACGTTAACAAAGTCACGCGGAAAGTCAGATGCCTGGCGGTGGTGCATTTGCTATAGTAGGGCACTTTTTTTAATTCCATCACGGATGTCGTAGTTCAGACCATGAATACCATTTTTTCCGCTCGTATCATGAAGCGCCTGGCGCTCACCACGGCTCTTTGCACAGCCTTTATCTCTGCTGCACATGCCGATGACCTGAATATCAAAACTATGATCCCGGGTGTTCCGCAGATCGACGCTGAGTCCTACATCCTGATCGACTATAACTCCGGCAAAGTGCTCGCCGAGCAGAATGCGGATGTTCGGCGCGATCCTGCAAGCCTGACCAAAATGATGACCAGTTACGTCATCGGCCAGGCAATGAAAGCGGGTAAATTTAAAGAAACTGATTTAGTAACCATCGGTAATGACGCCTGGGCCACCGGTAACCCGGTGTTCAGAGGTTCTTCACTGATGTTTCTCAAACCGGGTATGCAAGTCCCCGTTTCACAGTTGATCCGCGGTATCAACCTGCAATCGGGTAACGATGCTTGCGTCGCCATGGCTGACTTTGCTGCTGGTAGCCAGGACGCTTTTGTTGGCCTGATGAACAGTTATGTTAATGCACTGGGATTGAAAAACACTCACTTCCAGACTGTTCACGGTCTGGATGCTGACGGCCAGTACAGCTCTGCGCGTGATATGGCGCTGATCGGTCAGGCGTTAATTCGTGATGTTCCCAACGAATACGCTATTTATAAGGAAAAAGAGTTTACCTTTAACGGCATTCGCCAGTTAAACCGTAACGGTTTACTGTGGGACAACAGCCTGAATGTCGACGGCATCAAAACCGGTCATACTGACAAGGCGGGTTATAACCTCGTGGCTTCCGCGACAGAAGGTCAGATGCGTCTGATCTCTGCGGTCATGGGGGGACGCACTTTCAAAGGTCGTGAAACCGAAAGTAAGAAATTGCTAACCTGGGGCTTCCGTTTCTTCGAAACCGTTAACCCACTGAAAGTCGGCAAAGAGTTCGCCTCTGAACCAGTATGGTTTGGCAATTCTGACCGCGCTTCTCTGGGCGTAGATAAAGACGTTTACCTGACCATTCCACGTGGTCGCATGAAAGATCTGAAAGCCAGCTACGTGCTGAACAGCAGCGAACTGCACGCACCGCTGCAAAAAAATCAGGTCGTTGGCACCATCAATTTCCAGCTTGACGGTAAAACTATCGAACAACGTCCCCTGGTTGTATTGCAGGAAATCCCGGAAGGCAACTTCTTCGGCAAAATCATTGATTACATCAAGCTAATGTTCCATCACTGGTTTGGCTAAAATTCGAACACTTGAAAGTGTGATTTCCGTCCCCATATACTAAGCATCAGTAAAAACTCCCGCCCTCTGGCGGGAGTTGCTATTTAATTACGTTACGCCGGAGCTGACATGAAAACCAAACTTAACGAACTGCTTGAATTCCCTACTCCTTTTACTTACAAAGTTATGGGGCAGGCGTTACCTGAGCTGGTTGATCAGGTGGTTGAAGTGGTACAGCGCCATGCGCCAGGTGACTACACCCCAACGGTAAAACCAAGCAGCAAAGGCAACTACCACTCGGTATCTATCACTATCAACGCCACTCATATCGAGCAGGTTGAAACACTGTACGAAGAACTGGGCAAAATTGATATCGTCCGCATGGTTCTGTAATTTGCCTCTCCGTTACCCGGCCCTGGTCGGGTAACTCCCCTTTCCCCGCTGTGATATACTTTTTCTCCACTTTTACTCATTCTCTACGGAGACGCCGTTTTGTATCAGGATAAAATTCTTGTCCGCCAGCTCGGCCTTCAACCCTATGAGCCTGTTTCTCAGGCTATGCATGAATTCACCGATACTCGTGATGAAAACACCCTGGATGAGATCTGGCTTGTAGAGCACTACCCTGTATTTACTCAGGGACAGGCAGGGAAAGCCGAGCATATTTTAATGCCAGGCGATATTCCGGTAATTCAGAGCGATCGCGGTGGCCAGGTAACCTATCACGGTCCAGGTCAGCAGGTGATGTACGTTCTGTTTAACCTTAAACGCCGCAAACTGGGTGTACGTGAGCTGGTGACTTTGCTCGAACAAACAGTGGTGAATACCCTAGCTGAACTGGATATTAAAGCGCATCCTCGTGCCGATGCTCCGGGTGTCTATGTTGGGAAAAAGAAAATTTGTTCTCTCGGCTTACGGATTCGTCGCGGCTGTTCATTCCACGGCCTGGCATTAAACGTCAATATGGATCTTTCTCCATTTTTACGTATTAACCCTTGTGGTTATGCAGGGATGGAAATGGCTAAAATATCACAATGGAAGAGCGACGCAACGCCTGATAATATTTCGCCACATTTACTGAAAAATATTTTAGCCCTGCTAAATAATCCTGCCGTAGAATATATCCCTGCTTAATTAAACTCATAAATGGCCCAAAATACACTGGGTCATCACTTATAAATTTCGCTAATACTTTACAACGCCTTATCCTTTGTATATTTTCTTCTTCACTCGCTGAAACGTGTTGGCATGCCTTGCTCCGTAACTCACCCCATTGATTAACCTATTGAAATGGTTAATGATGGCAAAACAAGTGCGTTCCAGTTAAATAATAAGCATGATAAATGTATTCTTTACAATTATTTATAAATAAAGATGGGGTAAGTGCGTGAATAATAATAACTCAAACGAATTTCGTTTAAACGAAACGGCGTCGGAAGGAAAACCACAAATTTTTAAAACATTAAGAAATATCGATCTTAATCTCCTGACTATTTTTGAGGCCGTATATGTACACAAGGGTATCGTTAATGCCGCAAAAATACTTAATCTGACACCTTCGGCTATCAGCCAGTCTATTCAGAAATTAAGAATTATATTTCCTGATCCGCTGTTTATTCGTAAAGGCCAGGGCGTTGCACCAACTGCCTTTGCGATGCATTTGCATGAATATATCAGTCAGGGGCTGGAATCCATCCTCGGCGCACTGGATATTGACGGCTGTTATGATAAACAGCGCACAATAACCATTGCCACTACACCCTCTGTCGGCGCGCTGGTGTTACCCACCATCTACCGGGCGATTAAATCACGCTATCCACATCTATTACTGCGTAATCAGTCGATTAATGATGCCGAGCTTCAGCTTAGTCAGTTTCAGACCGATCTGATTATCGATAACATGATGTATTCAAATCGGGCTATTCAACACCATGTCCTGTTCACGGATGAGATGACATTAATTTGCCGAAAGGAAAATCCGCTTCTTACCGCGACGGGCGACATGAGCAAAATCCAACAGGCCGCGCATATCCTTCTGCTGCCTGAAGGAGAAAATTTCAGCGTTCTACGTCAGCGGATACAAAGTATGTTTCCTGAGCGACAAATCAATTTTACCAGTTACAATATTTTAACCATTACGGCGCTGGTGGCGAATAGTGATATGTTAGCGATGATCCCCAGCCGCTTTTTCACCCTCTTCAGTCGCTGTTGGCCACTGGAGAAACTCCCCTTTCCCGCTCTTAACGAAGAACGCATTGATTTCTCAGTCCATTACAACAAATTCAGCTTGCGCGATCCTATACTTGAGGGCGTTATTGATGTAATACGAAATGCGTTTTGAAAAAGTAGTGTTACATCGAGTTCACAGCACAGGACAATAAAATGGCACAAACCAACAACAATTTTACATTTTCGCGACCACTTTGGCTGCTTTCAGGTCTGTTTCAATGATATACTGCCAGTCGTTAATTCAAAAATAGTTGATAATTACAACAATCTATTGAATTGAAACGCTTTCCTTCGTAATTCGCAACTGGAACACGCACGCTATGAGTAAACCCATTGTGATGGAACGCGGTGTTAAATACCGCGATGCCGATAAGATGGCCCTTATCCCGGTTAAAAACGTAGCAACAGAGCGCGAAGCACTGCTGCGCAAGCCGGAATGGATGAAAATCAAGCTTCCAGCGGACTCTACACGTATCCAGGGCATCAAAGCCGCAATGCGCAAAAATGGCCTGCATTCTGTCTGCGAGGAAGCCTCTTGCCCCAACCTGGCGGAATGCTTCAACCACGGCACAGCAACTTTCATGATCCTCGGCGCCATTTGTACTCGCCGTTGCCCGTTCTGTGACGTCGCCCACGGTCGCCCGATAGCTCCTGATGCCAATGAACCGATGAAACTGGCGCAAACCATTGCCGATATGGCACTGCGTTATGTTGTTATCACCTCCGTTGACCGTGATGACCTGCGCGATGGCGGCGCCCAGCATTTTGCGGATTGCATTACTGCCATCCGGGAGAAAAGCCCGGAAATAAAAATTGAAACTCTGGTGCCCGATTTCCGTGGTCGTATGGATCGTGCGCTGGATATCCTGACCGCAACACCACCTGACGTTTTCAACCACAATCTGGAAAACGTGCCACGTATCTACCGTCAGGTTCGTCCAGGCGCCGACTATAACTGGTCGCTAAAGCTACTGGAACGCTTTAAAGAAGCGCATCCAGAGATCCCAACCAAATCGGGTCTGATGGTGGGTCTGGGTGAAACCAATGAAGAAATTATTGAAGTGATGCGCGACCTGCGTCGCCATGGTGTGACGATGTTAACGCTGGGGCAATATTTGCAGCCAAGCCGCCATCATCTGCCGGTTCAACGTTACGTTAGCCCGGATGAGTTCGACGAAATGAAAGCCGAAGCGCTGGCGATGGGCTTTACCCATGCTGCATGTGGGCCTTTCGTCCGTTCCTCGTACCATGCCGATTTGCAGGCCAAAGGGATAGAAGTAAAATAATCAAGTAACAATTGCTTACATCTGTCCAATAAAAAACCCGCTATCTGAGCGGGTTTTTTTATCGAACAAGATTATGAGGGAGCGTCCTGCTCGCCACGTCACTCTTTATGAGAGAGCTTCTCAGCCTGAAGATCCACGTCTGCGTCTTTTTTCGCCGCAGCATCGTCATCATTCATCGCCTTCTTGAACCCTTTAATGGCCGCTCCAAGGTCTCCGCCCAGCGTACGTAACTTCTTAGTCCCAAACAGCAAAACGACCAGCGCCGCAACGACCAGCAGTTTGGTAATACTAATCTCACCCATAGATACCTTCTTGACATAAAACTGGCAACAGAACGCGCCTTAAAGACCAGAGAATATTAACGGTCATTCGACGCGCGCACACAATAGCAATCTGTAACAAGGTGAATCAAGCACCGAATAAAAAAACGTCATAATAATTGCGGCGGCGCAAAACGTCGGTTATTTAAGACGGGAAGTTGCGCGCGAACCTGACGAACTCGTTCGGGCGTCACTTCTGCCATAATCAGCGCGGGCATTTCTGCCGCCGCCGCAATAGTCATGCCAAAGGGATCGATAATCCGGCTTTGCCCAATATTTTTATTCCCGCACTCCCCCGCCGCCACCATATAACAGGTTGTATCCAGAGCACGCGCAGCAAGCAATGTTGACCAGTGGTGTTCTTTGAGCGGCCCACGAACCCAGGCTGCCGGAAGCACCAGGATTTCCGCCCCCTGTAACGCCAGCGCCATCGCTAATTCAGGAAAGCGCAAATCATAACAGGTCATCAGTCCCACTTTCATGCCCTCGACTTCCAGTAACGGAGCAACCATTTCCCCGGCATCCACGTGGCGCGACTCCTGGATTGAGAACGCATCATAAAGATGAAGCTTGGCATAATGGGCGACGATTTTTCCTGCCTGCAATGCCACCAACATATTCCATGCGCGCCCTGGCGTTGACGGAACATGAATCGTCAAAATGGTCGTCATCATGTTACGCTTACTTTCCCACAGCAAACATGCAAGAAATTCCCCCTCCAGAAATTGCGCCGATTTAACCGAAAGATCCGGGTCATAATCGTCGCGCGCCAGCAAAGCTTCCGGCAGGACAAATAACGAGGCGTCATTTTCCGCCGCCTGCGCCATTAACGAAGCGCAAATCCCGGCATTCTTTTCCCATACAGATGTAACAGCAAACTGTCCTGCAGCAACCAGCATTGCCACCTCCCGTCAGAGTCGTAAAATTCGCCAACGACGATTATTCAGAGTTACACTCATCACTCATACAAATCAAATAGCAGGATTTTGCAGTGTTACAACTCCTTTTAGCAGTTTTTATTGGCGGTGGTACGGGAAGCGTGGCGAGATGGATGTTAAGTATGCGGTTTAACCCATTGCATCAGACTATTCCGTTAGGGACGCTTGCAGCAAACCTGATTGGCGCATTCATCATCGGAATGGGATTTGCCTGGTTCAGCCGCATGACTAACATCGATCCAGTGTGGAAAGTGTTAATTACCACGGGTTTTTGCGGAGGGCTAACGACCTTCTCAACATTCTCGGCAGAAGTCGTGTTTTTGTTACAGGAGGGACGCTTCGGCTGGGCATTATTGAATGTCTTCGTTAACCTGCTGGGGTCTTTTGCCATGACGGCGCTGGCTTTTTGGCTGTTTTCGGCATCAACCGCACACTGAAGAACAAAAAAAACCCGCTGATTAAGCGGGTTTTGAATTCTTGCTGACGTATCTTACAGAGCGATTACGTTTGCAGCAGAAGGGCCTTTGGCACCGTTAGTGATTTCGAACTCTACGCGCTGACCTTCAGCAAGAGTTTTAAAACCATTAGTCTGGATTGCAGAGAAGTGTACGAACACGTCTTTGCTGCCGTCTTCCGGAGTAATGAAACCGAATCCTTTGGACTCATTAAACCACTTAACGTTACCTTTAATCTTAGACATCAAAATTACCTTTACATGAAAAATAGACACAAATGCTGTGTCGGTTACCAGTACACCAATTGTGGTACGCTTTGTCCAGCGCAACTTTACTAAAAAGTGATAAAAGTCGCGTTATTTTTGATGTTAATTACTTTACTTACTGTTTTTTAAGAATTTTTCAAAAAGTCATTTGTCTCAAAACTGGAAGCGCATCCAGGCAAAGTACACATTGCCATTATTGTAAGTACCAGGTATGTAGGTCATCTGAAAAGTCGCTGGGCCATACCCTACAGAAGCCAACGGCAGTAAAACCGGGATCGGTATATAGTTCCAGTTATCACGCACCGTCACACCTGCGGTGAATCCCAGACCTACATGAAAATTTTCATCCGCCAGTGGTCGCCAGGTGCTTTCCCAACCGTATCCAGCAATGGGCTCCCATTTATTCCATGAATCCTTAAATGCCATTGCATACAGGCCGTGCCAGTTACCTTTTTCATCCCACCGGGACTGACCAAACCCACCGCCCCACGGCCGCTCGTTATAATGTTCGATTTTTTCTTTGTCGTAGGCAAAACGCGCATGCCAGGTGATCGCTGGTATATACAAATCATAATGTTGTGGCTGCTGCCATGTTTCTGCAACATTCTCTTTAAATGTCAACAACCACTGAGGTGTATCTGCAGAAGCTGCTCCAACGCCGACTAATTGAGTAAAAACAAAGAGAAATGCGGGAATATATTTGCTAGTGCCCATTAGTAACCACGAAATATTTATCAAAAAACCGCTCTTAGCATAGCCTGGCTAAAATAAACATAACCTTAACAGCACCCAATATAAGGAATAATCCGAATGTTTGATATATTTATACAAGGTGATTCAGAGATAATATTATCAGATTACTCTGGAAATTTAAGCGATATCTCCCGCCAATAAACAACTTGACTTAAAAAACCCACTGATACAAAAAA
>NZ_BBMY01000092.1 GCF_000759775.1 Escherichia albertii NBRC 107761 = DSM 17582
CCCACGTGAAATAGTAATTAAACCAGTAACAACCTGTATAAACGACAAAATAAAGACATAGCAAACTAATAGATCACATTAAATCTAATCGGTTTGGCGCTGGTGATGGTTATAGAAGGGCAAATCAAGGGCGGTGATCAACAATCTTGTTGTCGATATTGAACCATTTTGAGGTCACACATATATGTAAGATATTCATAATGCACTTATCCTCGAAAGACACGACGCTACAGTATAATACTCAAGGTTTTTGTCTATTCTGAAATTGTTTAAATGTGAATCGAATCACAAACGATCGCGATACAATATTAAACACCAGTTTAAGGATAATAAATTGCGGGAGATTTTTAATTTTTATCAAAATAATAGTACATACAAAAAACGAAGCCGCATCAGGTAATCAGGATGCGGCTTCGTATGTGGGGGTTACTTACCGATACAGAAGCTGGAGAAAATCCGCCCCAGCAGGTCGTCAGAAGTAAATTCCCCGGTGATTTCGCTTAAGTTCTGCTGCGCCAGGCGCAACTCTTCCGCCAGCAGCTCGCCAGCCCAGGCACCTAACAGTTGCGCTTTACCCTGTTGCAGATGCTCTGCCGCCTGTTCCAGCGCCTGTAAGTGACGACGACGCGCCAGGAAGCCGCCTTCCATATTGGTGTCAAAGCCCATGCTCTGTTTGAGATGGTTACGCAACACGTCCACACCTTCGCCAGTCCGTGCCGAAAGGCGAATTAACGCGTGACCGTTCACTTCACTCATCCCCAGCGTTTCGCCGGTGATATCGGCTTTATTGCGCACGACGGTAATCGGCAGTTTTGCAGGCAGGCGGGCGATAAATTCCGGCCAGATCTCTGCTGGATCAACGGCGTCCGTGGTGGTGCCATCAACCATAAACAGAACGCGGTCGGCTTGTTCAATTTCCTGCCACGCCCGCTCGATACCAATGCGTTCTACTTCATCGCTGGCTTCACGTAGCCCGGCGGTATCGATGATATGCAGCGGCATCCCGTCAATGTGGATATGCTCACGCAGCACGTCACGCGTGGTTCCGGCGATATCGGTTACGATTGCCGCTTCACGGCCTGCCAGCGCGTTTAACAGGCTCGATTTACCCGCGTTTGGACGCCCGGCAATCACGACTTTCATCCCTTCGCGCAACAGGCTGCCCTGACGCGCTTCTGCGCGTACCGCGTCGAGATCGGCAATCACATCATTGAGTTGGGCTTCAATTTTGCCGTCGGAGAGGAAATCGATCTCTTCATCAGGGAAATCAATTGCCGCTTCGACGTAAATGCGCAAGTGGGTGAGGGCTTCCACCAGATGGTTAACTCGCGCGGAGAACGCGCCTTGCAGCGAGTTTAGCGCCGAGCGGGCCGCCTGTTCCGAGCTGGCGTCGATAAGATCGGCGATTGCTTCGGCCTGGGCCAAATCGAGTTTATCGTTAAGAAACGCGCGTTCGGAAAACTCACCGGGGCGGGCAATTCGCAGGCCAGGAATGGTCAAAATGCGTTTTAACAGCAGGTCGAGGATCACCGGACCGCCATGACCTTGCAGTTCCAGTACATCTTCACCGGTAAATGAATTTGGGCCAGGGAACCATAGCGCAATCCCCTGATCGAGCACGCTGCCGTCGGCGTCTTTAAACGGAAGATAATCGGCGTAGCGCGGCTTAGGCAGTTTACCCAGCACGGTTTCGGCAACTTCACGGGCTTTGAGGCCGGAAATGCGCAGGATGCCAACGCCGCCACGTCCCGGAGGCGTGGCCTGGGCTACGATAGTGTCATTATCGCTCATGATGTTCCTGTTGCTTTGTGTGGCGGATGCGCGGTGCGCTTATCCGCCCTACGAAAAGAAAAAAGGCGGTCAACTGACCGCCCTTATTTTAGCGAAAACTTACCGAATCAGGATTTTTTCTTCTCGCGGCTATGCAGACCACGTTTTTCCAGACCACGGTAAATCAGCTGTTGCTGAATAATGGTAACCAAGTTGCTGACGATATAGTACAGCACCAGGCCTGACGGGAACCACAGGAAGAACACGGTGAAGATGACCGGCATAAAGGTCATGATCTTCTGCTGCATCGGGTCGGTTACGGTGGTCGGCGACATCTTCTGAATGAAGAACATCGTTACGCCCATCAGGATCGGCAGGATGTAGTACGGGTCCTGTGCTGACAGGTCGTGGATCCACAGTGCAAACGGCGCCTGGCGCAGTTCAACGGAACCCATCAGCATGTAGTACAACGCCAGGAAGATGGGCATCTGGATCAGCAGCGGGAAGCAGCCGCCCAGCGGGTTAACCTTCTCAGCTTTGTACAGCGCCATCATTTCCTGGCTGATACGCTGTTTGTCATCGCCCAGACGCTCGCGCATCGCCTGAATCTTCGGCTGCAGCATACGCATCTTCGCCATGGAGGTGTACTGCGCTTTGGTCAGCGGGTACATGATGCCACGAACGATAAAGGTGATGATGATAATGGAGAAGCCCCAGTTACCCACAAAGCTATGGATCCATTTCAGTAATTTGAACAGCGGCTGAGAGATGAACCACAACCAACCGTAATCCACGGTCAGATCCAGGTGCGGAGCAACGGCTGCCATTTTATCCTGAATTTCCGGGCCAACCCACAGGGTGCTGTTCATCGCGCCAGTCTGACCCGGCTGAACCAGTACCGGCTGAGATTTATAGCCGATAGCAGCGATGCCGTTGCCCAGATTAGCGGTGTAGAAGTTGTTAGTACCGTCGTTATGCGGGATCCACGCAGTCGCGAAATACTGTTGCAGCATCGCTACCCAACCCCCTTTCGAAGAGATGTTCAGGTTTTCGTTATCAGCAATAGTATCGAACTTGTATTTCTCGTACTTCTCGTCAGGCGTGGAGTATGCTGCGCCACGGAAGGTGTGCAGTGCAAAGTTGCTGCTTCCAGTGTCGAGATGCGGCGGTAGATTGATGGATTGCTTCAACTGACCAAAGGTGGAGATCTCCAGCGGTTTTTCGCCAGCGTTCTGCACGTTGTAGTTGACGTTGACAGCGTAATCACCACGTTTCAGGACAAACGTTTTGGTAAACGTGTTGCCTGCTGCGTCGGTATACGTCATCGGCACCTGCAATTCATTTTGGCCATCAGCCAGTACATAAGCATCTTTTTCGACGTTATACAGCGGACGCGGGCCGTTAGCCGGGTTATCCGGGCCATCACGACCGGTCAGACCGCTCTGAGCCTGATAAATAAACTGCGGTGAGGTTTCCAGCAGCTGGAATGGCTGGGTAGAGTTCAGCTCTTTCGGGTAAGCCGGCAGCAGGGCCTGCTCAACATCACCACCACGGGTGTTGATGGTCAGATCAAGCACATCGGTTTTAACCGAGATCAGTTTCCCCTGGCCACTGGCCGGTACGCCCTGGTCGGCGGCGCTACCCGCTGCGGTGGTCGTTGTCTGCGTGGTCTGTTGGGCCTGAGGTTGCGGGTTTTTATCCTGCTCCCAGGCTTGCCAGATCATGAAAGACACGAACAGCAAAGCGATGACTAAAAGATTGCGTTGCGAATCCATCGTTAGTGTTCTCTGGTATCAAATGGTCCGGGCGGGACGGGATCGTCACCACCAGGGTGTAAAGGGTGGCATTTTAATACGCGTTTCAC
Organism: Escherichia albertii NBRC 107761 = DSM 17582; assembly: GCF_000759775.1. Classification (GTDB taxonomy): domain Bacteria; phylum Pseudomonadota; class Gammaproteobacteria; order Enterobacterales; family Enterobacteriaceae; genus Escherichia; species Escherichia albertii. The sequence goes on from NZ_BBMY01000092.1 coordinate 3,635, forward strand.
AGTCAACCAACTGCCTTTTATCACTCCAAACCTGCGCAATGCCTCAATTCCGTAGCTTGAACAGGTTGGAGTGAAACGACAATGCGGCCCGAGTAGCGGACTAATCAGGCGTTGATAGACCCGAATGAGGGCTATCAGGACCCGCGAGCCAGGCGACAGTGGCGGCGCCATAATTTTTCCAACGCTTCCGAGAGAGCACGGTTATCGAGGTCGGCAACCCCTTTTTTCGCCACCACCACGAAATCCATAGCCGGAAGTTCATGTTGGCGCAGACGGAAGCTTTCACGCGTCAGACGTTTAATCCGATTGCGTTCATGCGCACGTCGAACGTTTTTCTTGGCGACTGTAAGACCGATACGGGGATGCCCCAGCGAATTCAGGCGGCCGAGAATAGTAATTTGCGGCGTGCCAGCCCGTTGTGGCTGCTGGAAGACGAATGTGAATTGACTGGGAGTTAACAAGCGTAACTCCCTGGGAAATGCGAGCTTAACCACTCAGGGGTTAGCTTTATTACTTAGAAACGGTCAGACGAGCACGGCCTTTAGCACGACGACGTGCCAGTACCTGACGACCATTTTTAGTAGCCATACGAGCACGGAAGCCGTGAGAACGGTTGCGCTTCAGTACAGACGGTTGAAAAGTGCGTTTCATGGCGATTTCTACCTAAACTTGAATAAATTCAATGGCTTTATTGGATATCCGAACGAAAATGAAACGCTGGACACCGAAGCCATGGGTGATTAAAGAGGCCGGATTGTAATAATTGTACACTCCGGAGTCAATTCTCTTTCCTTATTTACCGCGCTTTTCCGCACCTTTTCACGGGGAAAAAGTACGGGCTCATACCAGTTAAAACCAGCATTGTGCGCCGGGTGGAGGATTATACGGGCTGGAGGGTAAAGCGCAAGGATCGTCCAGGATCTTTATTAGATCGATTAAGCCAATTTTTGTCTGTGGTCATTAAATTTTCCAATATGCGGCGTAAATCGCGCCCGTCTGGCGTCAGGATCGTTTACACTTAGCGGGTTCTGGAAAGCCCTGTGGATAAATTGGGAAAATCTGTGAGAAACAGAAGATCTCTTGCGCAGTTTAGGCTATGATCCGCGGTCCCGATCGTTTTGCAGGATCTTGATCGGGCATATAACCGCAGACAGCGGTTCGTGCGTCACCCTTATGTAGGGTCTTTTCGACGTACGTCAACAATCATGAATGTTTCAGCCTTAGTCATTATCGACTTTTGTTCGAGTGGAGTCCGCCGTGTCACTTTCGCTTTGGCAGCAGTGTCTTGCCCGATTGCAGGATGAGTTACCAGCCACAGAATTCAGTATGTGGATACGCCCGTTGCAGGCGGAACTGAGCGATAACACGCTGGCCTTGTACGCGCCAAATCGTTTTGTCCTCGATTGGGTACGGGACAAGTACCTCAATAATATCAATGGACTGCTAACCAGCTTCTGTGGCGCGGATGCCCCACAGTTGCGCTTTGAAGTTGGCACCAGGCCGGTGACGAAAACCTCTCAGGCCGCAGTGGCGAGCAACGTTACAGCGCCAGCTCAGGTGGCGCAAATGCAACCGCAGCGCGCTGCGCCTGCAGCGCGTTCGGGTTGGGATAATGTTCCTGCTCCGGCGGAACCGACCTATCGTTCCAACGTTAACGTCAAACATACGTTTGATAACTTCGTCGAAGGTAAATCTAACCAACTGGCGCGCGCGGCGGCTCGCCAGGTGGCGGATAACCCCGGTGGCGCTTATAACCCGCTGTTCCTTTATGGCGGCACGGGTCTGGGTAAAACTCACCTGTTGCATGCGGTGGGCAACGGCATTATGGCGCGCAAGCCCAATGCCAAAGTGGTCTATATGCACTCCGAGCGCTTTGTTCAGGACATGGTAAAAGCCCTGCAAAACAACGCGATCGAAGAGTTTAAACGCTACTACCGTTCCGTAGATGCGCTGCTGATCGACGATATTCAATTCTTTGCTAATAAAGAACGATCCCAGGAAGAATTTTTCCACACTTTCAACGCCCTGCTGGAAGGTAACCAGCAGATCATTCTCACGTCGGATCGCTATCCGAAAGAGATCAACGGCGTTGAGGATCGTTTGAAATCCCGCTTCGGCTGGGGACTGACTGTGGCGATCGAACCGCCAGAGTTAGAAACCCGCGTGGCGATCCTGATGAAAAAGGCCGACGAAAACGACATTCGTTTACCGGGTGAAGTGGCGTTCTTTATCGCCAAGCGTCTACGCTCTAATGTACGTGAGCTGGAAGGGGCGCTGAATCGCGTCATTGCCAACGCTAATTTTACCGGCAGAGCGATCACCATCGATTTCGTGCGTGAAGCGCTGCGCGATCTGTTAGCGCTGCAGGAAAAGCTGGTCACCATCGACAATATCCAAAAGACGGTGGCGGAGTATTACAAGATTAAAGTCGCGGATCTCCTTTCTAAGCGTCGATCTCGCTCCGTAGCGCGTCCGCGCCAGATGGCGATGGCGTTGGCAAAAGAGCTGACTAACCATAGTCTACCGGAGATTGGCGATGCGTTTGGTGGTCGTGACCATACAACGGTGCTTCATGCCTGTCGTAAAATTGAGCAGTTGCGTGAAGAGAGCCATGATATCAAAGAAGATTTTTCAAATTTAATCAGAACATTGTCATCGTAATCCTATGAAATTTACCGTAGAACGTGAGCATTTATTAAAACCGCTACAACAGGTAAGCGGTCCGTTAGGTGGTCGTCCTACGCTACCGATTCTCGGTAATCTGCTGTTACAGGTTGCTGACGGTACGTTGTCGCTGACCGGTACTGATCTCGAGATGGAAATGGTGGCACGTGTTGCGCTTATTCAGCCGCACGAACCAGGGGCGACGACAGTTCCGGCGCGCAAATTCTTTGATATCTGCCGTGGCCTGCCTGAAGGCGCGGAAATCGCCGTCCAACTGGAAGGTGAACGGATGCTGGTGCGCTCCGGGCGTAGCCGTTTCTCGCTTTCTACCTTACCAGCGGCGGATTTCCCGAACCTCGATGACTGGCAGAGTGAAGTGGAATTCACGCTGCCGCAGGCAACAATGAAGCGCCTGATTGAAGCGACCCAGTTTTCCATGGCGCATCAGGACGTTCGCTATTACTTAAACGGTATGCTGTTCGAAACTGAAGGCGAAGAACTGCGTACCGTGGCGACCGACGGGCACCGTCTGGCGGTCTGTTCAATGCCAATTGGTCAGTCTTTGCCGAGCCATTCGGTGATCGTGCCGCGTAAAGGTGTGATTGAACTGATGCGCATGCTCGACGGCGGTGACAATCCGCTGCGCGTGCAGATTGGCAGCAACAACATTCGCGCCCACGTTGGCGACTTTATCTTCACCTCCAAACTGGTGGATGGTCGTTTCCCGGATTACCGCCGCGTATTGCCGAAGAACCCGGACAAGCATCTGGAAGCCGGTTGCGATCTCCTTAAACAGGCGTTTGCCCGTGCGGCAATTCTCTCTAACGAGAAATTCCGCGGCGTGCGTCTGTATGTCAGCGAAAATCAGCTGAAAATTACCGCCAACAACCCGGAGCAGGAAGAAGCGGAAGAGATCCTTGATGTCACCTACAGTGGCGCGGAGATGGAAATCGGCTTCAACGTCAGCTATGTACTGGATGTTCTGAACGCGCTGAAATGCGAAAACGTCCGCATGATGCTGACCGATTCGGTTTCCAGCGTGCAGATTGAAGATGCGGCCAGCCAGAGCGCGGCTTATGTTGTCATGCCAATGAGACTGTAATGTCCCTCACCCGCTTGTTGATTCGCGATTTCCGCAATATTGAAACCGCGGATCTCGCTTTATCTCCCGGCTTTAACTTTCTGGTGGGCGCCAACGGCAGTGGCAAAACCAGCGTGCTGGAAGCCATCTATACGCTCGGCCACGGTCGGGCGTTTCGCAGTTTGCAGGTGGGTCGAGTGATTCGCCATGAGCAGGAGGCATTTGTTCTCCACGGACGTTTACAGGGCGAAGAGCGCGAGACGGCGATTGGCTTAACCAAAGACAAACAGGGCGACAGCAAAGTCCGCATCGACGGTACTGATGGGCATAAGGTCGCGGAGCTGGCGCACCTGATGCCGATGCAGCTGATAACGCCGGAGGGGTTTACTTTACTCAACGGCGGCCCCAAATACAGAAGAGCATTCCTCGACTGGGGATGCTTTCACAACGAACCTGGATTTTTCACCGCGTGGAGCAATCTCAAACGGTTGCTCAAGCAGCGCAATGCGGCGCTGCGCCAGGTGACACGTTACGAACAGCTACGTCCGTGGGATAAAGAATTAATCCCGCTGGCGGAACAAATCAGCACCTGGCGCGCGGAGTACAGCGCCGGTATCGCGGCTGATATGGCCGATACCTGTAAGCAATTTCTCCCTGAGTTTTCTCTGACTTTCTCCTTCCAGCGCGGCTGGGAGAAAGAGACAGATTACGCTGAGGTGCTGGAACGTAATTTTGAACGCGATCGCCAGCTAACCTACACCGCGCACGGCCCGCACAAAGCGGACTTACGCATTCGCGCCGACGGGGCGCCGGTGGAAGATACCTTATCGCGTGGGCAGCTTAAGCTGTTGATGTGCGCCTTACGTCTGGCGCAAGGAGAGTTCCTCACCCGTGAAAGTGGGCGGCGGTGTCTCTACCTGATAGATGATTTTGCCTCGGAGCTTGATGATGAGCGTCGCGGACTGCTTGCCAGCCGCTTAAAAGCGACGCAATCGCAAGTCTTTGTCAGCGCGATCAGTGCTGAACACGTTATAGACATGTCGGACGAAAATTCGAAGATGTTTACCGTGGAAAAGGGTAAAATAACGGATTAACCCAAGTATAAATGAGCGAGAAACGTTGATGTCGAATTCTTATGACTCCTCCAGTATCAAAGTCCTGAAAGGGCTGGATGCGGTGCGTAAGCGCCCGGGTATGTATATCGGCGACACGGATGACGGCACCGGTCTGCACCACATGGTATTCGAGGTGGTAGATAACGCTATCGACGAAGCGCTCGCGGGTCACTGTAAAGAAATTATCGTCACCATTCACGCCGACAACTCTGTATCCGTACAGGATGACGGGCGCGGCATTCCGACCGGTATTCACCCGGAAGAGGGCGTATCGGCAGCGGAAGTGATCATGACCGTGCTGCACGCAGGCGGTAAATTTGACGATAATTCCTATAAAGTGTCCGGCGGTCTGCACGGCGTTGGTGTTTCGGTAGTAAACGCCCTGTCGCAAAAACTGGAGCTGGTTATTCAGCGCGAGGGTAAAATTCACCGTCAGATCTACGAACACGGTGTTCCGCAGGCACCGCTGGCGGTTACTGGTGACACCGACAAAACCGGCACCATGGTGCGTTTCTGGCCAAGCCTTGAAACTTTCACCAATGTGACCGAGTTCGAATACGATATTCTGGCGAAGCGTCTGCGTGAGCTGTCCTTCCTCAATTCCGGCGTGTCTATTCGTCTGAAAGACAAACGCGACGGCAAAGAAGACCACTTCCACTATGAAGGCGGCATTAAGGCGTTCGTTGAATATCTGAACAAGAACAAAACGCCGATTCACCCGAACATCTTCTACTTCTCCACCGAAAAAGACGGTATCGGCGTTGAAGTTGCGTTGCAGTGGAACGATGGCTTCCAGGAAAACATCTACTGTTTTACCAACAATATTCCGCAGCGTGACGGCGGTACTCACCTGGCGGGCTTCCGTGCGGCGATGACCCGTACCCTGAATGCCTACATGGATAAAGAAGGCTACAGTAAGAAAGCGAAAGTTAGCGCCACTGGTGACGATGCGCGTGAAGGCCTGATTGCTGTTGTTTCCGTGAAAGTGCCGGACCCGAAATTCTCCTCCCAGACCAAAGACAAACTGGTTTCTTCTGAGGTGAAATCGGCGGTAGAACAGCAGATGAACGAACTGCTGGCGGAATACCTGCTGGAAAACCCGACCGACGCGAAAATCGTGGTGGGTAAAATCATTGATGCTGCCCGTGCGCGTGAAGCCGCGCGTAAAGCCCGTGAAATGACCCGCCGTAAGGGCGCACTGGATTTAGCTGGCCTGCCAGGCAAACTGGCGGACTGTCAGGAACGCGACCCAGCGCTCTCCGAACTGTACCTTGTGGAAGGGGACTCGGCGGGCGGTTCTGCAAAGCAGGGCCGTAACCGCAAGAACCAGGCGATTCTGCCGCTGAAGGGTAAAATCCTCAACGTCGAGAAAGCGCGCTTCGATAAGATGCTCTCTTCTCAGGAAGTGGCGACGCTGATCACTGCGCTTGGCTGCGGCATCGGTCGCGACGAGTACAACCCGGACAAACTGCGTTATCACAACATCATCATCATGACCGATGCGGACGTCGACGGCTCGCACATTCGTACGCTGCTGTTGACTTTCTTCTATCGTCAGATGCCGGAAATCGTTGAACGCGGTCACGTTTATATTGCTCAGCCGCCGCTGTACAAAGTGAAGAAAGGCAAGCAAGAACAGTACATTAAAGATGACGAAGCGATGGATCAGTATCAAATTTCCATCGCGCTGGATGGCGCAACGTTGCACACCAATGCCAGTGCACCAGCGCTGGCTGGCGAAGCATTAGAGAAACTGGTGTCTGAGTACAACGCGACCCAGAAGATGATCAACCGCATGGAACGTCGTTATCCGAAAGCGCTGCTGAAAGAGCTTATCTATCAGCCGACGCTGGCGGAAGCCGATCTCTCCAACGAGCAGACCGTTACCCGTTGGGTGAACGCCCTGGTCAGCGAACTGAACGACAAAGAACAGCACGGCAGCCAGTGGAAGTTTGATGTCCATGCCAATGCCGAGAAAAACCTGTTCGAGCCGATTGTTCGCGTGCGTACTCACGGCGTGGATACTGACTATCCGCTGGATCACGAGTTTATCACCGGTGGCGAATATCGTCGTATCTGTACGCTGGGCGAGAAACTGCGTGGCCTTCTGGAAGAAGATGCGTTTATTGAACGTGGCGAGCGTCGTCAGCCGGTAGCCAGCTTTGAGCAGGCTCTGGACTGGCTGGTGAAAGAGTCCCGTCGCGGCCTCTCCATCCAGCGTTATAAAGGTCTGGGCGAGATGAACCCGGAGCAGTTGTGGGAAACCACCATGGACCCGGAAAGCCGTCGTATGCTGCGCGTTACCGTTAAAGATGCGATTGCCGCCGACCAGTTGTTCACCACACTGATGGGTGACGCTGTTGAACCGCGTCGTGCGTTTATCGAAGAGAACGCTCTGAAAGCGGCGAATATCGATATTTAATGGCATTAACAATGTGAGCGTGTCTGATGCGTTACGCTTATCAGGCCTACAAGACTCCTGCAATATATTGAATTTGCAATGTTTTGTAGGCCGGATAAGGCGTTCACGCCGCATTCGGCAAGAAGCTATAAGAAAAGGGCTGAGATCTTCTCCGCCCTTTTTATTTTTGCAATCCGCAATTATCATCTCGCAGAACTATACTTTTTGAGTCAACACGTAACGCTTTACAGGTGATTATCATGGGGCTTTTTGATGAAGTTGTCGGCGCCTTTCTGAAAGGCGATGCGGGGAAATATCAGGCTATTTTAAATTGGGTTGAGGAGCAGGGCGGCATTCAGGTGCTGCTGGAAAAACTACAAAGCGGCGGCTTAGGCGCCATTCTGTCAACCTGGTTGAGTAATCAGCAAACCAATCAGTCGGTGAGCGGCGAGCAACTGGAATCGGCGCTCGGCACCAACGCGATATCCGATCTCGGGCAAAAACTCGGCGTAGATACCAGTGCGGCTTCCAGTTTACTGGCAGAACAATTGCCGAAGATTATTGATGCTCTCTCACCGCAGGGTGAAGTGTCATCACAAACTAATAACGATCTACTTTCCGCTGGTATGGAACTGCTGAAAGGTAAACTTTTCAGCTAAGCAAAAGGGGAGCACGCCATGCGCGTTGCATCCCCCTTTTCCCTCGGGTGTTGTACTGATTTTTGAGCGGAATCGCGTTAGCATGGGTCAGGATCTAATCTACCTGGGGAACTCATGGCTATCAAACTCATTGCTATCGATATGGATGGCACTCTTCTGCTACCCGATCACACCATTTCTCCTGGCGTTAAAAACGCGATTGCCGCGGCTCGTGCCCGCGGTGTGAATGTCGTGCTGACGACGGGCCGCCCTTATGCCGGCGTTCACAGCTACCTGAAAGAGCTACATATGGAACAGCCGGGCGACTACTGCATTACTTACAATGGCGCGTTGGTGCAGAAGGCTGCCGATGGCAGCACCGTGGCGCAAACCGCTCTTAGCTATGACGATTACCGTTTCCTGGAAAAACTCTCTCGCGAAGTGGGTTCTCATTTCCACGCGCTGGACCGCACCACGCTGTACACCGCCAACCGTGATATCAGCTACTACACGGTGCATGAATCTTTCGTTGCCACCATTCCGCTGGTGTTCTGCGAAGCGGAGAAAATGGACCCCAATACTCAGTTCCTGAAAGTGATGATGATTGATGAACCCGCCGTCCTTGACCAGGCCATCGCGCGCATCCCGCAGGAAGTGAAAGAGAAATATACCGTGCTGAAAAGTGCGCCGTACTTCCTCGAAATCCTCGATAAACGCGTCAATAAAGGTACGGGCGTGAAATCACTGGCTGATGTGTTGGGCATTAAGCCGGAAGAAATCATGGCGATTGGCGATCAGGAAAACGACATCGCGATGATTGAATATGCAGGTGTTGGTGTGGCGATGGATAACGCTATTCCTTCGGTGAAAGAAGTGGCGAACTTTGTCACCAAATCCAACCTTGAAGATGGCGTGGCGTTTGCTATTGAAAAGTATGTGCTGAATTAATCAGGGGACGGGCAAACAGCATAAACGCGTTTGCCCGCAGCGATTAACAATTTCTGGTCGTGCATAAAATCAGGAACTGCAGTGGTGACGTTACTATATCCAGCGTAAGAGTGACTGGCAGCAGCGCATTAGCGAGGCCGCGCGGGACGCCACCTGTTGCTTTGTACTTATAAAATCCCACAGTAAAGGGTTGATGGAAAACCATCACGTTTGAGTAATCCGCTTTTTTATTTTTTTGATGAATAGATCCTTTCAAGCCGTCAAGTACCCAGGTACAACGCCGGGTATCACAAATAAAACCATATTGCGTCGCCAGTGCTTTATCCTCCTCATTATCCCAGTCGTAATAGAGCGTTATTGAACCAGAAAAATTAGTATCACTGCTGCTTAAAATAAATTTCGCGTTATCGGAAACGGTGATTCTTTCGCCATGAATTGCCGGATCGTTCAGCATTTTAACTACATCACCACCGCCGGTGGTCAACAGATAGTCCAGCGATTCACCAACAAAAACATAGCCTTTCGTACCGTTACTATCCTCTGCCAGCGATAAACCCTTAATCGTGTCTGACCGCCATTGCTCGGCATGTGGACGGCTTGCAGTATTGGAAACCAATCCCCAGGTGATACATCCGGTCAACGCAAATGCCAAAGAACACAAACCGGCAGCCTTAAAAAATCCTTTAAAATTCAAATTCATGATTAATCCTTTAAACGAGTAGCTAAGCCGTTGAAAGCATACTCTTCTTTCCCTCCTGTTTAGCGCCTGATATCCCTTTTCAGATTTCTGCCCGACGTATGGCATTTTCTTATGAGGTGTTTTGTATGTATGAATTTGTGGCGCAGGGTTACGGTTTCGCATCTGCACTGGTTTATATCTCCGCCGTCGCGTTGATTGGTGCGCTCTCTTACATCCTGCTGGTGGGCGATGTGAAGCGCGTTGGATAATCTTTCAACTGTGGAATATGCGCCACACCACTGCGCATAATCCACTTTCGTAACACCGATGCGGTCAGGCATCGGCTTTTTACTATCTTGCCGAAGAGTTTTAAACGCAGTTTGCGGGTGGCACGCCAGTAGGCTGCGTTGCTCTTCTCCGGCTGCTTCGGTAATACCGAACGAAGAATCTCAGCGCTATCCAGCGCATAGCTAATTCCCTCCAGCGAGCTGGCGCTGATAAACCCCGCCGCTTCGCCAATGAGAAACGCATTGTCTTTACCGCAGACAAAATCCTGCCTGCGTGAGGGGAACAATACGGTGCATTTTTCACTTTTCACCGCTTTGCCAAACTGGAACTGAAAGGCATTCATTTTCTCTTTCAGCGCCGTGAAACGCGCCTGACCGTCTTTCATCGGATAAGCTCCACCAAAGATAAAATAGCCGTCTTTGCTGATGCTCCATGAATAACAATCTGTTATCTCGTTATCAAAAATGCAGGAGTAGAACGGCACCGGATGCTTTTCTGCGAACCACTGCTGGATAGCGACGTATTTACGAATCTGATGATTCGGGTAGAGATGTCGCCGCACCATCGAGTTGGCACCATCGGCACCGACCAGATAGTGGGCGGTAATATGCTGCTCCCAGCCGTCTGCGCGAAAAATGACATGCCATTTATCATCCTCACGCCAGATTTTTCGACACAGGCTGTCGTGGTAAACCTCAACGCTGGCGGGGATCAGTGACTTCATCCACAAGTCGAAAGCGTGGCGATTAATATTGATATAGCTCCGCGGGTAGTTACGCGTGAGCGATGCGGCGACATCAACGGTTTTGACGCTGAAAATCTGCGGACTGGCAATCACATCGACAGGGAGTGTTAGTCCATCGCGAATAAAAGAACGCTGCGCGTCCGGTGCCAGCAGACCGCCACAAGGCTTGTTGAAACCTTCAGTACCGCACTGGTGCTTTTTATCCAGCGCAATCACCTGCATTTTGCCTGCTAACTGCCGCGCCAGCGCTGAACCTGCCGGGCCGAGGCCAATAATCGCCACGTCGAAATGTTCCATCTTTTCACTCACATTCATCACGATGGCAAAAGACTATTGTCTGAAAGTGAAGTCCTTGTGAAGTATGATGGCGGGAACCGTTTTGGATCAGGACCGCGCCATGAAACAGATAACCTTTGCTCCCCGTAATCACCTGCTCACCAATACCAATACCTGGACGCCCGACAGCCAGTGGCTGGTGTTTGACGTTCGTCCCTCTGGCGCGTCGTTTGCCGGAGAGACCATTGAGCGCGTGAATATCCATACCGGCGAGGTCGAGGAGATCTATCGAGCGTCACACGGAGCGCACGTTGGCGTGGTGACCGTTCATCCAAAGAAAGAAAAATATGTCTTTATTCACGGGCCTGAAAACCCAGATGAAACATGGCATTACGATTTCCATCACCGTCGTGGGGTGATTGCCGAACAAGGGGAAATCACTAATCTGGATGCAATGGATATTACCGTTCCGTACACACCAGGAGCGCTACGCGGCGGCAGTCATGTGCATGTTTTTAGTCCGAACGGTGAAATGGTGAGTTTTACCTATAACGACCATGTAATGCATGAACTTGATTCGGCGCTGGATTTGCGAAACGTCGGGGTTGCGGCGCCGTTTGGCCCGGTCAACGTACAAAAGCAGCATCCGCGTGAATACAGCGGTAGCCGCTGGTGCGTGCTGGTGAGTAAAACCACGCCCACGCCGCAGCCAGGCAGTGATGAAATCAATCGCGCTTATGAAGAGGGATGGGTTGGAAATCACGCGCTGGCGTTCATTGGCGATACGCTTTCGCTGAAGGGCGAGAAAGTGCCGGAGCTGTTTATTGTAGAGTTACCGCAAGATGAAAACGGCTGGAAAGTGGCTGGTGATGGGCCGTTAAGCGGGACGGAGTCGGCCTTACCCGCACCGCCGCGCGGCGTTGTGCAACGTCGTTTGACCTTTACGCATTATCGCGCATTTCCTGGTCTGGTAAATATTCCGCGCCACTGGGTGCGCTGTAACCCGCAAGGCACGCAAATTGCGTTTTTAATGCGTGATGACAATGGCGTGGTGCAATTATGGCTTATTTCTCCACAGGGGGGCGAACCACGCCAGTTGACGCATAACAAAACAGATATTCAGTCGGCATTTAACTGGCATCCGTCAGGCGAATGGCTGGGCTTTGTGCTGAATAATCGTATTGCCTGCGCACATGTACAAAGCGGTAAAATTGAGTATTTAACCGAGGGCCACGCCAACCCACCTTCGGCAGATGCCGTAGTTTTCTCGCCCGATGGCAAATGGCTGGCGTGGATGGAAGCTGGTCAGTTGTGGATCACCGAAACTGACCGCTAGCTCAGTTTGCAGGCATTCTGGCCGGGGGAATGACGTCATTGGTTGCTTGCGCGTTGGCTTCGCTTTTTTCAACGCGTGAGCGTACCGAGCTGTCTTTGCGGAACACATCCCACGGCAGCAAGATGGTGTCCATGACTGCGGTAAATGGCATGTCGAGTATCGCCAGCGATTTTGTGCCCCAGTTTGTCTCGTCATCGCCAATCATCGTGGCGCTGGCGCGCGTGCCTGGATAGGTCCCCTCTTTGCCCCCTGTATGAGACATCACGCTGGAACATCCTCCCAGCAACGCCATCCCGCTGCACATCATGAGTGCTAACAACACATTTTTTATCATAATAAATTCATCTGTTGATCGTTGGTGTTGGCATGATGAGTTATAGCGATCCCTTGCTGAAAATAACATCATCATCTCGTCGCACTGTGGCGGCTATCGCACTTTAAACGTTTCGTGCTGTCACCCAGTCTATGCAATAGACCATAAACTGCAAAAAAAAGTCCGCATAAAAGGCTTGAAAAGTTTATATCCAGACCCATTTTTACACCGTAGTCGATGAGAACGCGCCTGATGGGTGTTCTGGCTACCAGATCTGTCCATTGTGGAAGGTCTTATATTCTCGCTGATTTCAGGAGCTATTGATTATGCGTAACTTTGATTTATCTCCGCTTTATCGTTCTGCTATTGGGTTTGACCGTTTGTTTAATCATTTAGAAAACAACCAGAGCCAGAGTAATGGCGGCTATCCTCCGTATAACGTTGAACTGGTAGACGAAAACCATTACCGCATTGCCATCGCTGTGGCTGGCTTTGCCGAAAGTGAACTGGAAATTACCGCCCAGGACAATCTGCTGGTGGTGAAAGGTGCTCACGCCGATGAACAAAAAGAGCGCACCTATCTGTACCAGGGCATCGCTGAACGCAACTTTGAACGTAAATTCCAGTTAGCCGAAAACATTCATGTTCGTGGCGCTAACCTGGTGAACGGTTTGCTGTATATCGATCTTGAACGCGTAATTCCAGAAGCGAAAAAACCGCGTCGTATCGAAATCAACTAATTCCCACAGGTCGCTGGGCGCGGCCTGATATTTGATGCTCGCCGTCAGGGAGCATATGCGAATCCACGGATTTGCAGGTACTTACTCGCTTCTTAGAAGGAGAAATGACTATGCCTAACTTCGATTTATCCCCGCTGATGCGTCAATGGATCGGTTTTGACAAACTGGCCAACGCGCTGCAAAACGTCGGTGAAAGCCAGAGTTTCCCGCCGTACAACATTGAGAAAAGCGACGATAACCACTACCGCATCACCCTTGCGCTGGCGGGTTTCCGTCGGGAAGATTTAGATATTCAACTGGAAGGTACACGCCTGATTGTAAAAGGCACGCCTGAGCAGCCAAAAGAAGAGAAAAAATGGTTGCATCAAGGGCTTATGAATCAACCATTTAGCCTGAGTTTTACGCTGGCTGAAAATATGGAAGTCTCCGGTGCGACCTTCGTGAACGGTTTACTACACATTGACCTGATTCGTAATGAGCCTGAACCCATCGCAGCGCAACGTATCGCCATCAGCGAACGTTCCGCGTTAAATAGCTAATTAGCTATTCTTTTTGCCCCGCCGTCAGGTGGGGCTTTTTTATCTGCAGCCTTCAACAATACGTTAATTTTCGCAAGTTTAAGATATTTCGCTCCCCGCTTTCCCATAATAATGTGCGCTATAAGGCAAATCTGCTTCACCGATTCAGCCATAATCCTTACCAATTAAAATGTTATTTCAAGAGAAATGGATGATGAGTGATATAGCATTAACAGTCAGTATCCTGGCTTTAGTGGCTGTCGTTGGGTTATTTATCGGCAATGTTAAATTCCGTGGCGTTGGGTTGGGTATCGGAGGCGTGCTGTTCGGCGGAATTATTGTCGGTCACTTTGTTTCCCAGGCCGGGATGACGTTAAGTAGCGATATGTTGCATGTCATTCAGGAGTTTGGCCTGATCTTGTTCGTTTATACCATTGGGATTCAGGTGGGACCGGGGTTCTTTGCTTCGCTGCGCGTATCTGGATTACGCCTCAATTTATTTGCCATTCTTATTGTTGTCATCGGTGGCCTGGTCACTGCTCTTTTGCATAAATTGTTTAATATTCCGCTTCCCGTTGTATTGGGGATTTTCTCTGGCGCGGTTACCAACACGCCTGCACTGGGGGCCGGGCAGTAAATCTTGCGTGATCTTGGTACGCCGATGGAGATGGTTGATCAGATGGGGATGAGCTACGCAATGGCGTACCCATTTGGTATTTGCGGCATCTTGTTCACTATGTGGCTATTGCGGGTCGTGTTCCGCGTGAACGTTGAAACGGAAGCGCAGCAGCATGAGTCCACGCGAACCAACGGCGGTGCGCTGATCAAAACCATCAATATTCGCGTAGATAACCCTAATCTGCACGATTTAGCCATTAAAGATGTGCCTATTCTCAATGGCGACAAAATCATTTGCTCGCGACTGAAACGAGAAGAAACTCTGAAAGTGCCTTCGCCGGAAACGCTCATTCAGTTGGGTGATTTACTGCATCTGGTGGGGCAGCCAGCGGATTTGCATAATGCACAACTGGTGATTGGTCAGGAGGTCGACACCTCACTGTCGACGAAAGGTACTGATTTGCGTGTCGAGCGTGTGGTGGTTACCAATGAAAATGTGCTTGGTAAGCGTATTCGTGATCTGCACTTTAAAGAACGCTATGACGTTGTTATCTCGCGCCTGAATCGCGCCGGGGTTGAGTTGGTCGCCAGCAGCGACATCAGTCTGCAATTCGGCGATATTCTCAACCTGGTGGGCCGTCCCTCCGCGATTGATGCCGTCGCCAATGTGCTGGGAAATGCGCAGCAAAAACTGCAACAGGTCCAGATGCTGCCGGTGTTTATTGGAATCGGGCTTGGCGTACTGTTAGGTTCTATCCCGGTATTTGTTCCGGGATTTCCGGCAGCGTTGAAACTGGGACTGGCGGGAGGACCGCTGATTATGGCGTTGATCCTCGGGCGTATCGGCAGTATTGGCAAGCTTTACTGGTTTATGCCGCCAAGTGCTAACCTCGCGCTACGCGAGCTGGGTATCGTGTTGTTCCTCTCGGTAGTTGGTTTGAAATCCGGCGGGGATTTTGTCAACACACTGGTCAATGGCGAGGGGTTAAGCTGGATAGGTTATGGTGCCCTGATCACCGCGGTTCCGCTGATTACTGTTGGCATTCTGGCGCGGATGTTAGCCAAAATGAATTACCTGACCATGTGTGGAATGCTGGCAGGCTCCATGACCGATCCTCCTGCACTGGCGTTTGCTAACAACCTGCATGCAACCAGCGGTGCGGCGGCGCTCTCTTATGCCACCGTCTATCCGCTCGTGATGTTCCTGCGTATTATCACGCCACAATTGCTGGCTGTGCTTTTCTGGAGCATTGGTTAACTCTTTTCCGGGTGGAGTCGCCGTAAATGGTACTCCACCTGGTACTCACTGGCGTTTCTGAACATCACCGAATAATTCAAAAATTCCCCGTTCTCGCTGTATGACAATGATGTGATCCGTAGCAGCGGCGTGTGCTCCGCTACCTTCATTTGTTGCGCCAGCAGTTTATCGGCAAGAACTGGCGTCAGGCTTTCATAATTACCGCCGATGAGAATCCCGCACTCTTTTTCAATATATTCAAACTTCGACCCTTCCAGATGTTGCAACGAAAGATTGCGGAACAGTTTCACTGGCATATAACTGTCTTCCAGCATCAACGGTTTTCCCTCCACAAAGCGAACGCGACGGGAGAAGTAGATCTGTTCGTTGATCTGAATTCGTAACTGGCTGGCAATGGCGGGAGGCGCCGGCATGATTTCAAAAATCAGCACCTGGCTGGTAACCGTTTTTCCCTGACGTTTTAGTACTTCCACCAGCCCCGTCAGGCTGGCGGTCTGATGCAGTACATCTTTGCGCACCAGGTAAGTACCGCTGCCGTGGCGACGGACCACAAGACCCCATGCTACCAGCAGGTCAATGGCTTTCCTGATGGTCATCCGTGATACCGCAAACTCCTCCGCCAGTTTCTTTTCGCCGGGAAGAAGGCTATTAAGATTGAAGTCTGTGGAATTCAGGCGAATTCTCAAACGTTCCGCAATAGATTTGTAGATCATCCGTAGATCTCTTTTTCCAGCAAAAGCCTGTATTTTTTACCGTTGCTCAATATGTAACACATTGAAAATAAGATATTTTTCAATGTTGGTTTTACACATCACTTAATGCAAACCGGAAATGTCCACGATTTCGTCAAAATGTAGATCTCAGTGACCTGATGAAAAGCATGAAAGCGATCACGATTCACGCTGGAGCGTCATGTTCTGCCGATTGCATCTTCCTATCCTCGCTCCAGGCCTGGCGTATAACCAATCAGGCTTCCTACTTACTGATTTGATAAAAGAGGATGTGGAATGCTCAGTCAAATTCAACGCTTTGGCGGCGCGATGTTCACGCCGGTACTGCTGTTTCCCTTTGCCGGGATTGTGGTTGGCCTCGCCATCTTGCTGCAAAACCCGATGTTCGTGGG
>NZ_BBMY01000091.1 GCF_000759775.1 Escherichia albertii NBRC 107761 = DSM 17582
ACAAAAAAAGGGAGCGATATGCTCCCTTGATATTCATTTATGGATTATTTAATAACATTCCATAATGTATCGCCAAGTAATGCTGGATTTCGTGTCCATGCCATGCCTGCTTTATCGAACGCCCGGAATTTCTCCTCCGCACTGCCGCTACCGCCAGAAATAATGGCTCCGGCGTGCCCCATACGTTTTCCTTTTGGTGCAGTAACACCGGCAATATAACCTACGACGGGTTTAGTCATTTCATGGTGAATAAATTCTGCAGCGCGTTCTTCTGCATTTCCGCCAATTTCACCAATCATAATTACCGCGTCTGTTTGCGGATCATTTTCGAATAACCGCAGCGCATCAATAAAGTTTGTGCCTGGAACCGGATCGCCGCCAATACCAATACAGGTGGATTGCCCAAGCCCCAGCGCGGTAGTTTGCGCTACAGCTTCGTAGGTTAATGTACCGGAGCGGGAAACAATCCCAATACGCCCTGGGCGGTGGATTTCACCGGGCATAATGCCGATTTTGCACTCGCCAGGCGTAATGATTCCTGGGCAGTTTGGTCCAATCAGCCGCACATCCGGGTGGCAGTCAAGCAGCCGACGCACTTTCACCATATCCAGTGTCGGCACACCTTCGGTAATCACCACAATCAATTTGACGCCAGACTCAACAGCCTCAACGACAGAATCCAGCACAAACGGCGCAGGCACATAAATCACGCTGGCATCGGCCTCTGTTTGTCGCATCGCTTCTTTCATTGAATCAAAAACCGGGCGATCCAGATGCCGTTGCCCGCCCTTACCTGGCGTCACTCCACCCACAATCTGCGTGCCATACGCAATAGCCTGCTCTGTATGAAATGTGCCGTTTTTCCCGGTAATGCCCTGCACCAGTACCCGCGTGTGTTTGTTGATCAAAACGCTCATCTTAACCTCCTGTTAATTCAGTAACGCAATGATGCGTTTCGCGGCATCATCCAGAGAATCGACGGCTTCTACCGCCAGACCACTTTCTGCCAGTAACCGCTGCCCTTCGGCAGCATTATTACCGGAGAGACGCACCACGACAGGCAGGGTGATGCTGGCCTCATTCAGAGCATGAATAATGGCTCTGGCGATCATGTCACAACGGACAATCCCACCAAAAATATTAACCAGAATGGCTTTCACTTTGCTGTCGGAAACAATCAGCCGAAAGGCTTCACTGACGCGCTCCTGGGTTGCGCCACCGCCAACATCCAGGAAGTTTGCCGGTTGTTCACCGTACAGTTTGATGATGTCCATCGTCGCCATCGCCAGTCCGGCCCCGTTGACCATACAGCCAATGTTACCGTCCAGTGAGACATAGTTAAGATCAAGCTTTGCCGCCTGGCTTTCGCGCGGATCTTCCTGAGTTTCATCGCGTAGCGCCTGGAGTTCCGGGTGGCGATACAGCGCGTTATCATCCAGCGATACTT
This sequence comes from Escherichia albertii NBRC 107761 = DSM 17582, assembly GCF_000759775.1. GTDB lineage: Bacteria > Pseudomonadota > Gammaproteobacteria > Enterobacterales > Enterobacteriaceae > Escherichia > Escherichia albertii. The sequence goes on from NZ_BBMY01000091.1 coordinate 1,448, forward strand.
TCGCGTCTGCGCACATAAATTCACCTGTTTCCCGCAACACCAGCGGATTAATTTCCAGCAGGGCAAAATCCAGTTCGTTAAAGGCTTTCCACGCCTGATTAACCAGACGACTAAAGGCGGCAAATAGCCCGTGTTCCAGTTGCAGAACGGCAAACATTTCGCGGATATGGCAAGGCTGCACGCCTGTCAGTGGATCAATGCTGACGCTGCTGATTTTCTCCGGTGTCTCATGGGCGACTTTTTCAATCTCCACGCCACCTTCCGGGCTGACAATAAACGTGACGCGCTGGCTTTCACGATCCACCACCATGCCAAAATAGAGTTCCTGGCGTACCGGATAAATGTTTTCGCACAGCAAAATACTGCTGACATATTGTCCTTCTGGCCCGGTCTGATAAGTCACCAGTTGCGACCCCAGCATGTGCTGTGCAAAAGCCTGCGCTTCCGGCAGTTGTTTAAGCACTTTTACGCCGCCAGCTTTACCGCGCCCACCAGCATGAACCTGCGCTTTCAGTACCGCGCCCTTGCTGGGGCAGGCAATATGTTGCCAGGCCTCTGTTAATTGCGAAATCTGTTGAATGGCAATCTCTTTTGGGCACGGCATCCCCATGCCAGCCAGTAGTGCTTTGGCCTGATACTCATGTAAATTCATATATTCCCTCAGTGGTGTGTGTTATCCGTGTAATGCTTTGTTATTCAATGCTATTGCCGCTTCGTGGATGACTTCGCTTAATGTCGGGTGGGCATGGATCGCACAGGCAATATCCTCGCCAGAGGCGCTAAAATTCATCGCCAGCGCAATTTCATTAATCAGTTCCGATGCCTGTGGGCCAACTATCGCGCCACCAAGTACTCGGTCGGTGTGTTTATCGCTGTATAACGTGCAACGCCCACCTTCCTGACCTAATGCCAAGGCGCGACCATTACCTGCAAACAGCGAGTTCCCTTTGTTAAAAGCTCTGCCAGAGGCTTTCAGCGAGGCCTCATTTTCTCCTACCCACGCGACTTCCGGTTGCGTGTAAATTACCGAAGGGATCAGCGCGAAATTCACTGGCTCTACCGTCAGTCCGGCAATTTGATCAGCAACTACCACACCTTCGGCCATCGCTTTATGCGCCAGCATCGGCCCCCGCACAACATCGCCAATCGCCCACAACCCTGCTTTTCCGGTACGGCATAAGTTATCGACGGCAATACCGCCACGGTTGTCGGCTTCCAGACCGAGCTGCACGAGATCAACGCCTGAAAGACGTGGTACGCGCCCAATCGCGATAATTAATTTATCGAAACGGCTTTCTTCTTGATTCTCTCCCTGCCGCCAGCGCACATGGACACCGTCATTCCGTTGTTCAATAGCCTCAATCTCAACTGCCAGTTGTATTTTCATCCCACTGGCAATCATTGCTTTACGGACTTCATTGGACAAACGAGCTTCCAGTGCAGGCAAGAACGTTGGCGCCATCTCCAGTAACGTGACGTCTGAGCCGACCCGATTCCACACCGAACCTAATTCCAGACCGATGACTCCAGCGCCAATCACACCGAGACGCGGCGGAACTTCGGTTAACGCCAGCGCCCCACGGTTATCGAGGATCTGCAGATTATCAATGACAATGCCAGACATCTGACGCGGCTGAGAACCCGTTGCAATCACGACATTACGAGCGAGGATTTGTTGATCGTTTACACGTAATTGCCAAATCTCATCCTGGGCGCGTTCCAACGTTGCAAGGCCGCAAAGGTGCTTCACGTTATTTTTCTTAAATAGCAGGCCAATCCCCATCGTCAGACGACCAACAATAGCGTCTTTACGCTGAATCATGGCGGCGGCATTGAAAGTTACACCTTCAACGTTAACCCCATGAATGCTCGCCTCATGCTGGATTTGCGCGTACAACTCAGAAGATTGCAGCAGTGATTTCGACGGGATACAGCCGACATTGAGGCACGTACCGCCCGGCGATGGCTCGCCCCGGGCATTAACACCATCATCGATACACACCACGGAAAGCCCATTCTGCGCAGCTCGCAGCGCCGCTACATAACCACCTGGCCCACCACCCATTACTGCCACATCGAAAATCGTACTCATCGGCGCTCTCCTTAAAGATCCAGCAACAGTTGTTCCGGTGACTCCAGTAGCTCGCGTATTGCCACCAGCGTCTGCACGGCTTCCTGACCATCGATAATGCGATGGTCATAGCTGAGAGCAAGGTACATCATTGGTCGAATAACAACCTGACCATTTTCTGCGACCGGACGCGGTGTGATGGCATGCATTCCAAGAATGGCCGACTGCGGCGGGTTAATAATTGGCGTCGACATCATCGAGCCAAAAGTACCGCCGTTGGTGATAGAGAACGTGCCGCCCTGTAATGCTTCCAGTGGCAACTTGCCACTGCGCGCCAGTGTGGCGTATTCGGCAATTTGCCGTTCAATTTCCACTAAAGAGAGTGATTGCGCATTGCGTAACACGGGCACCACCAGCCCCCGGTTGCTGCTAACCGCAATGCCGATATCGCAATAATCACGCCAGATAATATCGTTGCCATCGACGCTGGCATTAACCACCGGAAAACGTTCCAGCGCACGGGTTACCGCTTTCACAAAGAAGGACATAAAGCCCAGTTTCACACCGTGTTTTTCTACAAAGCGGTCTTTCCAGCGAGCGCGTAAATCCATTACGCTTTGCATGTTCACTTCGTTAAACGTGGTAAGAATGGCGTTGTTTTGTTGAGAGGCCAGCAGACGTTCCGCAATGCGCTGACGCAGACGTGACATCGGTTCGCGGCGCTCCAGACGTGCACCGGGCGTCAGCGGTCTGGCTGGCGGAATTTCAGCAACAGCCCCGGTTTGCAGAACAGGCGCAGGTGTAAAACGCAGCACATCCTCTTTCAGAATGCGTCCATTTCTCCCACTCCCGGCAACATCAGACAATTCGACACCACTACGCTGCGCCTCCAGCCGTGCAGCAGGCATCACCGGAGTTTCCACTGCGTGTATAACCGTTTCTTCTTTTGCAGCCTGCGGCTTAAGATGCGCCAACAGTTGTGCAGACGTGACCGTGCTACCTTCACTGACGATAATATTGCTTAATACGCCGTCCTGTGGAGCCGGGATTTCCAGAATCACTTTATCGGTTTCCAGCTCGGCAATCACTTCATCACGTTTTACGTGCTCGCCTTCTTGTTTACACCACGCACTCAGCGTGCCTTCCGTGACAGACTCGGGTAATACAGGGACAGTAATTTCGATCATAAAATGTTCTCCTTGTTATTTTTGTGTGCCTTTCATAGCTGGATATCTGCAAATGCAGCAGCAAGGAATTCATCGATTTGTTGTTTATGCACGCGACCATAACCCGTCGCCGGAGCTGCCGCCGCCGGGCGACCTGCGTAATGCCAGTAAGGATGGTTGATTTTCAGTGCCGCCAGCTCATGGCGAATCTGCCGCCACGCCCCCTGGTTTTCCGGTTCTTCCTGCAACCAGATCCACTCGTTGCATTCTGGCCAGTTTGCCAGCACATCATTAAGCTCTGCCGCTGGAAACGGGTAGAGTTGTTCCACGCGGACAATCGCCACATCGTCATCCAGCCCACGTTGTTTACGGGCGTCCAGCACGTCGTAATAGACCTGGCCACTGCACAAAATAACGCGCTTAATCTGGCTGGCATTTTGCGGCTGTGGCTCGGTAATAACTGGTTTAAACGCACCATCAGTGAAAGCGGAAAGCTCACTCATCGCACCTTTGAAGCGAAGTAACCGCTTACTCATCACCACCACTAACGGTTTGCGCATCGGACGCAACACCTGACCGCGCAACAAATGGAACATTTGTGCCGACTCACTGGGCATCACCACTTGCATATTGTTTTCAGCGCACAGTTGCAACCAGCGTTCAGGACGTGCGGAAGAGTGCTCCGGCCCTTGCCCGTCATAGCCATGCGGCAGAAGAATGGTTAAACCGCTATAGCGATCCCACTTGGTTTCGCCAGAACAGATAAATTGATCGATGGCAACCTGAGCGCCGTTAGCAAAGTCACCAAACTGCGCTTCCCAGATAACCAGTTGCTGCGGCGCAGACGTTGAATAACCATATTCAAACGCCAGCAGAGCTTCTTCGTTAAGCACCGAATCATAAACATCGAAAGATGCCTGACCGGAGCGAATATGTTGCAAAGGAAGATAGCGACGGGCCTCGGTTTGATGATGCACCACAGCATGGCGATGGCTGAATGTACCGCGCCCGGAATCCTCACCAGAGAGACGCACACCGAAACCCGCATCCACCAGCGAAGCGTAAGCCAGCATTTCCGCCATTCCCCAGTCTACAGGCTGAGTTCCTGCGGCCATTTCCTGACGTAATGCCAGTTGCCGTTTAATGGTGGGATGCGCGACCACATCGGGTGGCAGCGTAGAGATGATTTCGCCATACGCTTCCAGCGTTTGGCGAGGTAATACCGTAGATACCGGAGAGCTCCAGCGAGGGTTTGTCAGCCCGTTCCAGTTAGCGCTAAAGGGATGAATCGCAGGTTTGAGAGGCTGCGGGTCGCGTTTCTGGCAACTATCCAGCCAGCCGCGATAGCGGCTAATCATCTCATCTTGCTGCGTCTGACTTAACAGACCGCGACGAGCGAGACATTCACCGTAGCGCGTGCGCGTACCGGGGTGAGCATCCACGGCCTGATACATTTGTGGCTGAGTCAGGCGCGGCTCATCGCTTTCGTTGTGCCCGTGCTTACGGAAACAGCAAATATCGATAATGATGTCGCGCCGGAAGGTATTTCGCCAGTCGCACGCCAACTCTATTGCCTGGCAAACTGCATCGACATCATCACCATTAACATGGATAACCGGAGCCGCCACCATTTTGGCAATATCCGTGCAGTAGCGTGATGACCGCATATCCTGCAAGCGGGAAGTGGTAAAACCAATCTGGTTGTTAATCACCAGATGCAGCGTGCCACCCGTACCGTAGCCCTGAGTCTGCGATAAGTTAAACGTGGTTTGGTTGACGCCGAGGCCGCCCAACGCGGAATCCCCATGAATAAGTACGCCCACCACTTTTGCCTGACCATCCTCACCACGGCGTTCCTGCCTGGCTCGCACCTGGCCCAGCACCACCGGATTCACGATCTCCAGATGTGAGGGGTTATACGCCAGTGCCACATGCAGCGAACCGGCTGGTGTTTCCAGATTACTGGAATACCCCATGTGATATTTCACATCGCCAGAACCATTACCGATAGTCTGTTTACCTTCAAACTCGGCAAACAGTTGTGCCGGGTCTTTATTCAGTAAATTCACCAGCACATTGAGTCTTCCTCGATGTGCCATACCGATGACCACTTCCTCGACGCCTTGCGCACGCAGGCATTTTGTCAGCGTATCGAGCGCCGGGATCGCGCTTTCGCCTCCTTCCAGAGAAAACCGTTTCTGCCCGACATAACGGGTATGCAGATAACGCTCCAGCGTCTCTGCCGCCATCAGTTTTTCAAAACGGGCAATGCAGGTTTGAGCATCAGCTTGTGGTGCATTGCTGCTTTCAATCCGTGATAACAACCAGTTGATTTCTTCACGGTTTTCCAGATGAGCAATTTCATAAGCCTGGCTACCGGCCCAGGCTTGCTCCAGTAAGTTAATCAACTGCTTAAGCGGCATTTGCGTAGTGTGTGAGCCGAAGGTGACGCTAAATTCCTGCAACAGGTCTTCTTCGCTTAATCCCCAAAAGCCTGGCTGGAGAGAGGGAACGTCGGCGGGAGTATTCAGGCCAAGTGGATCAAGCTTTGCGCGCAGATGCCCCTGAGTGCGCCAGGCATTGATCAGTTGCATTACCGCAGCCTGTTTTTTTAACGTCGCGCTGCTAACGTTGCTATCACCAGATGCACTTTGAGCGGTCAGTTCAGGTGAAAGAAAAAAACGCCGCCAGTCTTCCGTGAGTTGGTCTGGCGTACGCAACCAGGTCTGGTAGTTATCTTCAAGCCAGGTCGCGTTATCTCCGCTAAGCAGCGTGCCGGGCGAGGTCATGTTCTCCATGTTTTTCTCCTGATGGTCATAGACGGCTGCGCTATTGCACAATCCATACCAATAGTGAAAAACATTACTTTTCAAAAAGTTATATAAAACAGAACATATAAAAGTGGGCGAAAAAAGGGACAGGACAGGAGGTAGTGGCTGGAGTCAGGAACAGGCGGAAGAGCGCTCCGCCTGTTGATTAAAATTACATCACTGCTGCAAACGCCTTTGCCACACGTTGTACATTTGCAGAATTGAGTCCTGCAACGCACATGCGTCCGCTGGCTATCAGGTAGACGCCAAACTCATCACGCAGGCGATCGACCTGTGCCGCACTCAGTCCGGTGTAACTGAACATACCACGTTGCTGCAACAGATAATCGAAATTGCGCCCCGGAATGGTCGCTGCCAGTACGTTCACCAGTTCCTGACGCATTGCCAGAATACGGGTGCGCATTTCCTCCACTTCTGCCAGCCAACGGGCTTTTAGCGCTTCATCGTTCAATACCGTAGCCACCACCTGCGCACCAAAATTCGGTGGGCTGGAATAAATACGGCGCACCGTCGCTTTCAGTTGCCCCAATACACGACCTGCCGTTTCAGCATCTTCACAAATCACCGAAAGACCACCAACGCGCTCGCCGTACAGGGAGAAAATTTTCGAGAACGAATTACTGACCAGGGCAGGTAATCCGGCGCTGGCAATGGCGCGAATGGCATAAGCGTCATCCTCCATCCCCGCACCAAATCCCTGATAGGCGATGTCGAGGAACGGGATCAGATCGCACGCTTTAAGAATTTCAATGACGGCATCCCACTGTTCGTGAGAAAGATCCGCACCAGTTGGGTTATGGCAGCACGGATGCAGCAGCACAATACTGCGGGCAGGCAATGTTTTCAGCGTCGCCAGGAGGTCATTAAAACGCACGCCGTTGGTCGCTTCATCATACCAGGGGTAAGTGCTTACTTCGAATCCTGCTCCAGCGAATATTGCCACGTGGTTTTCCCAGGTCGGATCACTGACCCAGACGCCAGACTCCGGGAAATAGCGTTTCAGAAAGTCAGCGCCCACTTTCAATGCACCAGAACCGCCAAGCGTTTGAATAGTTGCCACGCGCTGTTGTTGCAGCACTGGATGGTCTGTACCAAACAGCAGCGGCGCAATGGCATAGCGATAGCTGTTAAGCCCTTCCATTGGCAAGTAAAGCGAAGCGCCATGAGGTTGCGCATTCAGACGCGCTTCCGCTTCTGCGACGGCTTTTAGTTGCGGAATAACCCCGTCTTCGTTGTAGTACAGGCCGATGCTCAAATTCACTTTGTCGCTGCGAGGGTCTTCTTTAAAACGCTCCATAAGCGAAAGAATCGGGTCGCCAGCATAGGCGTCAACTTTTTGAAACACGCGATGGTTCTCCAGGTTTACAGGCAGGTGGTTAAAACACAATAAACCGGAAAAAGGCGAAGATCGAGAGGATGTTCAGCGACGGACGGCAATTAGCAACGTTATGAGACTAAGCAGCAAGGTAAAATTGCCTGGCGCGCTACGCTTACCAGTCCGAGGAGAGAATAGCAGTATGTTGAATTTGCATGATTTTACAGGCCGGATAAAGCGTTCACGCCGTATCCGGCACAGGCAATCAGGTGTTACAGGACGATCAATCGACGTATTTCATCGCCACCCTTGACGTCAGGCGGGTTATAAGTTCGTAAGCACTCACTTTTGTCATTTCAGCGATACGTTCTACGGGCAAACCTTCGCCCCATAAAATGACCGGGTCTCCGGCTTTATCCTGCGACTGTGGACCTAAATCTACGCAGATCATATCCATCGCCACACGCCCTACAATGGGCACTTCGCGGCCATTGACCAGCACTGGCGTACCGGACGGCGCGGCGCGCGGATAACCATCGCCATAGCCCATCGCCACCACACCAAGACGGGTATCGCGCTCGCTGACCCAGGTGCCGCCATAACCGACAGGCTCTCCGGCTTTATGCTCACGCACGGCAATCAGGCTGGAGGTCAGCGACATCACTGGCTGGCAACCGAAATCGGCACCGGTAGAGCGATCTTCCAGTGGCGACACGCCGTAAAGAATGATGCCAGGACGCACCCAGTCAAAATGCGACTGTGGCCACAGCAGAATGCCACCAGACGCAGCAATCGAGCGCTGGCCCGGCTTGCCTTCGCAAAAAGTGTTAAAGATATCGAGCTGTTTCTCGGTTGCACCGCATGTGGGCTCATCAGCGCGGGCAAAGTGGCTGACGATATTTACCGGCTGACGCACGTTTTTACATTGGGTCAGACGATGATAAAACGCCCCGGCTTGTTCTGGCCTGACGCCCAGACGGTGCATACCGGTATCGAGTTTCATCCAGACGGTAACCGGTTCATCCAGGTCAGCCTCTTCCAGAGCCGCAAGTTGTTCTTCGTTATGTACGGCAGTATGAAAATGCTGCGCGGAAATGGTCGGCAAGTCTCTGGCGTCAAAAAAACCTTCGAGTAGCAGCACAGGTTTGGTGATCCCTCCCGCCCGAAGTCGTAAGGCTTCTTCGAGACGGGCAACGCCGAAGGCGTCAGCATCGGGGAGCGTTCGCGCGGTCTCAAGAAGACCGTGGCCGTAAGCGTTCGCTTTCACCACCGCAACCAGTTTACTGGCAGGAGCCAGTTCACGAAGACGTTGCAGGTTGTGTCGCAGAGCGCGGCGGTTAATCACAACAGTTGCCGCTTGCATTTGTGTTCCTTGATAAGTGTTTGCTTTGATTGCCTAATTCATAAAATAATTATTATTCGTCGTCGTACTGCGGCCCCGCGTAGTTGTCGAAGCGCGACCATTGACCGTTAAAGGTCAGACGTACCGTCCCGATAGGGCCGTTACGTTGTTTACCGATAATAATTTCCGCGATGCCTTTTAAATCACTGTTTTCGTGATACACCTCATCACGATAGATAAACATGATCAAGTCCGCATCCTGCTCGATGGAGCCGGATTCACGCAGGTCGGAGTTGACCGGACGTTTGTCGGCACGTTGTTCCAGAGAACGGTTCAACTGGGACAGCGCCACCACCGGCACGTTCAATTCTTTCGCCAGCGCTTTTAACGAGCGAGAGATCTCGGCAATTTCCAGTGTACGGTTATCTGAAAGCGCCGGCACACGCATCAGTTGCAGGTAATCGATCATGATAAGTCCGATGCCGCCATGTTCACGAGCGATACGGCGCGCGCGGGAACGCACTTCCGTTGGCGTCAGACCGGAGGAGTCATCAATATAGATATTACGTTTTTCGAGCAAAATGCCCATGGTGCCGGAAATACGCGCCCAGTCTTCATCATCCAGTTGTCCGGTACGGATTTTGGTCTGGTCAACGCGCGACAGCGACGCCAGAGAACGCATCATAATTTGTTCCGATGGCATCTCCAGCGAGAAGATAAGTACCGGTTTATCCTGCAACATCGCCGCGTTTTCGACGAGGTTCATCGCAAATGTCGTTTTCCCCATCGACGGACGCGCCGCGACGATAATCAAGTCCGACGGCTGCAAGCCCGCGGTTTTTTTGTTGAGATCGTCATAGCCAGTGTTTACCCCAGTTACACCATCGTGCGGCTGCTGGAACAGTTGCTCAATACGCGCCACGGTGGCGTCGAGCACATCGGCGATATTCTTCGGCCCTTCGTCTTTGTTCGCACGACTTTCGGCTATTTTAAAGACGCGGGATTCAGCAAGATCGAGCAAATCTTCACTGGTACGCCCTTGTGGATCAAAACCGGCTTCGGCAATTTCGTTAGCAACAGAAATCATCTCACGAACAACAGCACGTTCACGTACGATGTCGGCATATGCACTGATGTTCGCCGCACTTGGCGTATTTTTTGACAGTTCTGCCAGATAAGCAAAACCGCCGACGCTATCAAGCTGCCCCTGACGCTCCAACGACTCAGCCAGAGTAATCAGGTCAATGGGGCTACCGCTTTCCTGCAAACGCGCCATTTCGGTAAAGATATGGCGGTGAGGACGGGTATAGAAATCGTCTGCTACCACACGTTCAGCAACATCGTCCCAGCGTTCATTATCCAGCATTAAACCGCCCAACACCGACTGCTCCGCTTCGATCGAATGCGGAGGCACTTTTATCCCGGCAACTTGTGGATCGCGTTCACGGGGTTCAGCCTGCTGTTTGTTGAAGGGTTTATTTCCTGCCATAGTGAATGGAGTTACCGAGATAAAGAATGGGTCGAAACTTTACCATATGAAGCAGACCCTGACGATACGTTCTGGAGGACACATGGCAACACGAATTGAATTTCACAAGCACGGTGGCCCGGAAGTACTTCAGGCCGTGGAGTTTACTCCTGCCGATCCGGCAGAGAATGAAATCCAGGTCGAAAATAAAGCCATTGGCATCAATTTTATCGACACATATATCCGTAGCGGTCTTTATCCCCCACCATCGCTGCCCTGTGGATTAGGCACGGAAGCGGCTGGCGTAGTGACAAAAGTCGGCAGTAGCGTGAAACATATTAAAGCCGGCGATCGCGTGGTTTATGCTCAGTCAGCACTGGGCGCATACAGCTCTGTACATAACGTTAATGCCGATAAAGCCGCGATTCTGCCAGCAGCAATTTCTTTTGAACAAGCCGCCGCATCATTCCTGAAAGGTTTAACGGTTTATTATCTACTGCGCAAAACGTATGAAATCAAACCTGACGAACAATTCCTGTTCCATGCAGCCGCTGGCGGCGTTGGCTTAATTGCTTGTCAGTGGGCGAAAGCCCTGGGCGCAAAACTTATCGGCACCGTGGGAACGGCGCAAAAAGCGCAAAGTGCGTTAAAAGCAGGAGCGTGGCAGGTGATTAACTATCGAGAAGAAAATCTGGTCGAGCGGTTAAAAGAGATCACCGGCGGCAAAAAAGTGCGCGTGGTGTACGATTCCGTAGGCAGAGACACCTGGGAATGGTCACTGGATTGCCTGCAACGTCGCGGTTTAATGGTCAGTTTTGGTAACTCATCAGGCGCAGTGACGGGTGTGAACTTAGGCATTCTTAATCAAAAAGGCTCGCTGTATGTGACACGTCCTTCCCTGCAAGGCTACATCACCACGCGGGAGGAGTTAACTGAAGCCAGTAATGAACTGTTTTCATTGATTGCCAGCGGCGTCATTAAGGTGGATGTCGCGGAGCAACAGAAATATCCGCTGAAGGATGCGCGACGTGCGCATGAGATTCTGGAAAGCCGGGCGACGCAGGGTTCCAGCTTATTGATTCCCTAAAAGAAATCGGGCTTCCACCCGGGAAGCCCTTTCTTTTATAGTTCGGCTGTATGTAGGGTACAGCACGATGAATTTGTTTGACGTGCAATAGTGACAGATTTGATTATCAATTCCTATTTTGTTCTAAGGATAAAACCTTAGGTTGTGATCATCCGCACAATCCCTTAGTAGCGCCAGCGGTCATAACGCTGATATTTCGGCACTTTTGGCGCTTTAATCGCCTTAATCACCCACACTACCGCAATCGCCAATAACAGCCATGGCAGCAACTTAATCATCAACGCCAGCATGCCGCCGAGGAACATAATTGCCGTCGCGATGACCAGCGCGGCGATAATACCCAACAGCGAGACGCCGGTGACCATCAGCATGACAAAAAAGCCAATTACAAAAAGTAGTTCCAGCATGATGCTCTCCCCAAAATGAAATCTGCTACTGGTATTACAAGAATCATGCCAAAAGATAATTTGCTGATTTATCAGCAAAACGCCCCGCGACAATGCGCGGGGCGTGGTGAATTTAACTACTTTGTGGTGAAAAATTAACGCTTATCAGCTACGAGTCTGAGCGCATGTTCCAGCACATTAATGTCAGCTCCGGCTTTATGAGCATTTTCACTTAAATAACGCCGCCACTGGCGCGCGCCAGGGATCCCCTGGAACAGCCCCAGCATATGGCGGGTAATATGGCCCAGATACGTCCCCTGGCTAAGCTCACGTTCAATGTACGGATACATGGCCCGTACCACTGCCACCGGATCGGCATCGGTATCCGAGGAACCAAAAATCTCACGATCCACCGCCGCCAGAATACCTGGATTTTGATACGCCTCGCGCCCGACCATCACGCCATCCATATATTGCAGATGCGCTTTGGCCTCTTCCAGAGACTTAATGCCGCCGTTAATCGCCATGGTCAGATGCGGAAAATCACGCTTCAGTTGATAGACACGCGGGTAATCGAGCGGCGGGATTTCGCGGTTTTCTTTCGGACTTAAACCAGAAAGCCAGGCTTTACGCGCGTGAATGATAAACATCTCACACTCGCCCTTACCGGAAACGGTGTTGATGAAATCACAAAGAAATTCATAGCTGTCCTGATCGTCAATGCCAATACGCGTCTTCACTGTCACCGGAATCGACACCACATCGCGCATCGCTTTCACGCAGTCGGCAACCAGTTGCGCATTGCCCATCAGGCACGCGCCAAACATGCCGTTCTGTACCCGGTCAGAAGGGCACCCCACGTTCAGGTTGATCTCATCGTATCCACGTGCTTCTGCCAGCTTCGCACACTGCGCCAGCGCCGCGGGATCGCTACCGCCTAGCTGCAACGCGACTGGATGTTCTTCTTCGCTGTATGCCAGGTAATCACCTTTGCCGTGAATAATCGCGCCTGTGGTTACCATTTCGGTATAAAGCAACGTATTGCGGGAAAGCAGACGCAGGAAGTAACGGCAGTGTCTGTCCGTCCAGTCTAACATCGGAGCAATCGAGAAACGGTAAGCGGGATAAACAGTTTGTGATTCTTCTGGCATGGCGACTTTTTAAGCATCTGGTAAATTGGGGGCGCTACTATAGCATAACGAATATGCGATCAGGCAATGTGACGGTCATGCCTCCCAGCTCTCGGCGTTTAAGTGAGAACTATGGTAAAGTAAGGACATTCTTAACCCTACTGTCGAGGTGTCCAATGGAAAAGACCACAACGCAGGAGTTATTAGCACAGGCTGAAAAACTCTGTGCGCAGCGTAATGTGCGCCTGACTCCACAACGTCTCGAAGTGTTGCGTCTGATGAGTCTGCAGGAAGGGGCTATCAGCGCCTACGATCTCCTTGATTTACTGCGTGAAGCCGAACCGCAAGCCAAGCCGCCAACAGTTTATCGCGCGCTCGATTTTCTGCTTGAGCAGGGTTTTGTGCATAAAGTTGAGTCCACTAACAGCTACGTGCTCTGTCATCTGTTCGATCAGCCAACCCATACTTCCGCAATGTTTATTTGCGATCGTTGCGGCGCGGTAAAAGAAGAGTGTGCGGAAGGTGTTGAAGACATCATGCATACTCTGGCGGCAAAAATGGGGTTTGCCCTGCGGCATAATGTGATTGAAGCTCATGGACTCTGTGCGGCATGTGTGGAAGTGGAAGCGTGTCGTCATCCTGAACAGTGCCATCATGACCACTCTATTCCGATGAAAAAGAAATCACGCTAAGCGATGTACGTCCTTGTACACGTCAGGCAGGAGGGATTAATTACCAGCGGTAATCATTGCGTTTTTCCCAGCGATCAACCTCTTTTTCTGCCTGCTCTTTCTGATAACCGTAACGCTCCTGGATTTTCCCCACTAGCTGATCACGTTTACCTTCAATGACCGTCATATCATCGTCGGTCAGCTTGCCCCATTGCTCTTTCACTTTACCTTTGAACTGTTTCCAGTTACCACCGACTTCGTCTTTGTTCATATTCAAGTCCTCATCGTTAGGTGGTGAATAAGAGTACGTTCACTTTTCTGCTAAACGTGGGACTAAGTGTAGTCAGGCATCTGGCTCCGGGTTATTTATTCGGAATTTTTAACCATTACGTTGCGGAAAACCAAGTGCCGTTGCGCCAGTGACGCCGCCAGATAACCGCCAGAGAAAGCCCACGCAACGCCAGAAAGACAGTTAATGCCAACCATAACCCATGATTGCCCAGCCATGGCAATGTGAGTAGCGTGAACGCAAAACCGGCTGCTGCCACCGCCATACTATTACGCATTTCGGCGGCGCGCGTTGCGCCAATGAACATGCCGTCCAGCAGATAACACCAGACGCCCACCAGCGGCAAAATCACCTGCCAGATAAGGTAGCGATCGGCCAGTTGTTGGATCTGAGTTAACGAGGTCAATAACGCGATAATGTGTTCACCAGACAGCCAATAAACCACGGAAAACAGCAACGCTACGATCCCCGCCTGACGACACGCTGCCCGCCAGATATCCAATAGCTGACTGCCATCACGCGCGCCGTATGCCTGACCAGAATACGCTTCAACGGCATAAGCGAAACCATCCAGCGCGTACGCGGTAAAAGTGAGCAGCGTCATCAGGACAGCGTTGACGGCGATAATATCGCTCCCCTGTCGCGCGCCAAGCACCGTGATTGCACCAAAACAGAGTTGCAGCAACAACGAGCGCAACATAATGTCACGGTTAAGCGCCAGCAAACGGCGAAAGTTTCCTCGCCAGGCGTTTTTCAGCATTTCGACGGAGATCCCCCGTAAATGAAGGATTTTACGCACCATGAGCAAACCGATCAGCAACGTCGCGTATTCAGCAAGAACCGTCGCTAACGCGGCTCCCTGGACATTCATATGCAGCCCCATCACCAGCCAGACATCCAGAGCAATGTTAAGAATGTTGCCAACGACTAACAGGACAACGGGCGCACGGGCATATTGCACGCCAAGCAGCCAGCCGAGTAACACCAGATTTGCCAGCGACGCCGGCGCACTTAGCCAGCGAATTTCAAGGAAACGACGCGCCTGTTCCAGCACCGCTTCACTGCCGCCGACAATATGCAGCGCCAGATCGATAATCGGTGTGCGCAGTAGAATAATTAATGCCCCAGCCCCTAATGCCAGCAATAGCGGCTGCATCAGCGCACGCGCTAATGCCAGGGGGTTTTTGGCGCCATACGCCTGCGCAGTAAGTCCGGTAGTGCTCATGCGCAAAAACAGCAACAGCATAAAGAGAAAGCTGGTCGCCGTTGCGCCAACCGCCACGCCGCCCAGGTACACCGGGCTATCAAGATGACCAATAACTGCCGTATCAACCAGCCCTAACAAAGGAACGGTGATATTGGAGAAAATCATGGGTAAGGCGAGATGCCAGAGTGCTTTATCAGATGAAGTGAGGAATGCCATGCCGACAAGCCTGATGAACGGAGTTGAAAAACAAACCGCGACGCCAGACGCATCGCGGTATCAGAGAGATATGATTACAGCCAGTCGCCGTTGCGAATAACTCCAACAGCCAGCCCTTCAATGGTGAAGCTCTGCTGACGCAGATCGACAACAATGGGTTTAAACTCACTGTTTTCAGGCAACAACTCGACTTTATTACCCTGTTTTTTCAAACGCTTAACGGTAACTTCGTCATCGATGCGTGCAACAACGACCTGCCCATTACGCACATCCTGGGTTTTATGCACCGCCAGCAAATCGCCATCCATAATGCCGATATCTTTCATCGACATCCCACTCACGCGTAGCAGGAAATCAGCATTTGGCTTAAACAGGGATGGATCGACCTGATAATGACCTTCAATATGCTGCTGCGCCAGAAGCGGCTCACCGGCTGCCACACGACCGACCAGCGGCAACCCTTCTTCCTCTTCCTGCAACAGACGAATCCCGCGCGATGCGCCGGAAACAATTTCAATAACACCTTTGCGCGCCAGCGCCTTCAGATGTTCTTCAGCCGCGTTTGGGGAACGGAACCCCAAACGCTGCGCGATTTCCGCACGCGTCGGCGGCATACCTGTCTGGCTGATGTGATCACGAATGAGATCAAACACCTCTTGCTGCCTGGCCGTTAACGCTTTCATTCCGCCCCCTGGGTGTATATACAGTTATGCTGTGAGTATATACAGCAAAAGGTGATTTTGGAACCATAAACTGCACAATAAACCAGAGATTTATCGAATTCTGGAAGGGTTATCCAAAATGTGACCATAACAGAATGACCCAGGTTGCCACTGCGACGATAATTGCGATCAGCACTGCGGCGGACCCCATATCTTTCGCCCGTCCAGAAAGTTCATGGTATTCGGAACCAATACGGTCAACCACCGCTTCGATGGCGCTATTAAGGATTTCTACAATCATCACCAGCATGACGGAGCTAATAAGCAGCACGCGGGTAATCGCGTCCACGTCCAGCCAGCAGGCGATGATCACCGCCAACAATACCGCAACGCCCTCCTGACGGAAGGCCGCTTCGTTAATCCATGCTGCGCGCAAGCCTTTCCAAGAATAGCCAGCAGCTTTGATAATTCGGGTGAGTCCAGTGGTATTATTGGCCATCAAAAGAACCTTTTTACATTATGAGCGTCAATACAGTGTACCGTTAAATCCGATGATTCGGGTTAGCGTAACGCCGCGCGAAACATGGGCAGATACCACAGAATTTCCCATGACTTTCTGCTATCCTTGCCGCGCATTTGCATTATTAACCAGAGGCTTTACATCGTTTATGTCCGGCTGGCCACGAATTTACTACAAATTACTGAATTTACCATTAAGCATCCTGGTAAAAAGCAAGTCTATTCCGGCGGATCCTGCCCCGGAACTTGGACTGGATACCTCTCGTCCAATTATGTACGTTTTACCGTACAACTCAAAAGCGGATTTGCTGACGTTGCGCGCCCAGTGTCTGGCGCACGACCTGCCTGACCCATTAGAGCCGCTGGAAATAGACGGTACGCTGCTGCCGCGCTACGTGTTTATTCACGGCGGGCCGCGTGTTTTCACTTATTACACGCCGAAAGAAGAGTCCATTAAGCTGTTCCACGATTATCTCGATCTGCACCGCAGCAATCCGAATCTGGACGTGCAAATGGTGCCGGTATCGGTGATGTTTGGTCGCGCGCCGGGGCGCGAAAAAGGTGAAGTAAATCCGCCGTTGCGTATGCTCAACGGCGTGCAGAAGTTTTTCGCCGTACTGTGGCTGGGGCGCGACAGCTTTGTGCGCTTCTCGCCATCGGTTTCACTGCGCCGCATGGCTGATGAACACGGCACGGATAAAACCATCGCTCAAAAACTGGCGCGCGTGGCGCGTATGCACTTTGCCCGCCAGCGTCTGGCTGCCGTGGGCCCGCGCTTACCCGCCCGTCAGGATCTGTTTAATAAACTGCTCTCCTCTCGCGCGATTGCTAAAGCGGTAGAAGATGAAGCGCGTAGCAAAAAAATCTCTCATGAAAAAGCGCAGCAGAACGCGATTGCGCTGATGGAAGAGATTGCAGCGAACTTCTCTTACGAGATGATCCGTCTGACCGACCGTATTCTGGGCTTCACTTGGAACCGGCTTTATCAGGGCATCAACGTCCACAACGCCGAACGCGTTCGCCAGTTGGCCCACGACGGTCATGAGCTGGTGTATGTGCCATGTCACCGTAGCCATATGGACTATCTGCTGCTTTCTTATGTGTTGTATCACCAGGGGCTGGTGCCGCCGCATATCGCTGCCGGGATCAACCTGAACTTCTGGCCTGCCGGGCCGATTTTCCGCCGTCTGGGCGCGTTCTTTATTCGCCGTACTTTTAAAGGCAATAAACTCTATTCCACTGTTTTCCGTGAGTATCTCGGCGAACTGTTTAGCCGTGGTTATTCCGTGGAATATTTTGTGGAAGGCGGTCGTTCCCGTACGGGGCGTTTGTTGGATCCGAAAACCGGTACGCTGTCGATGACCATTCAGGCGATGTTGCGTGGCGGTACACGTCCGATTACGTTAATCCCGATCTACATCGGTTATGAGCACGTAATGGAAGTGGGTACTTACGCTAAAGAACTGCGCGGCGCGACGAAAGAAAAAGAAAGTCTAGCGCAGATGCTGCGCGGCTTAAGCAAGCTGCGTAATCTCGGTCAAGGATACGTCAATTTCGGTGAGCCGATGCCGTTGATGACCTATCTCAACCAGCACGTGCCAGACTGGCGTGAATCGATTGATCCCATTGAAGCCGTGCGCCCGGCCTGGCTAACGCCGACGGTCAATAACATTGCTGCCGATCTGATGGTACGTATTAACAACGCAGGTGCGGCGAACGCCATGAACCTGTGCTGTACTGCGTTGCTGGCATCACGCCAGCGTTCACTCACTCGCGAACAGTTGACTGAGCAACTCAACTGCTACCTCGATTTAATGCGCAACGTACCTTACTCCCCGGACTCAACGGTGCCTTCAGCCAGCGCCAGTGAACTTATTGATCACGCGCTGCAGATGAACAAGTTTGAAGTTGAGAAAGATACCATCGGCGACATTATCATCCTGCCGCGTGAACAAGCGGTGTTGATGACCTACTATCGCAACAACATTGCACATATGTTGGTTCTGCCTTCGCTGATGGCGGCGATTGTGACTCAACATCGCCAAATCTCTCGCGAAGAGTTGATGAAGCATGTCAATGTGCTGTATCCAATGCTGAAAGCAGAGTTGTTCCTGCGCTGGGATCGCGACGAGTTGCCGGGCGTTATTGATGCGTTGGCGAATGAAATGCAGCGTCAGGAGTTGATTACTCTGCAAAATGATGAGTTGCATATCAATCCAGCGCATTCCCGCACGCTTCAGTTGCTGGCCGCCGGCGCGCGCGAAACGTTACAACGCTATGCAATTACCTTCTGGCTGCTGAGCGCTAACCCGTCGATCAACCGCAGCACGCTGGAGAAAGAAAGCCGTACCGTAGCGCAACGTCTCTCCGTGCTGCACGGCATCAACGCGCCGGAATTCTTCGACAAAGCCGTGTTCAGTACTCTGGTGCTGACGCTGCGCGATGAAGGATATATCAGCGACAGCGGTGACGCCGAACCGGCAGAGACGATGAAGGTGTATCAGTTGCTGGCGGAATTGATAACGTCCGATGTGCGTTTGACGATTGAGAGTGCGACGCAGGGCGAGGCGTAATCGGTGAGAATTGCCGGATGCGGCGAAACGCCTTATCCGGCCGACTATGACCTGAAAATCCAATAAATTGTGACTCACCGGGTAGGCCTGATAAGCGAAGCGCATCAGGCAATTTTTCCCCTGAC
>NZ_BBMY01000090.1 GCF_000759775.1 Escherichia albertii NBRC 107761 = DSM 17582
CCAACCGCGCCAATATCTTCCCCTTTGAAATGTAGCGTAATAAACATATAAGAACCAAATGTATTCAGCCAACTTCCCCACAAAAAGAATTGCAGAAATGAAAGAACTTTTAACTGTAGTTTTAGATTCACCCTCTTCCCCTTCGATTTTGAGCCTCCCCTTTAAATATCCAGAAATTCATCAAAACTACCAATATTTTTTATCGTGACGATCCATTTCGATTTGATATCAATCCTGAACATATTCAAGATGATACTCTGTCATTACATGGACATAATGTATTGATTACAGTTATCACAATCAATTAGCCTTTTATCATAAACAATCATGACGCAAATGTTTATCCTTATTTAATTCATTAAAATTATTAATTACATACAAGTGATGTGATGAAAAAACAATTCTGACGTTAAATATAACTCTGGCTTTTATGGTTTTACGGAGAGTGTTTTAAGCTGAACTCAGAAGTGGGGTTAATGATATTATCTGGCATCTCTCCAGACTAAAGATAAAACTTAGAAATATTATGGGTATTAGCAAACAGTCACACTACGTTATATTTTCATCAGTGACGCATTTCATGCATCCACCGTCATTTCCTGTTTACAGGTAAAATTTTTTCCCTAATCTGCCAACAGCGCATAAGTTAATTTCACATAACGTCTCATTACCGCGCACAAATTGTTAAGCAATTCAGTTTTATTTATCGTCCAGAACAACGCACAATGAAAGCATCGATCATCTGGAGTCTTTATGAAACTTTTCCGTATCCTCGATCCTTTCACGTTAACTCTGATTACGGTAGTGCTGCTGGCCTCCTTCTTCCCGGCAAGAGGCGGCTTTGTCCCCTTCTTTGAAAATCTGACCACCGCGGCCATTGCGCTACTGTTTTTTATGCACGGCGCTAAGCTATCGCGTGAAGCCATTATCGCGGGCGGGAGTCACTGGCGGCTACATTTGTGGGTAATGTGCAGCACTTTCGTGCTGTTTCCAGTTCTGGGCGTACTGTTTGCCTGGTGGAAGCCAGTAAATGTCGATCCGATGCTTTATTCCGGTTTTCTCTATCTGTGTATTCTCCCCGCTACGGTTCAGTCTGCAATCGCTTTTACCTCTATGGCGGGCGGTAACGTCGCAGCGGCTGTTTGTTCTGCGTCGGCATCCAGTCTGTTGGGGATTTTTCTCTCGCCATTACTGGTCGGCCTGGTGATGAATATTCACGGTGCAGGGGGCAGTCTCGAGCAAGTCGGTAAGATTATGCTGCAACTGTTGCTACCGTTTGTGTTGGGGCATCTTTCCCGCCCGTGGATTGGTAACTGGGTGGCACGTAATAAAAAGTGGATTGCAAAAACCGATCAGACGTCCATTCTGTTGGTGGTTTATACGGCATTCAGCGAAGCTGTCGTTAATGGCATCTGGCACAAAGTCGGCTGGGGATCGCTGCTGTTTATTGTGGTAGTCAGCTGCATACTCCTGGCTATCGTGATTGTAGTTAACGTCTTTATGGCTCGCCGACTGGGTTTCAATAAAGCGGATGAAATTACTATCGTCTTTTGTGGTTCGAAAAAGAGTCTGGCGAATGGCATCCCGATGGCAAACATTCTGTTCCCAACGTCAGTGATCGGCATGATGGTGCTGCCATTGATGATTTTCCATCAGATCCAACTGATGGTCTGCGCAGTGCTGGCGCGTCGTTATAAGCGCCAGACCGAGCAGTTACAGGCACAACAGGAAAGCAGCGCAGGTAAGGCTTAAAGCTGGCGTTTCAGGGGCTGAACCAGTTGCGTCAGCCCCTCGGTTTTAATCAGCAGCGTGATTTGCATTAGCTCCCCCAGTTTACCCGCCGGAAACTCATCCTTACGGGCAAACCACAGCAGATACTCTTCCGGCAAGTCGATTAAGCGACGCCCCTTATACTTGCCAAACGGCATAACCGTATTGGCAATCTCAATCAGCTGCTCTTTTTCCATTTCAGCTACCCAGCAAACGCAGCATTTCAGTTTCGTCGATCACTTCAATGCCCAATTCCTGCGCCTTCGCCAGTTTTGAACCCGCTGCCTCACCGGCAATCACCAGATCGGTTTTCTTCGACACGCTTCCCGCAACTTTTGCTCCCAGTTCAATCAATCTGGCTTTGGCATCATCACGCGACATCTGACTTAAGCTACCGGTAAGCACCACGGTTTTACCGGCAAACGGGCTGTCGATCTCTTCAGCATTAATCACCACTGGCGCAGGCCAGTGAACGCCTTCCGCTAAAAGCTCGCTGATGACATTGCGATTACTTTCTTCGGCAAAAAAGTTATGAACGTGTGATGCCACCACAATTCCGACATCCGGCACTTTTTGTAGCTCTTCAATCGACGCCGCTTCCAGGGTCTCCAGCGTACCGAAATAAGCCGCCAGCCCCGTCGCGGTGGCCTCGCCCACTTCGCGGATGCCAAGTGCATAGAGGAAGCGGGCAAAGGTGGTTTCCTTCGCTTTTTCCAGCGCATTAACCACGTTTTGCGCCGATTTCGGCCCCATACGCTCCAGTCCGGTCAGTTTGCCTGCGGTGAGTTTGAACAGATCCGCCGGTGTGTGGACATATTCTTTTTCAACCAGCTGATCGATGATTTTGTCGCCCATTCCGTCAACGTCCATCGCGCGGCGGGAAACAAAGTGCTTCAGCGACTCTTTACGCTGAGCACCGCAAATCAGGCCACCGGTACAGCGGGCAACTGCTTCACCTTCCACACGCTCGACATCAGAACCACATACCGGACAATGCGTCGGGAATACCACCTCACGGGTATCTTCCGGGCGTTCAGAAAGCACGACGTTCACCACCTGCGGGATCACGTCACCTGCACGGCGAATCACCACTTTATCGCCAATACGTAAACCAAGGCGCTCAATTTCATCGGCGTTATGTAGTGTGGCGTTGCTCACCAGCACGCCTGCAACATGGACGGGTTCCAGACGCGCAACAGGCGTAATGGCGCCAGTACGCCCCACCTGAAACTCAACGTCACGCACATAGGTCATCTGTTCCTGCGCCGGAAATTTAAATGCCACCGCCCAACGAGGCGCGCGTGCGACAAAGCCGAGTTCTTCCTGCTGTGCCAGCGAGTTGACCTTAATTACCACGCCATCAATATCAAACCCCAGCGTTGGACGGTCTTCCTCCACTTTGCGGTAAAACGCCAACACCTCTTCCGCCGATTCACATAATGTAACGCGATCGCTGACGGGCAATCCCCATTCTTTAAATTGCATTAAACGCCCAAGATGGGTATCCGGCAATTCACCGCCTTCCAGCACGCCAACGCCATAACAGAAGAAAGTAAGTGGTCGTTTCGCCGTGATACGCGGATCAAGCTGACGCAGTGAGCCTGCCGCCGCATTACGTGGGTTAGCAAATACTTTTCCGCCCGTGCGTCGCGCATCTTCGTTGATCTTTTCAAAACCTGCCTGCGGCAGGAACACTTCACCACGCACTTCCAGACGCGCCGGGATATTCTCACCGCGTAGTTTCAACGGGATGGCGCGAATAGTACGCACGTTAGACGTAATGTCTTCCCCGGTGGTGCCATCGCCACGGGTCGCCGCGCTAACCAGAACACCGTTCTCATACAGAATGCTGACCGCAAGGCCATCAAGCTTCAACTCACAGCACCAGGTGACTTTTTCATTACTTTTAAGTCTGTCCTGTACACGTTTGTTGAAAGCAAGAAAACTCTCTTCATCAAAAACGTTATCCAACGACAGCATCGGCACTTCATGGCGAATCTGGCTGAACGCCGCCAACGGTGCGGCACCTACACGTTGGGTCGGTGAGTCTGGCGTAATCAGCTCTGGATGTTTGGCTTCCAGTTCACGCAGTTCTCGCATCAGCCTGTCGTATTCAGCATCAGGAATTTCCGGCGCATCCATCACATGATAAAGATATTCATGATGACGAAGCGTCGTTCGCAGTTCTGTCAGTTTCTGTTCGATTGATTCCATATCGCACCATCAATGCTAAAAACCCCCGACAAGCGGGGGTTCAGAAAGGAGTTTATCTGCCTAAAGTGTATCAGGCGTTGGCGTCTTTTACTTCACGGATGATGTCCTGATACTCGCGCAATTTCTGCGGGGTCATCATACGACGCTGATCGTCAAGCACTACGCCGCCCACTTCATCGGCAATATGCTGCGCAGATTGCAGCATCAACTTGAAGTTTTGTAATTCATCACCGTAAGACGGTACCTGCATGAATATAGTGACGCCCGGCGTAGTGAAATCCTTCATTTCAGGATCGAAAGTCCCCGGCTTCACCATATTCGCCAGACTGAATAACGCCGGGCCGCTGCCATCCGGGCTAAGATGGCGATGGTAAATATTCATATCGCCAAAGATAAAGCCCGCTTGTTGAATGCTGTTGAGCAGAACTTCGCCATTCAACTCGCTACCGTGATGCGCTGCGACGTTCATAATGATCACCGCTTCTTTGCGCTTCGGCTTATCCATAACCGGAGCGGGTTCAGCGACAAGTTCAGGCTGCGGCGCCGCTACAGGTTCTGCGGTCTGGAAAACTTGTTGCGCAGGTTGCGGCACGGGCTGCATTGGTTGCGCGACCTGAGGCGCTGCAAGCTGTTGAACCGGTTGTTCAGGCTGCGGCGGATAAACCGACTGAGGCACTGGCTGCGGTTGTTGAACTGGCTGCACTGGACGCTGAGCGTACTGCGGCGGTACCTGCGCTTCAGGCGGCTGCTGGACCGGTTGACGCGGTTGCGCAGACGCATAAGGCGGTTGGTACTGGTGTTGCGGCGACGGACGAGCAGTCTCATGCTCCTGGGCATTTGCCGGGGCATGATTTACGCGGTGAACACGAACCTCACCAACGCCCTCATCTTCTTCGACATCCTCATCATAAGAATCGTCGTCACGTTTTGACTTCATTCGTTTTAATGGGCGATCGCGGAACATAGAAGACCGTTCTTTACGGCTGGTCCAGAAACCATGTACCAGTAAAGCGATTATGGCGATCGCGCCAACAATGATTAATATCAGACGCAAATCCTGCATCATTATATTCTCTGTTGTTCTAACACCTTGCCACCACGGCAAACATTTACTCCCTAAGAGTATTTGCCGATTACCTCAAGTGCAAGTGCACTCTTAACTTTCACAGCACAAAGATAGATGAAATTGTGCTTTTTGCTGTTTTTTCGAACATATCCTAACTGTCCATTACGTAATTACCCGGTAAAATACGCCGAATTTTCCTGGGATTGGTCAAAAGGAGCTCATCCTGATTATGGTTTCATCATACACACCTGCCCCGCGCAGCGGTTTTTACTATTTCGCGCAAGGCTGGAAACTCGTTTCACAACCTGGGATTCGGCGTTTTGTCATTTTACCCTTGCTCGTTAATATTTTGTTGATGGGAGGCGCATTCTGGTGGCTCTTTACCCAACTGGATGTCTGGATCCCTTCACTGATGAGTCACGTACCAGGCTGGTTGCAATGGTTAAGTTACTTGCTATGGCCAGTAGCAGTCATCTCTGTATTATTGGTTTTTGGTTACTTCTTCTCAACAATCGCCAACTGGATTGCCGCTCCGTTTAACGGTTTGTTAGCAGAGCAGTTAGAAGCCCGACTGACTGGCGCTACGCCACCGGACACCGGTATTTTTGGTATTATGAAAGATGTGCCGCGGATTATGAAACGCGAATGGCAAAAATTTGCCTGGTATCTACCACGCGCTATCATATTACTGCTCCTCTATGTTATTCCCGGCATTGGTCAAACTGTCGCGCCAGTGTTATGGTTCCTGTTCAGCGCCTGGATGCTCGCTATCCAGTACTGCGACTATCCATTCGATAACCATAAAGTACCATTTAAAGAGATGCGCACAGCCCTGCGCACGCGCAAAATCACCAATATGCAGTTTGGTGCATTAACCAGCCTGTTCACGATGATTCCGGTACTTAATCTGTTCATCATGCCGGTGGCCGTCTGCGGCGCGACGGCGATGTGGGTCGATTGCTATCGTGCAAAACATGCCTTATGGCGGTAACAGCTTTTCGGTTATTTTGTAAACCATTTGTGTGAAACAGGGGTGGCTTATGTCGCCCCTTATTCCATCTTGCGAGCCATTATTTCCCTTCTGCATATAGATATGCTAAATCCTTACTTCCGCATATTCTCTGAGCGGGTATGCTTCCCGTTGTATCCCAATTTCATACAGTTAAGGACAGGCCATGAGTAAGATTTTTGAAGATAACTCGCTGACTATCGGTCACACACCGCTGGTTCGCCTGAATCGCATCGGTAACGGACGCATTCTGGCAAAGGTGGAATCTCGTAACCCCAGCTTCAGCGTTAAATGCCGCATCGGTGCCAATATGATTTGGGATGCCGAAAAACGCGGCGTGCTGAAACCCGGCGTTGAACTGGTTGAGCCAACCAGCGGCAATACGGGTATCGCACTGGCTTATGTGGCCGCCGCTCGCGGTTACAAGCTTACCCTGACCATGCCGGAAACCATGAGTATCGAACGCCGCAAGCTGCTGAAAGCTCTGGGGGCAAATTTAGTGCTGACTGAAGGTGCCAAAGGTATGAAAGGCGCCATTCAAAAAGCAGAAGAAATCGTCGCCAGCAACCCAGAAAAATACCTGCTGCTGCAACAATTCAGCAACCCGGCGAACCCAGAAATTCATGAAAAAACCACCGGCCCGGAGATTTGGGAAGATACCGACGGACAAGTTGATGTATTTATTGCTGGTGTAGGCACTGGCGGTACACTGACTGGTGTTAGCCGCTACATTAAAGGCACTAAAGGTAAAAAAGATCTCATTTCTGTGGCTGTTGAACCAAGCGACTCTCCGGTTATCGCTCAGGCGCTGGCTGGCGAAGAAATTAAACCTGGTCCGCATAAAATTCAGGGTATTGGCGCAGGCTTCATTCCAGCGAACCTTGACCTCAAACTGGTCGATAAAGTTATCGGCATCACTAATGAAGAAGCGATTTCTACTGCTCGCCGCCTGATGGAAGAAGAAGGCATTCTGGCCGGCATCTCTTCTGGCGCTGCTGTTGCCGCTGCGTTGAAACTACAAGAAGATGAAAGCTTTACCGACAAGAATATTGTGGTTATTCTACCGTCATCGGGTGAGCGTTATTTAAGCACTGCATTGTTTGCCGATCTCTTTACAGAGAAAGAGCTGCAACAGTAATGCCAGCTTGTTAAGAATGCGTAAAAAAGCACCTTTTCGGGTGCTTTTTTGTGGCCTGCTTCAAACTTTCACCTCTCCTGGCATTGATTCAGCCTGTCGGAACTGGTATTTAACCAGACTAATTATTTTGATGCGCGAAATTAATCGTTACAGGAAAAGCCTTAGCTGAATCGATTTTATGATTTGGTTCAACGCTTCCTTTAGCGGCATAATGTTTAATGATGAACGAAACATCAGCGGCCAACCCGCCAACAATGGACTGTATTGAGCACATCGTGCGTCGCGTCTGTTAAAAACTGGCGCTAACTATACAGGCTAAAGTCAAACCGCTAGGCTAGACTTTAGTTCCACAACACTAAACCTATAAGTTGGGGAAATACAATGTTCCAGCAAGAAGTTACCATTACCGCTCCGAACGGTCTGCACACCCGCCCTGCTGCCCAGTTTGTAAAAGAAGCTAAGGGCTTCACTTCTGAAATTACTGTGACTTCCAACGGCAAAAGCGCAAGCGCGAAAAGCCTGTTTAAACTGCAGACTCTGGGCCTGACTCAAGGTACCGTTGTGACTATCTCCGCAGAAGGCGAAGACGAGCAAAAAGCGGTAGAACATCTGGTTAAACTGATGGCTGAACTCGAGTAATTTCCCGGGTTCTTTTAAAAATCAGTCACAAGTAAGGTAGGGTTATGATTTCAGGCATTTTAGCATCCCCGGGTATCGCTTTCGGTAAAGCTCTGCTTCTGAAAGAAGACGAAATCGTCATTGACCGGAAAAAAATTTCTGCCGACCAGGTTGATCAGGAAGTTGAACGTTTTCTGAGCGGTCGTGCCAAGGCATCAGCCCAGCTGGAAACGATCAAAACGAAAGCTGGTGAAACGTTCGGTGAAGAAAAAGAAGCCATCTTCGAAGGGCACATTATGCTGCTCGAAGATGAGGAGCTGGAGCAGGAAATCATAGCCCTGATTAAAGATAAGCACATGACGGCTGACGCAGCTGCTCATGAAGTTATCGAAGGTCAGGCGTCTGCCCTGGAAGAACTGGATGATGAATACCTGAAAGAACGTGCGGCTGACGTACGTGATATCGGCAAGCGCTTACTGCGCAACATCCTGGGCCTGAAGATTATTGACCTGAGTGCCATTCAGGATGAAGTTATTCTGGTTGCCGCTGACCTGACACCATCCGAAACCGCACAGCTGAACCTGAAGAAAGTGCTGGGCTTCATTACCGACGCGGGTGGCCGTACTTCCCACACCTCTATCATGGCGCGTTCTCTGGAACTGCCAGCCATCGTGGGCACCGGTAGCGTCACCTCGCAGGTGAAAAACGACGACTATCTGATTCTGGATGCCGTAAATAATCAGGTTTACGTCAATCCAACCAACGACGTTATTGATAAACTGCGCGCCGTTCAGGAGCAGGTTGCTTCTGAAAAAGCAGAGCTTGCTAAGCTGAAAGATCTGCCAGCTATTACGCTGGACGGTCACCAGGTAGAAGTGTGCGCTAACATCGGTACTGTTCGTGACGTTGAAGGCGCTGAACGTAACGGCGCAGAAGGCGTTGGTCTGTATCGTACAGAATTCCTGTTCATGGATCGCGACGCGCTGCCGACTGAAGAAGAACAGTTTGCTGCCTATAAAGCAGTGGCTGAAGCATGTGGCTCGCAGGCGGTTATTGTTCGTACCATGGATATTGGCGGCGACAAAGAGCTGCCATACATGAACTTCCCGAAAGAAGAGAACCCGTTCCTCGGATGGCGTGCTATCCGTATTGCAATGGATCGTAAAGAGATCCTTCGCGATCAGCTTCGCGCTATCCTGCGCGCCTCTGCTTTCGGCAAATTGCGCATCATGTTCCCGATGATTATCTCTGTTGAAGAAGTACGTGCACTGCGTAAAGAGATCGAAATCTACAAACAGGAACTGCGCGACGAAGGTAAAGCGTTTGACGAATCAATTGAAATTGGCGTGATGGTGGAAACACCGGCTGCCGCGACAATTGCGCGCCATTTAGCCAAAGAAGTTGATTTCTTTAGTATCGGCACCAATGATTTAACGCAGTACACTCTGGCAGTTGACCGTGGTAATGATATGATTTCACACCTTTACCAGCCAATGTCACCGTCCGTGCTGAACTTGATCAAGCAAGTTATTGATGCTTCTCATGCTGAAGGCAAATGGACTGGCATGTGTGGTGAGCTTGCTGGCGATGAACGTGCTACACTTCTGTTGCTGGGGATGGGTCTGGACGAATTCTCTATGAGCGCCATTTCTATCCCGCGCATTAAGAAGATTATCCGTAACACGAACTTCGAAGATGCGAAGGTGTTAGCAGAGCAGGCTCTTGCTCAACCGACAACGGACGAGTTAATGACGCTGGTTAACAAGTTCATTGAAGAAAAAACAATCTGCTAATCCACGAGATGCGGCCCAATTTACTGCTTAGGAGAAGATCATGGGTTTGTTCGATAAACTGAAATCTCTGGTTTCCGATGACAAAAAGGATACCGGAACTATTGAGATCGTTGCTCCGCTCTCTGGCGAGATCGTCAATATCGAAGACGTGCCGGATGTCGTTTTTGCGGAAAAAATCGTTGGTGATGGTATTGCTATCAAACCAACTGGCAACAAAATGGTCGCTCCAGTTGACGGCACCATTGGTAAAATCTTTGAAACCAACCACGCATTCTCTATCGAATCTGATAGCGGCGTTGAGCTGTTCGTCCACTTCGGTATCGACACCGTTGAACTGAAAGGCGAAGGCTTCAAGCGTATTGCTGAAGAAGGTCAGCGCGTGAAAGTTGGCGACACCGTGATTGAATTCGATCTGCCGCTGCTGGAAGAGAAAGCCAAGTCTACGCTGACTCCGGTTGTTATCTCCAACATGGACGAAATCAAAGAACTGATCAAACTGTCCGGTAGCGTAACTGTGGGTGAAACTCCGGTTATCCGCATCAAGAAGTAATTCTTGCCGCAGTGAAAAATGGCGCCGTTAGGCGCCATTTTTTTATGCTTCCGCCAGCGGCGGCAGAATCAACTCATCGCTCTCATGCCGCTGGGTATAGCGCATCACCTCCAGTACACGCAAACCTGCGCTGTGTACCGCATCAGTTAATTCCTGCCCTTTCAGCAAGCCGCTGATGAGCTGCGCGCAAAACAGGTCTCCTGTGCCTTTAAGGTCTGTTTTCACCCGCGAATGGGAAATAACATTTACACTCTCGGCACTGACCACTACCACCTGCATCTCCTGGTTTTCTTCATTGCCGGAGGCGCTGGTAATCACCACCCATTTTAATGTCTCTGAAAGCAGACTTTTTGCTGCGGCAATGGCGTTGTCAAGATCGCGGCAATTCTTACCAGTCAGGATTTCCAGTTCAAAGATATTTGGCGTGATGCCCTGCGCCAGCGGCAGTAAATATTGCCGATATGCCTCGGGAAGATCTGCTTTGACATAAATACCGCTATCAATATCGCCAATCACCGGATCAACCATAATCAGCAAATCAGGATGCTCTTCACGTAAAGCGGTCAGCCACTCAGCAAGGATTTTAATTTGCGATGCCGTCCCCATATAGCCCGTAGTTACAGCACGAAGTTGGCGCAGCGCATCGCGCTCCTGAAGCGCACGCAAATAGCCGCTAAACCATTCGTCTGGAATCGCACCACCGTAGAACGTGTCATAATGCGGCGTATTACTCAGCAACACGGTAGGTACGGCAAAGACATTCAGGCCGTTTTGTTTAATCGCTGGCACGGCAATACTGTTGCCCACGCTGCCGTACACCACCTGCGACTGCACAGCGACGATATCCGCCTGCAGCGCCCTGCTCTTATCGTTAAACAACAACAAACTACTCATTTAATTTTTTCTCCTTGCCGATGAGCCTCATCGCATCTCAAGCGAAACTTTACCTGATTTTGGCAGTCAAATCGGCTAACACAAACAAGGATAAGGTAATTCAGTGAAGAAAATCATTTGTCTGATCATCACACTACTGCTAACACTCCCCGCTTACGCGAAGTTAACTGCCCATGAAGAAGCCCGCATTGATGCTATGCTGGAGGGATTAGCACAGAAAAAGGATTTGATATTTGTGCGCAACGGCGATGAACATACCTGCGATGAAGCGGTTTCTCATCTGCGCCTGAAGCTAGGCAATACCCGTAATCGCATTGATACTGCTGAGCAATTTATCGATAAGGTTGCCTCGTCATCATCGATTACCGGGAAACCCTATATTGTGAAGATACCCGGTAAGAGCGATGAAAACGCGCAACCTTTTCTTCATGCGCTGATTGCGCAGACGGATAAAACGGTAGAACTAAAAAACAAATAGTGAAAAAGAATGGGGCAGTATCTCTTCTGCCCCATTATACTATTTTATAATTTCAGCACTCCTCCTTCCAAGTTGATATTCATGATGATTATCCGTAAAAATAAAATGGTCTGCCTCATATCTACCGTCAATATTCATATCTCCAGATATATCGCCTGAAAAATTTTTATCTGTTTTTAGCTGATAAAGTCCATCTGGAGATTGAGAGTAATTACGTACACTAAAACGTCTATTCGCTATACCCTGATCGCAATTACCATTATTTTCAAACCGAAACATCCCTCGTTCTTCAAGAAAATCATCAGCATTATTGGCCAGAAAACCACTGAATGAGGTCATCATTCCACATTCTAAATTGTATATTTTTTTATCATCAATGATAAGAAATGGTGTTCCCAGTCCATTAACATAACGAATAGCATCATTTGTGCCAAGAGTAATTTTTTTCGGTTCTTCTTTTTCTAATTGAATCCACAACGAATCTTTAGACTTAAGTAGTGTAGACTTATGTTCGGCAAAACACGATATTAAAGGATAACCAGAAACTGGGCATTCTTGTTTAATAATAGAAATACCATGTACATCTAATTTATCTATTATCTTACTTCGATACAGAAGATACTTTCCATCGGTCGAAAGCTCTTTACCGGGCAATGACCTCAAACTTGCAGAGATATTATCTATTTTTATAAAGTAAAAATTACCATAATCAAAGGATTGTTCATCATCCTGATCATTATCAGCGTTTTTTAACTCATAGACATCATTACCCGAAACGATTAAAGATGAATTTATCACCTTCACTTTTCCTGTGACAGGGATATTACTTTTTTTAGCATTCACATACAGCCACTTACTGTCCCATGATAATTGTTTTCCCAAAGAGATCTGCTATGGTTCAGTTGTATCATAGGTCTGAAAAGTTGCAGGATCAGCAACATTGATTTTATCACCTTTATAAAAAACTACTTTTCCATCAGTGATATAATGGCCAGTACCATATAATTTAACAACATTTTTATATATTGAATATTGGCCAATTCCCAACACATGGACCTTATTCACATCCAGAGGAAGTCGGGTATAAGTCAAAATATTATTTTCAACCTCAGGAAGTGGATTCAAATTAAGACTAATAACACCTACACAGGAAGGGTTAGGGCAACCTCTCCTGCCGCCATGAATATTATCATATTCATTACGTTCAGAGACATACCAAACTTTATTATCATATATTGAATATGCACTACCAATTTTTTTACCTTTGTCCGCACAGCTTTTAGTTTCAACGCTCTCGCCATCATGAAACTCTATATTACACCGATGAATCGTTGCCGTGCACGCGGTCAAGGAGTACAAGATAGAAATCACAAATATATAAACATACATAAAACGAATATACGAGATAGAAACATTCACAATATATATACCTTATAATTTAAATAATCATCCCTGATTGATAAGGTTATAGAGATTTTAAAGTCGATAATATGTTCAAAATCATTCAAGTTGCATCAAGGCGGCAAGGGAGTGAACGAGTACAGCCAACGCAGAGGCAGTTTGAAGGATGACGCGTAAAGACAGCAAGGGAGTGAGTTCCCGATCACTTATTGAATTAAATGACCGGGAGAATGAGTACCATCAGGGAAGAAATAAATTAAAAGCAGAAAAGTATAAACGCAAAATACTTGTTTGCGGATTATTTATCACTTTGAATCCAAATGATTTTATCCGTTGACTCAAGCATCATGAGGTTCATAGAGCATAGTGAATAACCATTCAAACAATAATATAAGGAATTAGGCATATACTATCCCCCTTAAATCCCCAGCCCCTGGCTAAAATGCTCTTCGCCGAATACTCCAGTCGAAAGGTAGCGGTCGCCACGATCGCAGATGATCGCTACCACCATCGCGCCTGGATTATTTTTCGCTACACGTAACGCTCCCGCTACCGCGCCGCCGGAACTCACACCGCAGAAAATCCCTTCCCGCGCCGCCAGTTCGCGCATGGTGTTTTCCGCATCATGCTGATGAATATCCAGCACCTCATCCACCAGTGAAGCGTTGAAAATTCCCGGCATATATTCCGCAGGCCAGCGGCGGATCCCCGGAATACTGCTGCCCTCTTCCGGCTGCAGGCCAACAATCGTCACCGCTCTGGATTGCTCGCGCATAAACCGTGACACTCCAGTAATGGTGCCGGTTGTCCCCATACTGGAGACAAAATGGGTGATGCGACCACCAGTTTGCTGCCAGATTTCCGGCCCGGTGGTGGTGTAATGCGCATAAGGGTTATCGGGATTATTGAACTGATCGAGCAGCTTGCCTTCACCGCGATTGGCCATCTCCAGAGCCAGATCCCTCGCGCCTTCCATGCCCTGCTCTTTGGTCACCAGAATCAGCTCCGCACCGTAGGCACGCATCGCTGCTCGCCGCTCCTGGCTCATGTTGTCCGGCATTAGCAGTTTCATGCGATAGCCTTTTAGCGCGGCGATCATTGCCAACGCAATGCCGGTATTACCGCTAGTCGCTTCGATTAACGCATCGCCCGGCTTAATTTCACCGCGTTTTTCCGCCTCGACAATCATCGATAACGCCGCACGATCTTTCACCGAACCTGCCGGGTTATTGCCTTCCAGTTTTAGCCACACTTCACTGCCGTTATCCGGCCCCATTCGCTGTAATTTCACCAGAGGCGTATTACCAATTGTTTGTTCTAATGTACTCACGTTCTCTGTCCATACGTGGTGTTGCCTGATGCGACACTTACGCGTCTTATCAGGCCTACAGGTTACAAACCTTGCCATTAAAAAACCCGGATCGCGGGATGCGCTTCCGGGCGTTTAAGATTCACTCAACCTATCAGGCGCTTTGTGCGAGAGCAAGTTCTTCATCGCGGGTTTCAATACGCTGAGCACCGTTATACAGCCGTGCATGTTGCAGACCAACGAATAGACGATCGCCGCGCTGCGGGGCGTCGTCACCGTGCATCACGACCGTCAGCGGTTCGTTGTACCACCCCAGCGGCTGCACCACTAATTGGGTGTAGTGGCCTTTCGGACTGGCTTCCAGTACCTGTACCGGCAGCGGCGATTCAAGGCTGGTATGGCGGCTGATATCCACTTCCCACGGACGCAGGAAAAGATCTACCGGCCCCTGATACGCAGGTGTATATCCCAGCGGCCAGCGATGCGCGCCAACGTGGAACTGCCCGCCGCGAATGGTTCCCTGCAAGCGATTCACTTCGCCCATAAACTCCAGCACAAAACGGGTCGCCGGTTCACGCCATACCTGCTCCGGCGCGTCAGCCTGTTCAATATGGCCCTGGCTCATCACCACTACGCGATCGGCAACTTCCATCGCCTCTTCCTGGTCGTGAGTAACGAATACACTGGTGAATTTCAGCTCTTCGTGGAGCTGACGCAGCCAGCGACGCAGCTCTTTACGCACCTGCGCATCCAGCGCGCCAAATGGTTCATCAAGCAGCAGAATTTGCGGCTCCACGGCCAGCGCGCGCGCCAGCGCCACACGTTGTTTCTGCCCACCAGAAAGCTGGGCCGGATAACGATCCGCCAGATGCGCAAGCTGCACCATCTCCAGCAATTTTGTCACTTTCGCTTTGATGGCTGCGGCATTCGGGCGTTCACGCCGCGGCAACACCGTCAGGCCAAAAGCAATGTTGTCGAACACCGTCATATGGCGGAACAGCGCGTAGTGCTGAAACACGAAACCGACTTTACGGTCGCGCGCGTGCAGGCGGCTGACGTCGGTGCCGTGGAAGCGAATATGACCGCTGGTTTGATGCTCCAGCCCGGCAATAATGCGCAGTAGCGTGGTTTTCCCGGAACCAGACGGCCCCAGCAATGCGACCATCTGACCAGAAGGAATATCCAGTGAGATATCGTTCAGCACCTGAGTGCGACCAAACGACTTCTTAATATTGGCAATCTCAATGCTCATGATATTCCTCCTGCTGCGCGCGTTTTTCCTGATTCTCCAGGCGCCACTGCAACATACTCTTTAAAAACAGGGTGATAATCGCCATTAGCGTCAATAGCGCGGCGGCGGTAAAGGAACCGACTGTGTTGTAGTCCTGCTCCAGCAATTCAATCTGTAACGGTAGCGACAGGGTTTCGCCGCGAATCGAACCGGATACCACCGACACCGCGCCAAACTCACCAATCGCGCGGGCGTTGGTCAGCACCACGCCATACAGCAGCGCCCAGCGGATGTTCGGCAGCGTGACGCGGCGGAACATCTGCCAGCCAGACGCACCAAGCAAAATCGCCGCTTCGTCTTCCTGGCTGCCCTGACTTAACATCACTGGCACCAGCTCACGCACTACAAACGGGCTGGTGACAAAAATCGTCACCAGCACCATTCCCGGCCACGAGAACATAATTTGCAGATTATGCTCGTCGAGCCAGCTGCCCAACGGGCCGTTCGAGCCGTAGAACAGCAGATACACCAGACCAGCAACCACAGGCGATACGGCAAACGGAATATCCAGCATCGTCAGCAGCAACTGGCGTCCGGGGAAATTAAATCGCGTCACCAGCCACGCCATCAGGATGCCGAAAACCAGGTTCATCGGCACAGCAATCAGCGCAATCATCACCGTCAGCCAGATGGCGTGCAGCATGTCCGGGTCAGTCAGATTCTGTAAAACTGGCATCAGCCCTTTACTGAATGCCTGCACAAAGATGTAAATCATCGGCACCAGCAGGATGAACGCCGAAACCAGCATCCCGATGCCAATCAGCAACCATTTGCCCCAGTTAATCGGGCGCGCGTCATAACGCTTCAATTGGGTCACTTCCGCCATTAATGACCTACCACACGCCGACCAAAGCGACTTTGCAGAGTGTTAATCGAGAACAGTAATAGTAGCGATGCGGCAAGAATCACCGAAGCAATCGCGCTCGCCGCCGGGTAATCAAACTCCTGTAAGCGAACGAAAATCATCAGCGAGGTCACTTCCGTCTTCCAGGCGATGTTCCCGGCGATAAAAATCACCGCGCCAAACTCACCGAGGCTACGCGTAAACGACAGCGCCACGCCCGCCACCAGCGCCGGAGAAAGCTCAGGCAGTACAACCTTGCGGAAGCTTTGCCAGCGCGTCGCGCCCAGCGTTTCTGCCGCTTCTTCGTATTCCGGGCCTAACTCTTCCAGTACCGGCTGCACGGTACGCACCACAAACGGAATGCTGGTAAAGGCCATCGCCACCGCAATCCCAAGCCAGGTATAGGTGACTTTGATATCAAGTTTTGCCAACCATTCGCCGTAAAAACCATTAATCGAAAAAAGCGAGGCCAGCGTCAAACCGGCGACCGCCGTCGGCAGCGCAAAAGGTAAATCCATCAACGCATCAAGCAGCGTGCGACCCGGAAAGCGATAACGGGTTAAAATCCACGCCATCAGTAAGCCAAAAACACCGTTAAAAATCGACGCCACAAATGCCGACAACAATGTCACTTTATAGGCCGCCACCACCTGCGGGTTGGTGATCACCTCCCAGTACTGCGCCCAGCTCATCTGGGCCAATTGCATCACCAGCGCAGAGAGCGGCAGCAGCAAAATCAGGCACACAAACAGCAGACTGGTGCCAAGGCTTAAGGTAAAGCCTGGCAGCACGCGTCTGGAGGAAACGGCAAACATTACTTACGCCCCGCCGCCAGCAACTTATCTAACTCGCCGCCGCTGGAAAAGTGGGTTTTCATCACTTCCGACCAGGAGCCAAATTTATCTTCCACACGGAACAGTTCGGTCTGCGGGAATTTGTCTTTCAGTTTGTCCATGACTTCCGGGTTATTTACGCGGTAGTAGTAGTCGGTGATGATAGTTTGCGCCTGCGGGCTGTAGAGCCAGTTCAGGTAGGCTTTTGCTGCTTTTTCCGTGCCGTTGGCCCGCACGTTTTTATCCACCCACGCCACCGGAAATTCCGCCAGAATGTTGGTTTTCGGAATCACCACTTCAAAGCCCTGCGCTTCATATTGCTTGCGGATGTTGTTCACTTCCGATTCGAAGCTAATCAGCACATCGCCCAGCCCGCGCTCGGCAAAAGTGGTGGTGGCGCCACGCCCGCCGGTATCGAACACTTCAACATTTTTCAGGAACTGGGTCATAAACTGTTCGGTTTTGGCTTTATCGCCGCCGTCAGCTTTATCCGCTGCGCCCCATGCCGCAAGGTAGGTGTAACGCGCGTTACCAGACGTTTTCGGGTTCGGGAAAATCAACTTCACGTCGGAGCGCACGAGGTCATTCCAGTCATGGATATTCTTCGGGTTGCCCTTACGCACCAGGAAGCCCATGGTGGAATAGAACGGCGAGCTGTTATTCGGCAGGCGCGACTGCCAGTCCGCGGGGATCAGTTTGCCTTTGTCATGCAGGATTTGTACGTCAGTCACCTGGTTATAAGTGACAACATCTGCTTTTAAGCCCTGCAAAATCGCCAGCGCCTGTTTTGATGACCCGGCATGAGATTGTTTAATCGTCAGTTTGTCGCCGCCGTTATCTTTTGCCCACTGCTGTTCGAACGGAGTATTCAGGGCGGCAAACAGCTCGCGAGAGACGTCATAAGAACTGTTCAGCAGTTCCGTTGCCTGTACGTGGCCTGCCAGCAGCAGAGAAGCAGCCAGCGCGAGATATTTCTTTTTCAGCAAGTTAACGGCCATTGCGCACCCTTATAAATTTAATGACTTTCTGATAGCCATCATATTTATAACGGACACGAAAGGAGTAACGGTTTTATATATCGTTTGGTGATTTAGAAGTTAAAAAGGGAATAAGAACCAGGTTTCCGACGAAATCCTCCCCACTCATGCAGGGAGGAAACTGAAGTAAATCAGATACCGACGCTAACGCTTTCTGGCAACGTACTGCCGCCATCGATCACATTCTGAGTACCAGTTAAATAGCTGGATTCATCGGAGGCGAGGAATGCGGCCAGTTCGCCGACTTCCAGCGGATCGGCGAGGCGACGCAGCGGGATTGCTTTCGCCATTTCAGTCAGCACCGATTCTGGATCTTCCGGGTTCGACTGGCGGGCAATACTTTCCGCCATTGGCGTACGAACATAACCCGGACAAATTGCATTAACGCGAATACCGGATTGCGCGTACTCCACCGCCAGCGATTTGGTCAGCCCAACAATCGCCGCTTTCGTTAAGGCATACGCCGTTTCGCCTGGGTCCGCCACCATATCGCCAGTGACCGAAGACATCATCACAATACGACCATCCTTGCGGGCAATCATTTCCGGCAGCACCGCCTTCGTGACGTTCCACACGCCTTTAATATTGATATCAATATGGAAATCGCGATCTTCATCGCTCATATCGAGAAAACTGCCCAGGCGGCAAACACCTGCGTTATTCACCAGAATATCAATGCGCCCTTCTTTTTCCTTCGCGCGCTTGATAGCCGCGGCAACCGATGCCGGGTCGCGTACGTCGGCAATGACGGCTGTGCAACGATGACCGCGTCCTCCCAGTTCATCCGCCAGCCTTTCGATCTCATCGGAGATATCCAGCAAGATTAGGTTCGCGCCATAACGCGCAAAAGTTCTGGCAATCCCTTCGCCAATCCCTTGCGATGCGCCTGTAATCAATGCTGTCTTGCCCGTGAGTTTACCCATTTTAATGCTCTCCTTGTTAATACAGAGCGTTACACTCCATTGCCTCTGAAAATACAGGATAAACAAAATATTGCTGCGTATCAGCTCACTAATTGGGGAAAATCTCAATCTAACCGCCGCTTTATGCATCACTTTACTCACGACATAAGCACACTACTGCGCTCAATCATTTTCAGCGACGCCACATTAGTGGTATTCGGACTTAATGATTCCTTTGTGTCCGCCCAATCGGGATATATGATCCCATTTATCTGCAATTATTTGATCGCAAATATTAAGGTCACCACCGATGCAACTTGAAAAGATGATTACCGAAGGCTCGAATAACGCCTCCGCTGAAATTGACCGCGTATCAACGCTGGAAATGTGCCGGATTATCAACGAAGAAGATAAAACCGTACCGCTCGCCGTTGAACGTGTACTGCCGGGTATCGCTGCGGCGATCGACGTTATCCACGCCCAGGTGAGCGGCGGTGGTCGTTTGATTTATCTCGGCGCAGGAACCTCAGGCCGTCTGGGAATTCTGGATGCCAGCGAGTGCCCCCCCACCTACGGCGTGAAACCGGGCCTGGTGGTTGGTTTGATTGCCGGCGGCGAATATGCCATTCAACATGCCGTAGAAGGCGCGGAAGATAGCCGGGAAGGCGGCGTTAACGCTCTGAAAAATATCGGCTTAACCGCGCAGGACGTAGTGGTTGGTATTGCCGCCAGCGGACGCACGCCGTATGTGATCGCCGGACTGGAGTACGCTCGCCAGCTTGGCTGTCGCACAGTGGGAATTTCCTGTAATCCAGGGAGCGCTGTTTCAACTACCGCAGAGTTTGCCATTACGCCGGTTGTCGGCGCCGAAGTGGTTACCGGCTCTTCGCGGATGAAAGCGGGTACAGCACAGAAACTGGTGCTCAATATGCTCTCCACTGGGTTGATGATTAAATCCGGCAAAGTGTTCGGCAACCTGATGGTCGATGTGGTCGCCACCAATGAAAAATTACATGTGCGCCAGATCAATATCGTCAAAAACGCCACCGGATGTAGCACAGAACAAGCGGAAGCGGCATTGGTTGCCTGCGATCGCCACTGCAAAACAGCCATTGTGATGATATTGAAAAATCTTGATGCCGCTGAAGCTAAAAAACGCCTGGATCAACACGGCGGCTTTATTCGCAAGGCTCTGGAAAAGGAATAACCCATGGCAAAAGAGATCAGCAATGAACTTCTGAACACCATTCTTACCCGGGTCGGCGGCCCGGGAAATATCGCCAGTTGTGGTAACTGTATGACGCGCCTGCGTCTGGGTGTACATGACAGTTCACTGGTTGATCCCAATATCAAAACGCTGGAAGGCGTTGGTG
>NZ_BBMY01000089.1 GCF_000759775.1 Escherichia albertii NBRC 107761 = DSM 17582
GGTGCTTTTGCCGTTACGCACCACCCCGTCAGTAGCTGAACAGGAGGGACAGCTAATAGAAACAGAAGCCACTGGAGCACCTCAAAAACACCATCATACACTAAATCAGTAAGTTGGCAGCATCACCTGGTATTCCGAGGGAATGCGATCGTCTTCCACCAGATCCCCGGTATAAATACTTTCTCTTATCCATTCCACCACTTGTTGATAGAGCGGTATTTGGGACGATTTACTTAATGATTTCATGGCGCGCACCTGAACATTTACAGTTGTCCATGGACAATCATGGACAACTTCAAGCGTATAGTAGGTGAACAGGCGAAAAAGAGGATCGAAGCGTCTCACATTTTGGGGGACCTAATCGTGATCAAAAAAATGTGATGGAAGTCGATATTTGGCAGGATTTTACCGCGCCGCCAGAAAATTACGGCGCGTCGGGAGGAGTTAATCTTCCTTCGGTAAGCACTGCAAATGCCCGTGCCGCACGCCGCGCTGGGCGATAACGTCATCGGCAAAATGCTGCACGTCGCCCATGTCGCCCTTCAGCACGGCGATTTCCAGACAGTCGTCGTGATTAATATGCACATGTAGCGTGGCGACCGAGAGATCGTGGTGATGGTGCTGTGTGGAGACGATACGGCTGGCTAAGTCGCGTTTTTCGTGTTCATACACATAAGAAAGCACCGCGAAGCCTTGCGTGCCGTGTTGCTGGGTGGCCTCCTGGGCCAGGGCGCTACGCAGAATATCGCGGATCGCTTCGGAACGGTTGTTATAACCACGACGTTGGCTCAGGCTGTCCAGCGTCTCCAGTAAATCGTCATCAAGCGTGATGGTGACTCGTTGCATTTGCGTTAAACCTTTTCTGTGGCGCGACGGCG
Organism: Escherichia albertii NBRC 107761 = DSM 17582; assembly: GCF_000759775.1. Taxonomy (GTDB): domain Bacteria; phylum Pseudomonadota; class Gammaproteobacteria; order Enterobacterales; family Enterobacteriaceae; genus Escherichia; species Escherichia albertii. The sequence continues at coordinate 879 of NZ_BBMY01000089.1, forward strand.
CACGGGGAATGCGGGTAATACCGCGTTTTGTAGCACACGTCCGGCGTCAGAGGAAAAGGTTAATTTGTCTCCCACCGCTTGCGTTTCGACAATTTGCCCGTTGTCCATGACCATCACTCGCTGGCAAAAACGTTCCACCAGACGTAAGTCGTGGGTGATGAACAGGCAGGCGGTGCCAAATTGCTGTTGCAGCTTTTTCAGCAGACGAATGACGCCCGCCTGTAATACGAGGTCAAGGTTAGAAACGGCTTCATCCAGAATCAGCAGTTTCGGTTCGACCGCCAGCGCGCGCGCCAGGCAGACGCGCTGGAGCTGACCGCCGCTTAACTGCGGTGGGCGTTTGTCGAGCACGCTATCGTCGAGATCGACCGCCTTCAGCATTTCGCTGGCGCGCGCCAGTTGCTCCGATTTTTTCAGCGATAACAGGTGGCGCATCGGTTCACGCAGGATCTCGCGCACAGTTTTACGCGGGTTAACGGCGCTGATAGAGTCCTGAAATACCATCTGAATATCACGGCGGAACGCTTTACGTTGCGCGCGATTGAGTTTCGCCAACGGTTCTCCGCGCCAGCTAATATTGCCCTGTGAGGGCGATTCTAAACCGACCAATAGCCGCGCGAGGGTGCTTTTCCCGCAGCCGCTGCGCCCCAGCAGGGCGACGGTTTCACCGCTTTTCAGAGTCAGAGAGACATTTTTCAGCACCGCCTGGTGCTGATGTTTACCACTGAATCCGCCGTGTGCATAATGGTGCGAAAGGTCGGAGACGTTAAGTAAAGTCATGATGCCAGCTCCATACCATAGAGGGCGAGGTGAGCGGAAACCAGGCTGCGCGTCACCGGATGTTGCGGTGCGTTAAACAGCGTTTCGACATCGCCCTGTTCGACAATCTTACCGTGCGACATTACCGCCACGTCGTCCGCCAGACGGGCTACCACGCCCATATCATGAGTGACCAGCAACATCCCCGGCGCTTGTTTTTGCATAATGCTTTCCAGCAGATCGAGGATGCGCGCCTGCGCTACTACGTCAAGGTCTGTGGTCGGTTCGTCGGCGATGATAAACGGTGATTCACACAGCACCGCCATCGCAATCATCATCCGCTGTAACATGCCGCCGCTCATCTCGAACGGGTACAGCTTCAGCACGCGCGCGGCGTTTTCCAGCCCCACGGCTTCTATGGCGGCGGTAAGCGTAGCGTCATCGGCGGGTTTCCCTAACGCCAGGCAGGTTTCCCGCGCGTGGGTGAGCATGGTATGCAGCGGATTAAAGGCGCTGCGCGGGTTCTGCATGATGGTGGCAATTTTGATGCCGCGCAGGGTGCAGGGGGAAACCGGTTTGCCATCGGCTAAAATTTCCCCTGCCGTCTGGCGAACGCCTGCGGGCAGAATGCCCAGCGTCGCGGCGCAGGTTAATGATTTCCCGCTGCCGCTGCCGCCGACTAATGCCAACACGCGCCCACGTTTCAGCGTTAATGATACGCCGTGCACTAGCGGTTGCACGGCCTGTAGCGCGATATTACGTAGTTCAATCTGTTGCGGCATTAGTGTGCGTGCTCCGTCACCAGATGAGGGTCCAGATGATCGCGCAGTGCGTCACCCACCTGGTTAAAAGCCATTACGCTGATAAACAGCGCCAGCCCCGGCCAGAACATTTGCAGCGGCTGGGTCCAGATATACTGGCGCGCGTCGTTAATCATCACGCCCCATTCGGCGGTCGGCGCGGTCACGCCGAGGCCGAGGAAGGACATCCCCGCGACGTGCAGCATCATATGGCCGATATCCAGCGTTGCCAGCACCAGCAACGAGGGGATCACTGCGCCTGCCAGATGGTCAACAAATACCCGCACATGGCCCGCGCCGGACAGCCGTGATGCCAGCACAAACTCGCGCTGACGCAGTGAAATCACCAGGCTTCGCACCATACGCGCATACCACGCCCAGTGCGACAGGGCGATGGCGATAATCACGTTAGTCAGCCCGGTGCCGAGCACGCCGACCATAAAGAACGACAAAATCGAGGTTGGGAAGGTCATAAACATATCCGCGACGCGCATGGTGGCCTGATCAACGCGCCCGCCAATCAGCCCGGCGCTGCCGCCAATAATCAGCCCTAATGTCAGCACCAACAGCAGGCAGGCCATTACCGAGCCGAGCGACACGCGGGTCGCTGCCATCAGCCGCGAGAAAATATCGCGCCCTAAATGATCGGTGCCCAGCCAGTGCTGCGCATCCGGCGAGAGCAGGCGCGACGGCAAATCAATAGCCTGAGGGTCATACGGTAGCCACCACTGGCTGGTGAGCGCAATCAGCGCCAGCAGGGCGATAATGATTAGCGCCAGGCGAACCGACCAGCGGGAGGAGAGGAAAAAGTTCACGCGTGCGCTCCTTCATGACGACGAATACGCGGGTCCAGCGCGGCGTTGAGCAAATCGACAATCAAATTACAGACCACAAAAACCACCACCATCATCAGCGTAAAGCACTGAATCACCGGATAGTCACGGTTAAAAATCGCCGACACCGCATAGCGCCCGACGCCCGGCCAGGCAAAGATGTTTTCGATAATCATCGTCCCGCCGATCAGTTCGCCGATGTGCATCCCCACGGCAGTGATCATCGGCAGCGAGGCATTGCGCAGAATATGGCGGCGTTCGGTCTGTTTGTCGCTCAGACCGCGTAGCCGCGCCCAGGTGACATGACGCTGACCGGCGACGTCCAGCATACTGGCGCGCAACAGGCGAGCGTTTATCGCCAGCGACATAAAGGCGATGGAAACCGCAGGTAAAATGATGTGCTGCCAGCCGCCGTAACCCATCGCGGGCAGCCATTGCAGATACACTGAAAACGCCATCACCAGCAAAAACGCCAGCCAGAAGTTAGGCATCGATACGCCGAGAAACGCGATGAAACGGACGGCGAAATCGGGCAGGCGATCGCGATGGCGCGCCGCCCAGATGCCGAGCGGCACGGAGGTGAGGAGAATTAACACCAGCGCCGCACCCGCCAGCTCCAGCGTTGCGGGCAGGAAGTTCAGCATATCGTCCAGCACCGGGCGTTGGCTGGCGAATGAGATACCGAAATCGAGATGCAGCGCCTTCCACAGCCAGGTGCCGTACTGTACGTATAGTGGCTGATCCAGCCCCAGCATGGTGCGGGTAGAAGCCAGCATTTCCGGCGTCGGCGGCAGGTTAGACAGACGCAGATAATCGAGCGCCGGGTCACCGGTGCCGAGGCGCAGCATCAAAAAGATGATCACCGAGGCGGCGAGCACCATCGGGATCAGCAGCAGAAAGCGGCGTAATACGTAACGCAACATTAAGGTTTCACCGGTTTAATCTGTTCGAACGGGATTTCGGTGGCGATCGGCGCATAGGGGATGTTGCCCAGTTCCGGTTTTGATACCACCATCATTGAGATGTAGCTGATAGGCAGATAAACCGCCTCGTCATGCAGACGGGTCAGAATGTCGCGATACAGCGCCTGACGTTGCGTTTCGTCATGGGTCGCCAGCACTTCGCCGATCTCTTTATCAATCAGCGGCTTGTCGGCTAATCCTTGCTGTGCCTGGAAGTCGGCGTGCGACGGTACGCGCATCGAACTCAGGAAGGCGTGGGGATCGTACGGCGCGCCCCAGGTACGGTGGAAAATCATGCCAAAACGCCCGTCGCGCTGACGCGCGTAGATACTGCTCTCTTCTTCGCCGATCAGCGTGACATCCGCGCCAATCTGGCGCATATCAGCCTGAATGATTTCCGCCATTGATTTGCTTAACGCATCGGTGCCGATAAACGACAATTCAATGCGCAGCGGCTGACCGTTTTTCTCGCGGATATCTTTGCCTGCTGGCAATGTCCAGCCTGTTTTTTCCAGCAACGCTTTCGCTTTCTGCGGATCGTACTGGCGCGGTTTCAGGCCGAGATTAGCGTAAGGCACTGAAGGGGCAAACAGAGTGTCGGCAACTTGTTGGGTGCCATACAACGCGTTATCAATCAGCGATTTTTTGTTCACCGCGTAGTTGAGCGCTTCACGTACTGCCAGCTCGTTGGTGGGGGCTTTGGCAGTGTTGAGCGCCAGCATCACGGTTTCGATCGGCTGTGACAGTTGGGTGTGGTAAGCCGGATTCTGGCTAAAGCGGGCGAAGGTATCGAGCGGTAATAATCCTTCGTTACCGTACAGCAAGTCGATATCCCCGGTTTCAAATGCCACCGCACGGGTGGTTGGGTCCGGGATCACTTTGAAAGTGATCTTTTTAATCGCAGGTTTTTCACCCCAGTAGTTTTCGTTACGGATAAAGACATCGTATTGATTCAGTTTCGATTCCTGCAAAACCCACGGTCCGGTGCCAATCGGCGCTTTTATCCCGTTCATGGTTTCGTGATTTTTAAATTGTGACGGGGCGATAAAGCGGAAAGGACGCGGTAGGGCAAGTTCTTGCAAGAATGGGTAGTAAGCACTTTTCAGCGTGATTTGCAGCTCGTTTTTACTGAGTGCTTTGGCATCAATAATCTGATTTGCCAGTTCCAGCCAGGCGTGACGCTGACGATTATCGAGCACCGCGCGGAAGTTTTCTGCTGCGGCCTCGGCATCGAACGGCTCGCCGTTGGAGAATTTCACGCCATCACGCAGGGTGAAGGTCCAGGTTTTACCATCTTGCGAATGGGTCCAGCTTTTTGCCAGCCACGGGATCACCGAACCGTCTGCCTGGTATTTCACCAGTGGTTCATAAACCATGCTCTGAGCGAACATCTGGTTAGGCGTGTAAAGGTGCGGGTTTAATGGCCCGACGTTTACCGGCCAGGCGGTGGTGATTTCATCTGGTGCAGCGGCATGGACGATAAAAGACGCACAAGCCAGCAGCGCAAATAAAGTGCGGCGGAGTGTGGAGAACATGGTAACCCCAATGGATTAAAATAGATGGCGGAAATAAGTATGACGATTTTAAGTATTCGTCATACTTATTACCTGTTCTGGATCAATAGATGGGCAGTCGGATGGGCGGATCAGTTAACTGAATCGATCCATTGCACACTATCGGCGGTGAGCGTAAAGGGAGTAGGTGTGCAGATCGCCAGACTTAAATTTTCAATCTGACAATGGCTGAGCGACAGCGAGGATTGATAGGTGCTGTCTACGCTGACGATTTGCCAGGCGCTGCCGCCGCGCTGTTTAACGATGGCTTCTTTGCGCGTCCAGATGCGCCAGAATACTTCCAGTTGTTGGTCAGGATGTGCGGCATCCATTTCAACGTGTTCCCCGAGGCTGAATACCGCGTTTGCCAGCCAGCGCCAGTTTGCGCGTGGGCGAATCACTTCGATATCGCAGCCGACTTCCCCTTCATCACTCAACAGCAGGGCGATATCGTCACCGCTATGGCTTAAGTTGAACCAGAGTGGGGTGTCCGGCGTGAATGCAGGTTTGCCTTGTTCACCGTAGATAATGTCCGGCAGTGGCGAAAGTGCGCGAGAAAGTAACGCGCGTCCCGCCAGCCAGCGTTCGCGTCGTGGACCTTGCGGTGCTTGCTCACGTAAAGCTGGTGACAGTGGAGCTGCGCTTAGGGTAGAAACTTTCCCCAGAACTATCCGATACATATCAGGGCCAACGTTTAATGGAAAATGAAAGTGCGTATCGTAACACTTGTCGCCTCATCCCGGTAACCGACTTTTCGGTCTGCCTGGCCCCAGTAAAATCGCCAGTTTGCTGCCGCCTTTCGTGGTTTCCATCCAGATTTTACACACGCTGGTTAATGGCACCGAGAGCAGCATTCCGACCGGACCGAGCAGCCATCCCCAAATCAGCAATGAAAGAAATACCACCAGGGTGGACATCCCCAGCCGATGGCCCATCATCCGTGGTTCTAAAATATTGCCGATAACCATATGGACAACTAAAAATAGCGCACCGACCAGAATGCATTCATAAACGCCATTAAACAGCAGTACCTGGATCATTGGCGGTACGGCGGAGAGTACCGCGCCGATATTGGGAACATAGTTGAGTAAAAATGCCAGCACCGCCCACATCAACGCGAACTGTACGCCCATCAGCGCCAGTCCCAGCCAGACGATCACGCCTGTCCATAAACTGAGTAGCGTCTTTAAAGCCAGATAATGCGAAACGCCTTTTAATGCGCGATGCAGTCCAGCGATGTGGATCTGCGGATTATTCAACGCAAAGCGCATTTTGTAAGGAACGTGGCGTACTTCAAACAGCATAAATACTACGGTCATCACCAGCAGGAGCACACTCGCCATGGCTCCAGAAAGCCCGGTCATTAATGCTGTGGTGAACGTTACCAGCTTTTCTGAGTCCATTCGCTGAAGCAGCTTTTCCGGTGACATATGTAGGTTAAGGAAAGGCAATATCTCCTGTAATTTAAAGAGCTTACGTGTCAGCTCCTGATTAAATTTCGGCAGCATAGAGATAAATTCGTTAAACGATGCCGCCAGCACGCCAACCAGTGCGGTGAGTGCGATTAGCATCACCACTACCACGATGGTAATGGCGATGGGGCGTCGGACTCCTCGACGAATAAACCAGTTGACCAGAGGGTTGAGAATGATGGCGAAAAAGAGCGCCAGTAACAATTGCACAATGATATCTGCCGCAGCGTGAATACCCGCGAGGATCACCACCAGAGAGGCCAGTTTCAGCAGAATATGCATACCCGTTTTATCGGGTTGAGGAGTATCCATCGGGGCTTCCCTGTGGCTTTTGCTATTAAGTGTAGCGGGAGTCACGCCAGCGATATTCTGATTCTTACTGCTGATTTTCACGCTAACCCGTGGTAAAAATGAAACACTGTTGCAAAAATGTGGTGATCCTCATGCCTGAACCCGTTGCCGAACCTGCGCTAAACGGATTGCGCCTTAACCTACGCATTGTCTCCATCGTCATGTTTAACTTCGCCAGCTATCTGACTATCGGGTTGCCGCTCGCCGTATTGCCGGGCTATGTCCATGATGTGATGGGCTTTAGCGCTTTCTGGGCGGGGCTGGTTATCAGTCTGCAATATTTCGCTACCTTGCTGAGCCGTCCTCATGCCGGGCGTTATGCCGATTTGCTGGGGCCAAAAAAGATTGTTGTCTTTGGCTTGTGCGGCTGTTTTTTAAGTGGCCTGGGATATCTTCTGGCTGGGTTAACCGCCAGTCTGCCGATTATCAGTCTGTTACTCCTTTGTCTGGGTCGCGTGATTCTGGGGATTGGTCAAAGTTTTGCCGGAACGGGATCAACGCTGTGGGGCGTTGGCGTGGTTGGTTCGTTGCATATCGGGCGGGTGATTTCGTGGAACGGTATTGTCACTTATGGGGCGATGGCGATGGGCGCACCGTTGGGCGTGCTGTTTTATCACTGGGGCGGTTTGCAGGCGCTGGCGTTAATCATTATGGGCGTGGCGCTGGTTGCCATTCTGTTGGCGATCCCGCGTCCAACGGTAAAAGCCAGCAAAGGCAAACCACTGCCGTTTCGTGCAGTGCTTGGGCGCGTCTGGTTATACGGCATGGCGCTGGCACTGGCTTCCGCCGGGTTTGGCGTCATCGCCACCTTTATCACGCTGTTTTATGACGCGAAAGGTTGGGACGGTGCGGCCTTCGCGCTGACGCTGTTTAGCTGTGCGTTTGTCGGTACGCGGCTGTTATTCCCTAACGGTATTAATCGCATCGGCGGCTTAAACGTGGCGATGCTCTGCTTTAGCGTTGAGATTATCGGTCTGCTGCTGGTCGGTGTGGCGACCCTGCCGTGGATGGCGAAAATCGGTGTCTTACTGGCGGGGGCGGGTTTTTCGCTGGTATTCCCGGCATTGGGCGTAGTGGCGGTAAAAGCCGTTCCGCAACAGAATCAGGGGGCGGCGCTGGCAACCTATACCGTGTTTATGGATTTATCGTTGGGCGTCACTGGGCCGTTGGCTGGGCTGGTGATGAGTTGGGCAGGCGTGTCGGTGATTTATCTGTCGGCGGCGGGGCTGGTGGCAATCGCGCTATTGCTGGCGTGGCGATTAAAAAAACGGCCTCCGGTGGAAGTTCCTGAGGCCGTCTCATCATCCTAAAAATTACTGAATAACCAGCGTATTAATGATGTTTTCTGCGGTAGTCTGCGCTTTTTGCTGATTGTCAGCAGGCAGCGTGATTTGCATGGTCAGCAGTTGATTGCCCACGTTACCCAGAATGACGGAAGAGTACGCCGTCTGGCCTTTCGCAGAGATAATGCTGTCTAATTGCTGCATTTTATGACCTTTCAGCTCAATGGCTTTGTTGGTCACTACTTGCAGTTGTGGATCGCGGCTACGTTGCTGGTCTTCCAGACGTTTCGCCAGCACCGCCAGATCTTCTTTCGGATCATCGCCCATAATGACAATCACCGCTTTCTGCCCAGTGGCATCTGACCAGACGTGCATGTTATTGGCCTGCGTTCCCAGCTTACCGCTCTGGTCGGTCATATCCGCTGGCAGCGAGAAACTCAACTTGCCATCAAGCAGGTTGACGGGATTCCCGACAGCGTTACTTTCCGCGACAGTACCCTCCGCAGTAGCGTTAGTGTCTTTATCATCACAGGCCGCAAGCCCCATAACCAGCAGGCCAATTCCGACATATTTAACCAGATTGCGCATTGACTTCTTCCTTATCGATAAACGGCCATAACGGCTCATTCATCCATCTTATCACAACTCTGATAACGAACCTTTAACTCGCCTGCAAAGCGTTGATTTCGGATTTATCTGCCAGTCTTTTCAATAGCATATTGAGTAATACGCCATACATTGGCAGGAAGAAAACAATGCTGATTAACACTTTGAAACAGTAATCGACCAGCGCGATTTCCATCCAGTGTTCAGCCATAAAGGCATCCGGGCTGCGCCAGAACGCAATGAAGAAGAAGGCCAACGTGTCGCTGACGTTACCGAACAGTGTGGAAGCCGTCGGCGCCAGCCACCAGTGACGACTCTGGCGCAGGCGGTTAAAGACGTGCACGTCGAGGATCTGTCCCAGCGCGTAGGCCATGAAGCTGGCGGTAGCGATACGGGCAACAAACAGGTTGAAGTGGGCGAGCGCGCCGAATCCCTGCCATGAACCCATATAAAACAGCGATGAGATAACGTAGGAGATCAGCAGTGCGGGGATCATTACCGCAAAGATGATGCGACGAGCCAGCGGTGCGCCAAAAATACGCACGGTCAGGTCGGTAGCAAGAAAAATAAACGGAAAGCTAAATGCGCCCCAGGTAGTGTGAAAACCAAAAATGGAGACGGGAAGCTGAACCAGATAGTTACTGGAGGTAATCACCAGCAGGTGAAATAACGATAACCAGAACAACGCCTTATAGCGCTGAGTTTGTGAGAAAGCGTTCATATTGTACCTTTTTGATTAACCATTGGGGTGAGGGAACCCAATACGTACGACACGTCTATTATCTTAATAGAATAACGTGCTTACCCTTTTTCGAGCCGCCGCATGATACTGCTTTACGTTGACAATGCAATGGTTAATTTTCACGCAATCGTTAACCTGGTTTGCTTACAGACTCACAGGGCGTAAACTAGCGCCGTTTTTTTATATGATGAGAAGAAAATGACCGATCTCTTTTCCAGTCCCGACCATACTCTTGATGCGCTTGGCCTGCGTTGCCCGGAACCGGTGATGATGGTGCGTAAAACCGTGCGCAATATGCAGCCTGGCGAAACATTGCTGATTATTGCTGACGATCCGGCGACGACCCGCGATATTCCTGGGTTTTGTACCTTTATGGAACACGAACTGGTTGCTAAAGAGACGGACGGACTGCCTTATCGTTATTTGATTCGCAAATCGGGTTAAGGTGGATCACCGCAAGTTCCTCTTCTCAGGGGGCGAGGGGGACCGATCGCGCTCAATATTGCGGCTTGCAATCGGTTTGTAGGACGGATAAGGCGTTCACGCCGCATCCGGCAAGTAAGTGTAATGGAATACAGAAATGGATTATTTAATTCCAGTTTGTCTGGCATTGCTGGGATTAATCGCGATGTTCACCCCCAATTGGCTGCTCCCTGTTTTTATCGTCGTGGCGGGATGGTTGGGGTTACTTGCCTGGGGGGAACCCTGGCTAATGATTTTTTTACCTTTACTTAACGGCGTCGGGTTGGCTTATGCACTATGGTTGATGTTCAAAAGACCATTATTAGCATCCCGCCTGGTTGCTGCATTCAGTGTTATCTCTGTCATTCTGATGTTAGCGCTATATTATGCTTTCCTTACCATGCCGCCTTTCCCGGCCCAGCACTAAGCCTGGTATACGGAAATGATTCCAGAAGTGCCGCCGAGGGAATCCCGGCGGCAAAAGGCTTAACTTTCCCAGGTAATATCCAGTAATTCACCATGCTCGTCGAAGTTAAATACTAATAACTCATCCGAGACATCCTCTGGTACTCCATAATCCAGCGTCATTTTTAACGTACCGGGGGCAGGGGCTGCTATCCACATATGGACGCCACGTAAAGTAAGTTGGTTAGCACAAGCCTCGTGTGTAGGTGGGGTTATATTAAGCGATTGCAGTGTTTCAGTGTCGAGTTCATCTAAATGAAATTCAATAAACTCATCAACAAACACATTTGTTCCTTTCTTTTGGGTAAGTACATTGCGGATAACTTCAGTACATGCAGGGAGACTATCCAGCAGGGCAATAACTTTATCGACCGGGGTATTTGGTAGAACATCGCCAAAAATATTTAGCCAGACAGTGCGTTTCTCATTGTTAAGCGCAACGGTTACGTATTCCGCGAATCCTTCTGACTCATCAACATCGAGCCTTCCACAGTACTTTGAATGTAACGTAATCATCATCCATTGATTCCATTTATATGTTATTTAGTGAGATCCCGCGAAGTCCGTATTCGATAACTTCGCAGGACTCACCGTATATCATGGTCAGGATGGCAGCAATCCGAAAAGATTAGCTCTTTTTACGCAACAATCTTAACGCATTCGCCGTTACCAGCACTGTCGCCCCCGTATCTGCCAGCACTGCCAGCCACAGGCCGGTCATCCCTAAAAGCGTCGTGACGAGGAAAATGCCTTTCAACCCCAGCGCAATGGTGATGTTCTGGCGGATGTTGGCGTGAGTGGCACGCGCCAGTTCAATCATTTGCACCAGGCCGCGCAGGTGGTTATGCGTCAATGCCGCGTCAGCAGTTTCCAGCGCCACGTCTGTACCACTACCCATTGCAATCCCAATGGCAGCGGCTTTCATGGCTGGTGCGTCGTTAATGCCGTCACCCACCATCGCCAACGGTGCGCGCTGATTCAACGCCGTTACCGCTTTGACTTTATCTTCCGGCAATAATCCGGCTTTAAATTCCAGTCCCAGTTCCCCGGCAATCGCTGCCGCTGCGCGTGGATTATCGCCAGTGAGGATTACTCCTTTGACGTCCAGCGCATTCAGTTCACTGATGGCCGTCGCGGCATCGGCACGCAGGGTATCCTGCAAGGCAATCACGCCGAGTACCTGAGAATTGCGTACGACCAGCACCACCGTTTGCCCGGCGCTTTCCAGTTCGTTAATCAATGCGGCGAATGCGTCGGCAGGATGTTTCCCGGCAGCGCAAATCAGTACGCGCTCGCCGTTGACTTGCGCTTCAATTCCAGACCCGACCAGCGCCCGTTGCGATTCGGCGGCGGGAATGGTTAACCCGGCAACCTGCGCCTCGCGCACGATAGCTTGCGCCAGTGGATGCGTCGCACCTTGCTCTACGGCAGCAGCCAGCGCCAGCAGTTCAGATTCGCTAATGTCTGTTGCCGGATGAATCGCGGTTACGCGCGGTTTCCCGACCGTCAGCGTCCCGGTTTTATCAAATGCGACCTGAGTGACACGACCTAACTGCTCCAGCGCCGCACCACCTTTAATCAACGCGCCACAACGCGCCGCAGCCGCCAGCCCGGAGGTAATCGCTGCTGGCGTGGAGATAACCAGCGCGCACGGGCAGCCAATCAGCAGTAACGTCAGCCCTTTATAAATCCACTCCTGCCAGCTTGCGGCAAACAGCAGCGGCGGCACCAGTGTTACCAGCAAGGCGATCGCCATAATCGCTGGCGTGTAAATGCGGCTGAAACGGTCGATAAAACGTTCAATAGGTGCGCGGCGTTCTTCGGCTTCTTCAATCAGTTTCAGAATGCGGTCAATGGCGCTGGCGCCTGGTTCTGACAGCACTTCCAGGGTAACCAGACGGTCCACGCTGGTGGCGCCTGCAGGAACTTTATCGCCCGTCGCGCGCTCCACAGGAATGGATTCTCCGGTCAGGGCGCTTTCATCAAAACTGGCAAACGGTGAGAGCAGTTTACCGTCGGCAGGCAAACGCCCGCCCGCCGCAACTTCGATAACATCGCCTGGGCGCAGGCTGTTAATCGCGACTTCTTCGCGCTCGCCATTACGCAGGCGCGTGGCGGTTTCCGGTTTCAGTGCCATTAACGCGCTGACGCCCTGACGTGCTCGGTTGGCGGCCCAACCTTCCAGTCGTTCGCCAATCAAAAACAGCAATAACACCATCGCGGCTTCCGCCGTTGCACCAATAAACAGCGCGCCGATAGCGGCTACGCTCATCAATGTTTCGATGGCAAAGTAGCTGCCGGATTTAATTAACTGCAGTGCCTGGCGAGCAATCGGATACAAACCAACCAGTGTGGTGGCGATAAATGCCAGTTGTCCGAACGGATGGTTAAATTGCTCCAGTCCCCAACTAAGAACCATCATCACAATAAGCGTAATCAGCGGTAGATTCTCTTTCAGGCGTGATGCTTGCGGTTCTTCGGCGGTCTGTTCATCGCGCAGGGAATAGCCCGCTTTTTGCACCGCAGATTCAACCTGGGCGCGAATGTCATTGTCGGCATCCACCACCAGTTTTTCGGTGGCGAACAACACCTGTACCTGGTTCACGCCAGAAAGCTGGCGCACGGCATTTTCTACTTTGCGCGCACAGGCGGCACAGTCCATACCGCTGACTTTCCAGCTATAGCGGGTGCCGGAGATGTTTTCAGCGAGCGTTGGCGTGCTGGAACATGCGCCGTCGCAGCAACATTCATTGGCGTTCTGTGCCGTGGTTAGCGGTTTGAACGTGGCAAATTGAGGGGCTTTTTTGCCGTGATGGTAGGGAGTCGACATGGCATCCTCCGGTTAAGTATTTTCTCATTAACCGAAGGATACACTCTGGAGCCGACTCCAGAGTCAAGTTTTATCAGAGATACAGTGAGCGGACGATGAGGAAATGACCAGCAAAGTAGCACGCTGCGGTAATCGCATTATCCGCACGGAAGCGGCGGCGATAATGGCTACCCAGCCAGACAACGTTACTGATAAACAGTAGCGCCGTACCCATGAAGGCAGAGAGTGCCGGAGCGGTCGGGCGGAAGAACCATAGCTCGCCTGCCAGCCACACCATCACCAGCGTCATGCCGACAAAAGTACAGATAGGCCAACGGAACTCTTCCAGACGCGTCCAGATAATCGCCAGCAACAGCGCTCCCAGTATTAGCAGCACCAACGGTAGCGGCCAGAAAAAAGAGAATGTCATCTGGCTGGCGAAATAGATGGTGTACAGCAGGTGGGAGAGGAAAAACGCGCCGATGGCGTACATCAGGCGCTGGTGTGGTAACAGGGTTAAGGCATCGCCCAACAATGACGCGCACAGCCCCGCCAGCACCAGATAGCCGATAGCGTCAAACATTGGCGCTTGCCAGGCCAGCAACAACAGGAGAAGAAGAGTTAATGGCTTAAATACCCAGCGTTGCCAGGCCGGCCCACGATACGATGCATCCACAGATAGCCATGCGGAAAGACAGACAGCGATAAACGACCAAAGCATCTTAGTTCCTTGAATTCGTTATTTTTTCGTAAGCGGAATGCTTACGGTCTTGCCTCCAGTTTAGTGGCGAGGGTGGACGGATGACAACACCATAACTGGCAGGGTATGCTTATTTCCTCATTTTCCGATGAGGGATAACGATGAGTAAACCACCTCTTTTCTTTATTGTTATCATTGGCTTAATTATTGTCGCTGCATCATTTCGCTTTATGCAGCAGCGACGGGAAAAAGCTGATAATGATATGGCTCCGCTCCAGCAAAAGCTGGTGGTGGTGAGCAACAAGCGGGAAAAACCGATTAACGATCGCCGTTCGCGTCAGCAGGAGGTCACTCCGGCTGGAACCAGCATGCGCTATGAGGCAAGTTTCAAACCGCAAAGCGGCGGGCTGGAGCAGACCTTCCGCCTTGATGCTCAGCAGTACCACGCCCTGACGGTGGGGGAGAAAGGTACGCTGAGCTATAAAGGAACGCGCTTTGTCAGCTTTGTTGGTGAGCAATAACGCTATTTTTTAACTTTAAATTTCTTCTGCCAGATTAACAGTTCAAACACGCCGAAAAGGAAAATACGCACCTTTTCGGCGGTCGTCATCTGCGGGCCATCTTTCGGTAAGGTCGATTGCAATAGCGCCAGTTGCATACCATGCATCAGCACGGTAAAAATCAGCGCCACATTAACGAAAATATTCAGCGGGCGTGGGAAGGGCTGAAAAATATTAAGGATTAAAAATCCCCATACGCAGAGCATTAACAAGCGTCCAATATTAATCAGCATCACTTTCTCCTTGTGTTTCACGTTGATACAGGCGATAAGCAACCTGACCCGCCACCTTTTCGCGATATAACGACCAGTTTGCCGGAACGGTGGGCAGACCGTTTTCGACTTCGCTTTCGACATAAATCCAGGCTTCGTCAGCCAGCCAGCCGTTATCTTCCAGTAAATTAATCGTCTCTTCTAACAAGCCACGACGGAATGGCGGATCGACAAATACGATATTATGCGGCGTACCTTTTTGCGCCAGGAATGACATCGCATTACTGTTCACCACGCGTGCATTGCCTGCTTTCAGCGTCGCCAGATTTTTGATTAACTGCTGAGAAACTGTGCGCTCCATCTCAATCAGCGTAGCCCCCGCAGCGTAGCGCGACAAGGCTTCCAGCCCCAGTGCGCCGCTGCCGGCGAAACAATCCAGACATTGCGCATCAACAATGACTGGCGCCAGCCAGTTAAACAGCGTTTCACGTACGCGATCGGTGGTGGGGCGCAGACCAGGGCTATTCGGAACCGGGAGTTTACGGCCTCGCCACTGACCGCCAATTATGCGGATTTGGCCGCTGCCGAAATGATTCGGTTTTTTCATGACAATTTGCTCAATCCGCCTGTTAACACATACTTGCAGGCGGTGATGTGAATTAAGTTAAGTGATAGACTATTTCATCATTTTTATAGCTGCTATGTACATAGCGTCGTTAACGCTGTGCCATGAAGCAACAGCGAGGAGTGTAGTCGCAGATGGCGAAAGAAAAAAAACGTGGCTTTTTTTCCTGGCTGGGCTTTGGTCAAAAAGAGCAGACCCCGGAAAAAGAGACAGAAGTCCAGAACGATCAACCGGTTGTAGAAGAGACTGTTCAGGCGCAAGAGCCTGCGAAGGTCGCTGAACAGCCTACAGAAGAGCTGCCTCAGACACATACTGAAGCAGAGGCGGAAACTTTCGCTGCCGACGTCGTTCAAGTCACTGAACAGGTTGCCGAAAACGAAAAAGCGCAGCCGGAAGCGGTTAGCGAACCGGAAGTTATTGCAGAGCCGGAACCGGTAGTTGAATCTGAAGCCACACCTGAGCCTGTGGTTAGTGAGCGTGAAGAGCAACCGCTGCCGGAAGAAGTCAAAACCGAAGAGATTTCGCCAGAAGAATGGCAGGCAGAAGCAGAAACGGTGGAGATTGTCGACGCGGCGGAAGAAGAAGCGGCAAAAGAAGAGATTACCGACGAAGAGCTGGAAGCGCAGGCGTTGTCTGATGAAGCCGCAGAAGAGGCGGTGGAGCTTGTTCCTGCGGTAGAAGAAGAGCCGTTGGTTGAAGAAATTGCCCAGGAGCAGGAAAAACCAACCAAAGAAGGTTTCTTCGCGCGCCTGAAACGCAGCCTTCTGAAGACTAAAGAAAACCTCGGTTCAGGATTTATCAGCCTGTTCCGTGGCAAAAAAATCGACGATGATCTGTTTGAAGAGCTGGAAGAACAACTGCTCATTGCCGACGTAGGTGTGGAAACTACGCGCAAAATCATCACTAATCTGACCGAAGGCGCGACCCGCAAGCAGCTTCGCGATGCTGAGGCGCTCTACGGCCTGTTGAAAGAAGAGATGGGCGAGATTCTGGCAAAAGTCGATGAACCGCTTAACGTCGAAGGCAAAGCGCCGTTTGTGATCCTGATGGTAGGCGTTAACGGCGTGGGTAAAACCACCACTATCGGTAAGCTGGCGCGTCAGTTTGAGCAGCAGGGTAAATCGGTGATGCTGGCGGCGGGCGATACCTTCCGTGCGGCAGCGGTTGAACAGCTTCAGGTCTGGGGCCAGCGCAACAATATTCCGGTGATTGCTCAGCATACTGGTGCCGATTCTGCCTCTGTTATCTTCGATGCCATTCAGGCTGCGAAGGCACGTAACATCGACGTATTAATTGCCGATACCGCCGGACGTTTGCAGAACAAATCGCACCTGATGGAAGAGCTGAAGAAAATCGTCCGCGTGATGAAGAAGCTCGACGTTGAAGCCCCGCATGAAGTTATGCTGACAATTGACGCCAGCACCGGGCAGAATGCGGTAAGCCAGGCCAAACTGTTCCACGAAGCGGTTGGTTTAACCGGCATTACGTTGACGAAACTGGACGGTACAGCGAAAGGTGGGGTAATTTTCTCGGTGGCTGACCAGTTTGGTATTCCTATCCGCTACATTGGTGTCGGCGAACGTATTGAGGATTTGCGTCCGTTTAAAGCGGACGACTTTATTGAGGCACTTTTTGCCCGAGAGGATTAACAATGATTCGCTTTGAACATGTCAGCAAGGCTTATCTCGGTGGGAGGCAAGCGCTGCAGGGCGTGACGTTCCATATGCAGCCGGGTGAGATGGCGTTTCTGACCGGTCATTCCGGCGCAGGGAAAAGTACCCTCCTGAAGCTGATTTGTGGGATTGAGCGGCCCAGTGCTGGGAAAATCTGGTTTAGCGGCCATGACATCACGCGACTGAAAAATCGCGAGGTGCCATTTCTGCGTCGTCAGATCGGTATGATTTTTCAGGATCATCATCTGCTGATGGACCGTACCGTCTACGATAACGTGGCGATCCCGCTCATTATTGCCGGTGCCAGCGGTGACGACATCCGTCGCCGCGTGTCGGCTGCGCTGGATAAAGTCGGTCTACTGGACAAAGCGAAGAACTTTCCGATTCAGCTTTCCGGCGGTGAACAACAGCGTGTTGGCATTGCCCGCGCGGTGGTGAACAAGCCCGCGGTACTGCTGGCGGACGAACCGACTGGTAACCTGGATGACGCGTTGTCTGAAGGGATTTTACGGCTATTTGAAGAGTTTAACCGCGTTGGAGTAACGGTATTGATGGCAACGCACGACATCAACCTGATTGCACGGCGTTCCTATCGCATGCTGACCTTGAGCGATGGTCACTTGCATGGAGGCGTGCCCCATGAATAAACGCGATGCAATCAATCATATTCGGCAGTTTGGCGGGCGTCTGGATCGCTTCCGTAAATCAGTCGGTGGCTCTGGCGACGGTGGTCGTAACGCGCCGAAACGAGCGAAATCCCCGCCAAAACCGGTAAATCGCAAAACCAACGTTTTCAACGAACAAGTACGTTATGCGTTTCACGGCGCCTTGCAGGATCTGAAAAGCAAGCCGTTTGCCACATTTTTGACGGTGATGGTGATCGCCATCTCTCTGACGCTGCCAAGCGTTTGTTATATGGTGTACAAAAACGTTAACCAGGCGGCGACGCAGTACTACCCATCACCGCAAATTACCGTCTATCTGCAAAAAACGCTGGACGATGACGCCGCAGCGGGTGTGGTAGCGCAGTTACAGGCCGAGCAGGGCGTTGAGAAGGTCAATTACCTGTCGCGCGAGGATGCGTTAGGCGAGTTCCGTAACTGGTCTGGCTTTGGCGGCGCTCTCGATATGCTGGAGGAAAACCCACTTCCGGCGGTGGCTGTGGTGATCCCGAAACTGGATTTTCAGGGTACGGAGTCACTGAATACGCTGCGCGATCGCATCATGCAGATTAACGGAATTGATGAAGTACGAATGGACGATAGCTGGTTTGCCCGCCTGACGGCGCTAACCGGGTTGGTCGGACGTGTTTCGGCAATGATCGGCGTGCTGATGGTTGCGGCAGTGTTCCTGGTCATCGGCAACAGTGTGCGTCTGAGCATTTTTGCCCGCCGCGATTCTATTAACGTGCAGAAACTGATTGGTGCGACGGATGGTTTCATCCTCCGCCCGTTCCTTTATGGTGGCGCATTGCTGGGATTTTCCGGCGCATTGCTGTCATTAATTTTGTCGGAAATTTTGGTACTGCGTTTGTCATCGGCGGTTGCGGAAGTGGCACAGGTTTTCGGAACGAAGTTTGATATCAATGGCTTATCGTTCGATGAATGTCTGCTGTTGCTGCTGGTGTGTTCAATGATTGGCTGGGTGGCAGCGTGGCTTGCCACGGTGCAACATTTACGCCACTTTACGCCGGAATAATAAAAGCGTGCTATACTCTTTCCTTGCAATGGGTTCCGTAGCAGGGAAAGAGACCCCGTTGTCTCTTCCCGGTATTTCATCTCTATGTCACATTTTGTGCGTAATTTATTCACAAACCAGCATTGAACTTGTGGATAAAATCACGGTCTGATAAAACTGTGAATGATAATCTCGTTGCTCTTAAGCTCTGGCACAGTTGTTGCTACCACTGAAGCGCCAGAAGATATCGATTGAGAGGATTTGAATGACTGACAAAATGCAAAGTTTAGCTTTAGCCCCTGTTGGCAACCTGGATTCTTACATCCGGGCAGCTAATGCGTGGCCGATGTTGTCGGCTGACGAGGAGCGGGCGCTGGCTGAAAAGCTGCATTACCATGGCGATCTGGAAGCAGCTAAAACGCTGATCCTGTCTCACCTGCGGTTTGTTGTTCATATTGCTCGTAATTATGCGGGCTATGGCCTGCCACAGGCGGATTTAATTCAGGAAGGTAATATCGGCCTGATGAAAGCCGTGCGCCGTTTTAACCCCGAAGTGGGGGTGCGCCTGGTCTCCTTCGCCGTCCACTGGATCAAAGCAGAGATCCACGAATACGTTCTGCGTAACTGGCGTATCGTTAAAGTTGCGACCACCAAAGCGCAGCGCAAACTGTTCTTCAACCTGCGTAAAACCAAGCAGCGTCTGGGCTGGTTTAATCAGGATGAAGTTGAAATGGTGGCCCGTGAACTGGGCGTAACCAGCAAAGACGTACGTGAGATGGAATCGCGTATGGCGGCACAGGACATGACCTTTGACCTGTCTTCCGACGACGATTCTGATAGCCAGCCGATGGCTCCGGTGCTCTATCTGCAGGATAAATCATCTAACTTTGCCGATGGCATTGAAGATGATAACTGGGAAGAGCAGGCGGCAAACCGTCTGACTGATGCGATGCAAGGTCTGGACGAACGTAGCCAGGACATCATCCGCGCGCGCTGGCTGGACGAAGACAACAAATCTACGTTGCAGGAACTGGCTGACCGTTACGGTGTTTCCGCTGAGCGTGTGCGCCAGTTGGAAAAGAACGCGATGAAAAAACTTCGCGCTGCTATTGAAGCGTAATCCCACAACGCGTTGAGTTGTATCTGATAACCCCTGGATGTGAGTCCGGGGGTTTTTGTTGT
>NZ_BBMY01000088.1 GCF_000759775.1 Escherichia albertii NBRC 107761 = DSM 17582
GGGGAGAGCTTCAGGGCATCATAATTAACATTAAGCCATGTCAGAATGAGCGATTTTTTATAGTGGCTGCTATAACCATTGATTTATTATCCGCACCGTTAATTTTAACGAGAGTATTAATTATGCGATTAATTTCTGGCTTGGGTAATATAATGAATCCCCCCCAAACATCTTGCTGTAATAACGAAGTAAATAAGCATGGTCTTTCCATAAAATCTTCAAGTGTACTGCGCGCCTGTGCTAATTATTTTGCCATTATGTTAAATGGTCGTTCTGAATACAATTATTCTCACATTAAAAAATTACTTAATGATGTTAATTTCATTAATCTTATAACCAGTATCATAACCAGTCAATTTTCTCCTCGTGATAATAATGTGTTAGCTATTCATGTAAAATTCACCAGTGAATTTCGTAAATCTTTTCCTGATTTACCTGACTATGAGGTTATATTTAAGATAAAGGTGAGTCCCGGGGGCGGAGGAAAAATATGGGTTGAAAATATCAATGAAAGAAAATTATGTGGTGATTATAAACTTTATGGGAAGACATTAGAGGCACTTAAAAACATGGATGATTTTATTAGCCAGAAAAAATGCTTTTTTATCGAAGCACGAACCAATAGATATTGAAAGACTCCCAAAAGGTAATGCTGGAATGTCATTATTCATAATTGATGGCGAGTAATTAAGATATTTTACATATTCAGATAACACGTTGTTACGTCAGGAAAAATGTAAATATATTCTCTTTTCCTGTGGCTTTTTCCTGAATACTGAACTACTTGTTAATCAACCCTGAATGATGACATCCAGCTTCAGGGCATTAGCCAATCACACATCATGGAGTTCACCTATGAAAACTGGAACTAAGCTTTTAGTTGGTGCGTTAGCTTTCGTGGTTACAAACGTCTATGCTGCAGAATTAATGACTAAAGCAGAATTTGAGAAAGTCGAATCGCAATATGAAAAAATAGGTAATATTTCAACGAGTAATGAAATGTCGACCGCTGATGCGAAAGAAGATTTGCTTAAAAAAGCTGATGAAAAAGGTGCTGATGTGTTAGTGCTGACCTCCGGCCAGACCGACAATAAGATCCATGGTACGGCTGATATTTATAAGAAGAAGTAAGTTTATCCGCTAATACATGCCCGGTACGCAAGTTTATCGGGGAACACAATATATTGAAATTCATATTTTTGTCGGCCGGATAAGGCATTCACGCCGCATCCGGCAATTTAATTTTTTAGCCGCCGCCAGAAGGTTGTTCGACTGATACCTAAATAATTCGCTGCTGCCGTTCTGTCGCCATTAAATTTCTCCAGCGCTTGTTGTGGCGTCAGTGAATGAAGGGCGGTTGTTTTCGTCGATTCACGTGCCAGTTCCGGCAGTAGCTGCTGTAAAAACGGCAGTGTTAACTCCGGCGTCGGTTCCACGCTTAAAAATAATGCCAGCCGCTCCATCATATTACGCAGTTCACGAATATTACCCGGCCAGTCATAGTGCAACAGCGCGGCTTCGCTTGCCTGTAATCCCTGACGTATTGCGGCAGAAAAAGGGGCGGAGAGTGCCGCCAGCGACACTTTCAAAAAGCGCTCTGCCAGCGGCAAAATATCCGCTACCCGCTCGCGCAGTGGCGGCAGTTGCAGGCGTAAAATACTCAGGCGATAAAACAGGTCACGACGAAATTGCCCCTGTTGCATATCCTTTTCCAGATTACAGTGTGTAGCACTAATCACTCGCACATCAACAGAAACAGGCTGATGCCCGCCGACGCGTGTCACTTCTTTTTCTTCCAGCACCCGCAGCAGCCGGGTCTGCAACGGTAGTGGCATTTCGCCTATCTCATCCAGAAACAGCGTGCCGCCGTGGGCAATTTCGAACAGTCCGGCGCGGCCTCCGCGTCGTGAGCCGGTAAACGCGCCTTCCTCATAACCAAACAGCTCCGCTTCCAGCAGCGATTCAGCAATCGCTCCACAGTTGACGGCAACAAACGGATGTGACTTTTTTCCCTGCCGCGCATCGTGACAGGCAGTGTATTCCCGATGAATCGCTTGCGCCGCCAGTTCTTTGCCCGTTCCCGTTTCCCCTTCAATCAATACCGCCGCACTGGAGCGGGCGTAGAGCAAAATGGTCTGCCGCACCTGTTCCATCTGTGGTGATTGACCGAGCATATCGTCCAGAACGTAACGCGTACGCAGGGCGTTGCAATTAGCGTTGTGAGCATTATTTCGCAGAGACATGCGCGTCATATCCAGCGCATCGCTGAACGCCTGGCGCACGGTGGCGGCAGAATAAATAAAAATTCCGGTCATCCTGGCTTCTTCTGCCAGATCGGTAATCAGCCCCGCGCCGACTACCGCTTCGGTGCCGTTGGCTTTGAGCTCGTTAATCTGCCCGCGCGCATCTTCTTCGGTAATGTAGCTACGTTGGTCGAGGCGCAAATTAAACGTCTTTTGAAATGCCACCAGCGCCGGAATAGTTTCCTGATAAGTGACAACACCGATAGACGACGTAAGTTTTCTCGCTTTTGCCAGTGCCTGTAACACATCGAATCCACTCGGTTTAATCAGAATTACCGGCACCGAGAGGCGGCTTTTCAGATACGCGCCGTTAGAGCCAGCAGCGATGATGGCGTCGCAATGTTCGCTGACCAGTTTCTTGCGGATATAGGCCACTGCTTTTTCAAAGCCAAGCTGAATAGGCGTGATGTTCGCCAGGTGATCAAACTCGAGACTGATATCGCGAAACAGCTCGAACAGCCGCGTTACAGATACCGTCCAGATAATCGGTTTGTCGTCATTCAGCCGGGGTGGATGTGCCATAGCGCACCGCAAAGTTAAGAAACCGAATATTGGGTTTAGTCTTGTTTCATAATTGTTGCAATGAAACGCGGTGAAATAGTGTCTGAAACGTTAACTGAAACGCATATTTGCGGATTAATTTATTAGTTTGTTTCTAACAAATTGAAATTAAACATTTAATTTTATTTATGCGATTGTGGCATACCCCTTGCTCTGTCTTTATCAACAAAATAACAAGTTGATAACAAGGGATAGGCTATGTCTCTACACTCTCCTGGCAAAGCGTTTCGCACTGCACTCACCAAAGAAAATCCATTGCAGATTGTCGGCACCATTAATGCTAACCACGCGCTGCTGGCACAGCGTGCCGGATATCAGGCGATTTATCTCTCCGGCGGTGGCGTGGCGGCAGGTTCGCTGGGGCTGCCGGATCTCGGTATTTCAACTCTTGATGATGTGCTGACTGATATTCGCCGTATCACCGACGTCTGCTCGCTGCCGCTGCTGGTGGATGCGGATATCGGTTTTGGCTCTTCGGCTTTTAACGTTTCCCGCACTGTGAAATCGATGATTAAAGCCGGGGCGGCGGGCTTACATATTGAAGATCAGGTTGGTGCAAAACGCTGCGGTCATCGTCCGAATAAAGCGATCGTCTCGAAAGAAGAGATGGTGGATCGGATCCGCGCGGCGGTGGATGCGAAAACCGATCCTGATTTTGTGATCATGGCGCGTACCGATGCGCTGGCGGTAGAGGGGCTGGATGCGGCGATCGAGCGTGCGCAGGCCTATGTTGAAGCGGGTGCCGAAATGCTGTTCCCGGAGGCGATTACCGAACTCGCCATGTATCGCCAGTTTGCCGATGCGGTGCAGGTGCCGATCCTCGCCAACATTACCGAATTTGGCGCCACGCCGCTGTTTACCACTGACGAATTACGCAGCGCCCATGTCGCGATGGCGCTTTACCCGCTTTCCGCGTTTCGCGCTATGAACCGCGCCGCTGAACATGTCTACAACGTCCTGCGTCAGGAAGGCACGCAGAAAAGCGTCATCGACACCATGCAAACCCGCAATGAGCTGTACGAAAGCATCAACTACTACCAGTACGAAGAAAAGCTCGACGACCTGTTTGCCCGTAGTCAGGCGAAATAAAACAAACGCCCGTTGGCTGTATTCGACAACCGATGCCTGATGCGCCGCTGACGCGACTTATCAGGCCTACGGGGTGAACTGAGCAGTAGGTCGGATAAGACGTATGGCGTCGCATCCGACAACCGATGCCTGATGCGTCGCTGACGCGGCTTATCAGGCCTGCGAGGTGTACTGAGCTGTAGGTCGGATAAGACGCATGGCGTCGCATCCGACAGCCGATGCCTGATGCGTCGCTGACGCGGCTTATCAGGCCTGCGAGGTGTACTGAACTGTAGGTCGGATAAGACGCATGGCGCCGCATCCGACAACCGATACCTGATGCGCCGCTGACGCGGCTTATCAGGCCTACGGGGTGTACTGAACTGTAATCCCGACCCTACAAATGATAACAATGACGAGGACAACATGAGCGACACAACGATCCTGCAAAACAGTACCCATGTCATTAAACCGAAAAAATCTGTGGCACTTTCTGGCGTTCCGGCGGGCAATACGGCGCTCTGCACCGTAGGTAAAAGCGGTAACGACTTGCACTATCGTGGCTACGATATTCTTGATCTGGCAGAACATTGCGAATTCGAAGAAGTGGCGCATCTGCTGATCCACGGCAAACTGCCGACCCGTGACGAACTCGCCGCCTACAAAACGAAACTGAAAGCCCTGCGTGGTTTACCGGCTAACGTGCGTACCGTGCTGGAAGCCTTACCAGCGGCGTCGCACCCGATGGATGTCATGCGCACCGGCGTTTCCGCGCTCGGCTGCACGCTGCCGGAAAAAGAGGGGCACACTGTCTCTGGCGCGCGCGATATTGCCGACAAATTATTGGCGTCGCTTAGCTCAATTCTTCTCTACTGGTATCACTACAGCCACAACGGCGAACGCATCCAGCCGGAAACCGATGACGACTCTATCGGCGGTCACTTCCTGCATCTGCTGCACGGCGAAAAGCCGTCGCAAAGCTGGGAAAAGGCGATGCATATTTCGCTGGTGCTGTACGCCGAGCACGAGTTTAACGCCTCCACTTTTACCAGCCGGGTGATTACGGGCACTGGCTCTGACATGTATTCAGCCATTATCGGCGCAATCGGCGCACTGCGCGGGCCGAAGCACGGCGGGGCGAATGAAGTGTCGCTGGAGATCCAGCAACGCTACGAAACGCCGGACGAAGCCGAAGCTGATATCCACAAGCGTGTGGAAAACAAAGAAGTGGTCATTGGTTTTGGTCATCCGGTTTATACCATCGCCGACCCGCGTCATCAGGTGATCAAACGCGTTGCGAAGCAGCTATCACAGGAAGGCGGCTCGCTGAAGATGTACAACATTGCCGATCGCCTGGAAACGGTGATGTGGGAGAGCAAAAAGATGTTCCCCAATCTCGACTGGTTCTCAGCCGTTTCTTACAACATGATGGGTGTTCCCACCGAGATGTTCACGCCACTGTTTGTCATCGCCCGCGTCACTGGCTGGGCGGCGCACATTATCGAACAACGTCAGGACAACAAAATTATCCGTCCTTCCGCCAATTATGTTGGCCCGGAAGACAGACAATTTGTCGCGCTGGATAAGCGTCAGTAAGCCTCTACGAATAACAATAAGGAAACGTACCCAATGTCAGCTCAAATCAACAACATCCGCCCGAAATTTGACCGTGAAATCGTTGATATCGTCGATTACGTGATGAACTACGAAATCAGCTCCAGAGTGGCCTACGACACCGCCCATTACTGCCTGCTCGACACCCTCGGCTGCGGTCTGGAAGCTCTCGAATACCCGGCCTGTAAAAAACTGCTGGGGCCAGTTGTTCCCGGCACCGTCGTACCTAACGGCGTGCGCGTCCCCGGAACTCAGTTCCAGCTCGACCCCGTCCAGGCGGCATTCAACATCGGCGCGATGATCCGTTGGCTCGATTTCAACGATACCTGGCTGGCGGCGGAGTGGGGCCATCCTTCCGACAACCTCGGCGGCATTCTGGCAACGGCAGACTGGCTATCACGCAATGCGGTCGTCAGCGGCAAAGCGCCATTGACCATGAAACAGGTGCTGACTGGAATGATTAAAGCCCACGAAATTCAGGGCTGCATCGCGTTGGAAAACGCCTTTAACCGCGTCGGCCTCGACCACGTTTTGTTAGTGAAAGTGGCCTCCACCGCCGTCGTCGCAGAAATGCTCGGCTTGACCCGCGAGGAAATCCTCAATGCCGTTTCGCTGGCGTGGGTAGACGGTCAGTCACTGCGCACCTATCGCCATGCGCCGAACACCGGCACGCGCAAATCCTGGGCGGCGGGCGATGCCACATCCCGCGCGGTACGGCTGGCACTGATGGCGAAAACCGGCGAAATGGGTTATCCGTCAGCCCTGACCGCGCCCGTGTGGGGCTTCTACGACGTCTCCTTTAAAGGTGAGTCGTTCCGCTTCCAGCGCCCGTACGGCTCCTACGTGATGGAAAATGTGCTGTTCAAAATCTCCTTCCCGGCGGAGTTCCACTCCCAGACGGCAGTTGAAGCGGCGATGACGCTCTATGAACAGATGCAGGCAGCAGGCAAAACGGCGGCAGACATCGAAAAAGTGACTATTCGCACCCACGAAGCCTGTATTCGCATTATCGACAAAAAAGGGCCGCTCAATAACCCGGCAGACCGCGACCACTGCATTCAGTACATGGTGGCGATCCCGTTGCTGTTCGGGCGCTTAACGGCAGCAGATTACGAGGACAACGTGGCGCAAGATAAACGTATTGACGCCCTGCGCGAGAAGATCAATTGCTTTGAAGATCCGGCGTTTACCGCGGGCTACCACGACCCGGAAAAACGCGCCATCGCCAATGCCATTACCCTTGAGTTCACCGACGGTACGCGATTTGAAGAAGTGGTGGTGGAGTACCCCATTGGTCATGCTCGCCGCCGTCAGGACGGTATTCCAAAACTGGTTGATAAATTCAAAATCAACCTTGCGCGTCAGTTCCCGACTCGCCAGCAGCAGCGCATTCTGGACGTCTCTCTCGACAGAACTCGCCTTGAACAGATGCCGGTCAATGAGTATCTCGACCTGTACGTCATTTAAGCAAACAGCGGTAAGACGTAAGTTCAACAGGAGAGCGTTATGTCTTTTAGCGAATTTTATCAGCGTTCGATTAACGAACCGGAGCAGTTCTGGGCCGAGCAGGCCCGGCGTATAGACTGGCAGACGCCCTTTACGAAAACGCTCGATCACAGTAATCCGCCGTTTGCCCGTTGGTTTTGTGAAGGCCGAACCAATTTGTGCCATAACGCCATCGACCGCTGGCTGGAGAAACAGCCAGAGGCGCTGGCATTGATTGCCGTCTCTTCGGAAACCGAAGAAGAGCGCACCTTTACCTTTCGTCAGCTGCATGACGAAGTGAACGCGGTGGCCTCAATGCTGCGCTCGCTGGGCGTACAGCGTGGCGATCGGGTGCTGGTGTATATGCCGATGATTGCCGAAGCGCATATTACCCTGCTGGCCTGCGCGCGCATTGGCGCTATTCACTCGGTAGTGTTTGGGGGTTTTGCCTCGCACAGTGTGGCAGCGCGGATTGATGACGCTAAACCGGTGCTGATTGTCTCGGCAGATGCCGGGGCGCGCGGCGGTAAAATCATTCCCTATAAAAAATTGCTCGACGATGCGATAAACCAGGCGCAGCATCAGCCGCGCCACGTTTTGCTGGTGGATCGCGGGCTGGCGAAAATGGCGCGCGTTAGCGGGCGTGATGTCGATTTTGCTTTGTTGCGCCATCAGCACATCGGCGCACGAGTGTCGGTGGCGTGGCTGGAATCCAACGAAATCTCTTGCATTCTTTACACCTCCGGCACGACCGGCAAACCTAAAGGCGTGCAGCGTGACGTCGGCGGTTATGCGGTGGCGCTGGCGACCTCGATGGACACCATTTTTGGCGGCAAAGCGGGCGGCGTGTTTTTTTGTGCGTCGGATATCGGCTGGGTAGTGGGGCATTCGTATATCGTCTACGCGCCGCTGCTGGCAGGGATGGCGACTATCGTTTACGAAGGATTGCCGACGTACCCGGACTGCGGCGTGTGGTGGAAAATCGTCGAAAAATATCAGGTGAGTCGGATGTTCTCCGCACCGACCGCCATTCGCGTGCTGAAAAAATTCCCTACCGCCGAAATTCGCAAACACGATCTCTCGTCGCTGGAAGTGCTCTATCTGGCGGGAGAACCGCTGGACGAGCCGACCGCCAGTTGGGTGAGCAATACGCTGGATGTACCAGTCATCGACAACTACTGGCAGACCGAATCCGGCTGGCCGATTATGGCGATTGCTCGCGGTCTGGACGACAGGCCGACGCGTCCGGGAAGCCCCGGCGTGCCGATGTATGGCTACAACGTGCAGTTGCTCAATGAAGTCACCGGCGAACCGTGCGGCGTCAACGAGAAAGGGATGCTGGTGGTGGAAGGGCCATTGCCGCCGGGCTGTATTCAGACCATCTGGGGCGATGACGAGCGCTTTGTGAAGACTTACTGGTCGTTGTTTCCCCGCCCGGTATACGCCACCTTTGACTGGGGTATCCGCGATGCTGACGGTTATCACTTTATTCTTGGGCGCACTGACGATGTGATTAATGTTGCCGGACATCGGCTGGGGACGCGTGAGATTGAAGAGAGTATCTCCAGTCATCCGGGCGTTGCCGAAGTGGCGGTGGTTGGGGTGAAAGATGCGCTGAAAGGGCAGGTGGCGGTGGCGTTTGTCATTCCGAAAGAGAGCGACAGTCTGGAAGACCGCGAGGTGGCGCACTCGCAAGAGAAGGCGATTATGGCGCTGGTGGACAGCCAGATTGGCAACTTTGGCCGCCCGGCGCACGTCTGGTTTGTCTCGCAATTGCCGAAAACACGCTCCGGGAAAATGCTGCGCCGCACGATCCAGGCAATTTGCGAAGGACGCGATCCGGGGGATCTGACGACCATTGATGATCCTTCGTCGTTGGTTCAGATCCGCCAGGCGATGGGAGAGTAGGTTATTGTCGGATGCGTCGTATGGCGCATCCGGCATTTATCGCCAGCTCACCTGATAATAATAACGACCCGCGTTCAATAAAAACTCCGGCGAAACTGACGGGCTCCAGGAGTCGTCGCCACCAATCCCCATATGAAAACCATCGATATTCAGCCATGTGCCTTCTTCCGCTTGCAGCAGATGGCGATGGCTGGTCTCCATGAGTTGCTTTTGACTATAGCGGCTGATATTGAACTGAAAGTCGCCGCGCCACTGGTGTGAGCCATAATTCAATTCGCGAGTGCCACAACGCAGACCGTTTTCACTGGGGAAGACGTAGGGGGTATACATCGCTGACAATGGCCGCTCCCAGCGGTCATAACAGGCTGCACTTAGTCTGTCAGGGTAGTTTTCTTCCGGGCCTAATCCCAGCCAGTTTACGCGCTCTGCCACTTGCGCCAGTTGGCAGGTGAGGCCAACACGTGCCGGATGCGGTGTATCACTTGCAATCTCAACATTAACAGTAATGAACATCTCACCATGCCCATCAATACGATATGTTTTCCGGCTGATAAATAAGATTTTTCCCTGGTGTTGCCATGTGTGGACGGTAGTTATCAGAACTGCGTCGATGAGTTTATCTGCCGTACACTGTAGCAACGCGGCTTGTGTCTGATAATGGCCCGCCGATTTCCAGCGTTCTACCCATGCGTTAGGGTCAATGCGGGTGGCTTCGCTTACGCCAATGTCGTTATCCAGCGGCGCACGGGTAAACTGGTCGCGAAGTGGGGTCAACAGTTGCTTTTCACCATCAATCCATAATTGTGTGAGAAAACCTGACAGACGGCTAAATTGCCAACGCTTATTACCCAGTTCAATGCAAAAGTCCGTTTCGTTGGTAAGCAGTTGCGGGCAGGAATGGGGCGCGGAGAGTGGCGTCACGCTGAGATTTTCCGCCAGTCGCCACTGTTGCCAGGCGCTGATATGTCCGGCCTGCGACCACGCGGTCGCGTTCGGTTGCACCACGCGTACTGTTAGCCACAGTTGCCCGGCGCTCTCAGGTTGAGGTAGTTCAGGCAGTTCAATTAACTGTTTACCTTGCGGCCCGACATTCAGAGGCGTTTCGCCGTTCGCCAGAGGATTGCCGTCCAGCGCCACCGACCAGTGTAGAATTTCGTTATCGCTATGACGGAATAAATATTCACTGGTCACTTCGAGTGTTCGTTCAAGCAAGCGAAACTGGAAAAACTGCTGCGCGTGTTTCGCTTCCGTTAGTGCCGGATGCGGCGTGCGATCGGCAAAGAGCAGGCCGTTCATACAGAACTGGCGGTCATTAGGCGTATCGCCAAAATCACCGCCGTAAGCCGACCACGGATGACCTTCTTCATCATATTTAATCAGCGACTGATCCACCCAGTCCCAGACAAAACCGCCTTGTAAACGCGGATATTGACGAAACGCCTGCCAGTATTTAGCAAAACCGCCGAGGCTGTTGCCCATCGCGTGGGCGTATTCACAAAGGATCAGCGGACGCAGCTCGCCGGGCATCGAAAGCCATTTTTTAATCGACCATTTCGGCACTGCCGGGAAGGGCTGATCTTCATCCACACGCGCGTACATTGGGCAGATAATATCGGTTGCCGAGGTGTCTGCTCCACCGCCTTCATATTGTACCGGACGGGAAGGATCGGCGGATTTAATCCAGCGATACAGCGCGTCGTGATTAGCGCCGTGGCCCGATTCATTACCCAGAGACCAGATAATCACGCATGGGTGATTGCGATCGCGTTGTACCATCCGCGTGACGCGTTCGCTCATTGCGGGTAACCAACGTGGATCGTCTGCCAGGCGATTCATCGGCACCATGCCGTGGGTTTCAATATTGGCTTCATCCACCACATACAGGCCGTAGCGGTCGCACAGTGTGTACCACAGCGGATGGTTCGGATAATGCGAACAACGCACGGCGTTAACGTTGTTCTGCTTCATTAGCAGGATATCCTGCACCATCGTCTGCTCATCCATAACCTGACCGTGCAGAGGATGATGTTCATGACGGTTAACGCCGCGAATCAGCAACGGCTTACCGTTCAGTAACAGCAAGCCATTTTCAATCCTCACCTGGCGGAAGCCGACATCGCAGGCTTCTGCTTCAATCAGCGTGCCGTTGGCAGTGTGCAATTCAATCACCACACGGTAGAGGTTCGGGAGTTCTGCGCTCCACAGGGTCGGATTTTCGACGTTCAGGCGCAGCGTGACGCGATCGGCATAACGACCCCGCTCATCGATAATTTCGCTGTTAAAAGGTGCGGTGCTGCTGGCAACCTGCGTTTCACGCTGCCACAAAGAAACCGTTACCCGTAGATCATTGTGTAATTCGCCACTCATGTGGACTTCAGCTTCCAGTACGGCGCGGCTGAAATCGTCATTAAAATGAGTATTAATATGGAAATTGCTGATTTGCGAACTCGGTTTATGTAGCAATGAAACATCGCGGAAAATACCGCTCATCCGCCACATATCCTGGTCTTCCAGATAACTACCGTCACTCCAGCGCAGCACCATGACGGCGAGGCGGTTGTCTCCGGGGCGTAAAAAAGCGCTCAGGTCAAAGTCAGACGGCAAACGGCTGTCCTGGCCGTAACCGACCCAGCGCCCGTTGCACCACAAATGAAATGCTGAGTTAATGCCATCAAAGATAATTCGCGTCAGGCCTTCCAGCAGCCAGCTTTCATCAATAGAAAATGTGAGTGAGTAACAACCTGTCGGGTTTTCTGTGGGAACAAATGGCGGATTCACCGCAATGGGATAGGTCACGTTGGTGTAGATAGGGATATCGTAACCATGCATTTGCCAGTTTGACGGCACTGGTATGTCATCGGCACCGGGGAGATCGTGCTCAAGCCAGCTTTCCGGCACCGCTTCCGGTGAGGAAAACCAGACAAATTGCCAGTTGCCGTTCAGACTGCGCAACGAGTGGGAAGGGTGATTGTCGCGGGCTTCTTCGCTGTTGCGCCAACTGGAAAAAGGAGGATGCGCTGTAAGGCGATTGAGTTGTGTAACGTCAGGGTTTTCCCAGTCGCGGCGGGCAAGTACAACAGCAAGCGAATCCGTAAACATATCATTCCCCTGAATATAATAATTTATCGGCGCTATCATGGCATAGCACGGAAGGTTTTGCGCCACTGGGTATGGTGCAAAGTTTGCTCTGCATCACAGAGCTTATCGCTCTAACGTAAATCATGGCGATGTTGCTGCTGATTTATAGCCACTATGCGTTTCTGTCGCGTTTTATCATGCCTGTGGGCAAAAGGCGCTTCCTCCCCAATACAGGCATAGTGTTTACAGGTATACTCGCAAAAATTATTCAGTGGGTTTGGAAATAAAGATGGCAAAACTTACCTTACAGGAGCAGTTGCTTAAAGCCGGTTTAGTCACCAGCAAGAAGGCAGCTAAAGTTGAGAGAACAGCAAAAAAATCACGTATTCAGGCGCGTGAAGCGCGAGCGGCGGTAGAAGAAAATAAAAAAGCGCAGCTTGAGCGCGATAAACAATTAAGCGAACAACAAAAACAAGCGGCATTAGCGAAAGAATATAAAGCCCAGGTGAAGCAGCTTATTGAAATGAACCGTATTACTATTGCTAATGGCGATATTGGGTTTAATTTCACCGACGGTAATCTGATTAAGAAAATTTTTGTCGATAAGCTCACGCAAACGCAGTTGATTAATGGTCGTCTGGCGATTGCCCGCTTGGTTACCGATAGCAATAGCGAAGGTGAGTACGCCATTATTCCCGCCAGCGTTGCCGATAAAATTGCGCAACGTGATACCAGCAGTATTGTATTACACAGTGCACTTAGTGCAGACGCGCAGGATGAGGACGATCCGTATGCCGATTTTAAAGTGCCTGATGATTTGATGTGGTAGATATACACTGATGGATTGCCTGATGCGCTACGCTTATCAGGCCTGCATTTCACTCCGTAGGCCTGATAAGACGTTTACGCCGCATCCGGCGGTCGTGCGCTATTATCAACGCATATTCAATTTATTGGCGTGGTACGCAATATGTTCGCCAATAAAACTGGAGATAAAATAATAGCTGTGGTCATAACCCTCGTGATAACGGATTAATGCCTTAATATTCATCTCCTGACAGATCTTTTCAAGATTTTGAGTCCGCAGTTGTTCTGCATAAAAATCGTCACTCAATCCCTGATCAACCATTATTTCTGCGACGCGTCGACCTTGTGAAATAAGACTTACTGGATCATAGTTCAACCAGCTTTCTTTATTTTCACCCAGATACGCGGCAAAGGCCTGTTGCCCCCACGGCACTTGTGAAGGCGAAACAATCGGAGAGAATGCCGAGACGCTGACATATTCATCCGGGTTACGTAGCGCCAGTACCAGCGCGCCCAGTCCCCCCATAGAATGACCCGAAATTGACTTTTTGGCTGTTGCCGGAAAATGTTTCATCACTAAATCCGGCAGTTCACTGCGGATATAGTCGTACATTTTGTAATGTTCATTCCACGGTGCTTGCGTCGCGTTCAGATAAAATCCGGCACCTTGTCCGAGATCGTAACGGTCGGCATCCGCGATATTACTGCCGCGGGGGCTGGTATCAGGCGCAACAATAATAATGTTGTGTTCTGTCGCGTAACGCTGCATCCCTGATTTGGTAATGAAGTTCTGCTCGGTGCAGGTCAGTCCCGAAAGCCAGTACAATACCGGCAGCTTTTCACTTGCTGCTTTAGGCGGGAGATAGACGCCGACATTCATTTCACAATTAAGGGATTGGGAATAATGCCGATAAACATTTTGCCAGCCGCCAAAGCAGGCATGTTTTTCAATGAGTTCCATCAGTCATTATCTCATGGTTAATTCCCCTGGCGGTTGCTCGGGGAAGGAATTAAGAATCCCGTCTGAACTGGACGGGGCGAAACCAGCTCGTAGGCCTGACAGGTGTAGCACATCAGGCAATCTTACGCTTTCCATCAGTTTCAAAAGAAAACTCGATTCCCCGCCCTGACAGGGCGGGGTAAACCTGCGGGAAATTAGTAACGAATCACAGTTCGAATGGATTTGCCTTCATGCATTAAATCAAAGGCGTCATTAATTTCATCCAGCGTCATGGTGTGAGTCACAAACGGTTCCAGAACGATATCGCCTTTCATGGCATCTTCAACCATGCCCGGCAACTGTGAACGGCCTTTTACGCCGCCAAATGCGGAACCTTTCCATACGCGACCGGTGACTAACTGGAATGGGCGAGTGGAAATTTCCTGACCGGAGCCCGCGACGCCGATGATGACAGACTGTCCCCATCCGCGGTGAGCGCTTTCCAGCGCTGCACGCATTACGTTGACGTTACCGATGCACTCAAAGGTATGGTCGATACCCCATTTGTTGATATCCAGCAGAACATCTTTAATCGGTTTATCGTAGTCATTCGGGTTAATGCAGTCAGTAGCGCCGAAGCGACGCGCCAACTCGAATTTCTCCGGGTTAGTATCGATAGCGATAATTCGTCCGGCTTTTGCCTGACGAGCGCCCTGAACCACCGCCAGACCGATTGCGCCAAGACCGAACACGGCAACGGAATCACCCGGTTGGACTTTAGCGGTGTTATGCACAGCGCCAATACCAGTGGTTACGCCACAGCCGAGCAGGCAGACGTGTTCGTGGTTTGCTTCTGGGTTAATTTTTGCCAGAGAAACTTCCGCAACTACGGTGTATTCACTGAATGTGGAGCAGCCCATGTAGTGATACAGCGGTTGACCGTTATAAGAAAAACGGGTGGTGCCATCCGGCATCAGGCCTTTGCCCTGGGTTTCGCGAACCGCAACACAGAGGTTGGTTTTGCCGGAACGACAGAACTCACACTCGCCGCATTCTGCGGTGTAAAGCGGGATCACATGGTCGCCTGGTTGGACGCTGGTTACGCCTTCACCGACCTCAACCACAACGCCTGCCCCTTCGTGACCGAGAACTACCGGGAATACACCTTCCGGGTCATCGCCGGAGAGAGTAAATGCGTCGGTGTGGCAAACGCCGGTATGGGTGACTTTAATCAGCACTTCACCTTTTTTCGGTGGCGCCACATCAATTTCAACGATTTCCAGTGGTTTACCGGGAGCAAATGCAACGGCAGCACGTGATTTCATCTCTCGCTTTTCCTCAATATGGTAATAGTTTCAACTACTTAAGATAGGCACGAACCAGTTCAATAGTGTCGTCAACGGATTGGCTGACTTCGCGGCTGTAGCAGTCATTTCGGTCAAACGTTTCCCGGATATGGCTTTCAAGTACTTCTGCCATCAGCCCGTTAGCCGCGCCCCGAACGGCGGCTATCTGTTGGAGTATGGCACGGCATTCGGCATCCCCCTCCAGCGACCGTTCCAGAGCATCAATCTGCCCCCGAATACGACGAACTCGAGTAAGGACCTTTTTCTTCTCTTCTGGAGTACTGGGCATTTCGCACCTCATCATCTGTATGCAATATACTATAGGGGAGTATGCTATATGTCAACATATACCCCCCTATAGTATATAACATTAGAGAATAAACTTTATTCTGTCCTGGTATTTGTAGGCATGATAAGACGCGTGAGCGTCGTATCAGACGATATTCGTTAAAAGTAGCAAAATGCGTATATTCGCTAACCATTGCTGTTTTTTTTCTAAAAACGCTTTGTTCTTAACAAGACGTTTTAATTCCTTTATCAAATTTACCGGCAACGAAATACTGCTCCCATAACAAGACAGGGGAGCAGACAATCATGGCAATTTCATCGCGTAATACATTTCTCGCCGCACTGGCATTCATCGCTTTTCAGGCGCAGGCGGTGAACGTTACCGTTGCGTATCAAACCTCCGCCGAACCGGCGAAAGTCGCTCAGGCCGATAATACTTTCGCCAAGGCGAGCGGGGCGACCGTGGATTGGCGTAAGTTTGACAGCGGGGCCAGCATCGTGCGGGCACTGGCGTCGGGCGACGTACAAATCGGCAACCTTGGCTCCAGTCCGTTAGCCGTGGCTGCCAGCCAACAAGTGCCGATAGAGGTTTTCTTACTGGCCTCAAAACTGGGCAGCTCCGAGGCATTGGTTGTGAAGAAAACCATCAGCAAGCCCGAGGACTTGATTGGTAAACGGATTGCCGTACCGTTTATTTCCACTACGCACTACAGCCTACTGGCGGCGCTGAAGCATTGGGGCATTAAGCCCGGACAAGTGGAGATTGTGAATCTGCAACCGCCGGCGATTATCGCCGCCTGGCAACGAGGAGATATTGATGGCGCTTACGTCTGGGCGCCTGCGGTTAATGCGCTGGAAAAAGACGGCAAGGTGCTGACTGATTCTGAACGGGTCGGGCAGTGGGGCGCGCCAACGCTGGATGTCTGGGTTGTGCGGAAAGATTTTGCCGAAAAACATCCTGAGGTAGTGAAAGCATTCGCCAAAAGCGCCCTTGATGCCCAGCAGCCTTACATAGCCAACCCTGATGCGTGGCTGAAACAGCAAGAAAACATCAACAAACTGGCGCGCTTAAGCGGCGTGCCGGAGGCCGACGTTCCCGGATTGGTGAAGGGAAATACCTATCTGACGCCACAGCAGCAAACGGCAGAACTGGCTGGCCCCGTAAACAAGGCAATTATCGACACTGCCCAGTTTTTAAAAGATCAGGGAAAAGTCCCTGCCGTGGCGAATGATTACAGCCAGTACGTCACCTCTCGCTTCGTGCAATAAAAGGAGACGCGGATGCTGCAAATTTCTCATCTCTATGCCGATTATGGCGGCAAACCTGTGCTGGAAGATATCAATCTGACGCTGGATAGCGGCGAACTGCTGGTCGTACTGGGGCCGTCCGGTTGCGGCAAAACCACCTTGCTGAATCTGATTGCCGGATTTGTACCTTATCAGCGCGGCAATATTCAACTGGCGGGCAAACGCGTTCAGGGGCCGGGCGCGGAGCGCGGAGTCGTTTTTCAGAACGAAGGATTGCTGCCGTGGCGTAGCGTGCAGGATAACGTGGCGCTTGGTCTGCAACTGGCTGGCGTAGAGAAAGCGCAGCGCCAGGAAATCGCGCGCCAGATGCTGAAAAAAGTGGGCCTTGATGGTGCGGAAAAAAGGTATATCTGGCAGCTTTCCGGCGGTCAGCGCCAGCGAGTGGGAATTGCCCGCGCGCTGGCGGCGAATCCACAACTCTTATTACTTGATGAACCGTTTGGCGCACTGGATGCCTTCACTCGTGACCAGATGCAAACCCTGCTGCTGAAACTTTGGCAGGGGAGCGACAGGCAAGTGCTATTGATTACCCACGATATAGAAGAAGCGGTGTTTATGGCGACCGAACTGGTTTTGCTTTCATCAGGCCCTGGTCGTGTGCTGGAGCGTTTGTCGCTCAACTTTGCCCGTCGCTTTGTTGCAGGCGAATCGAGCCGCAGTATTAAGTCCGATCCCGCGTTTATCGCCATGCGCGAATATGTTTTAAGCCGCGTATTTGAGCGACGGGAGGCGTTCTCATGAGTGTGTTCATTAATGAAAAGTTGCATTCGCGTTGGCTGAAATGGCGCTGGCCGCTTTCGCGTCAGGCGACTTTAAGTATCAGTACGTTAGTCGTCTTGCTTGCCATATGGTGGGCGGTGGCGGCGCTGCAACTGATGAGTCCGCTGTTTTTACCGCCGCCGCAACAGGTGCTGGCAAAACTGCTCACTATTGCCGGACCACAAGGATTTATGGATGCCACGCTGTGGCAGCATTTGGTCGCCAGCCTGACGCGCATTGCGCTGGCGCTCTTTGCGGCGGTGTTGATAGGTATCCCGGTTGGGATCGCGATGGGACTAAGCCCGACAACGCGCGGCATTCTGGATCCGGTAATCGAGCTTTATCGTCCGGTGCCGCCGTTGGCGTATTTGCCGCTGATGGTGATCTGGTTTGGTATTGGCGAAACCACGAAGATCCTACTGATCTATTTAGCGATTTTTGCACCTGTGGCGATGTCGGCGCTGGCGGGGGTGAAAAGCGCCCAGCAGGTTCGCCTTCGCGCTGCGCAGTCGCTGGGGGCCAGCCGTGCGCAGGTGCTGTGGTTTGTTATTTTGCCCGGCGCCCTGCCGGAAATTCTCACCGGATTACGCATTGGCCTTGGCGTGGGGGGGTCAACGCTGGTGGCGGCAGAACTGATTGCCGCGACGCGAGGCTTAGGTTTTATGGTTCAGTCAGCGGGCGAATTCCTTGCGACTGATGTAGTGCTGGCGGGGATCGCGGTGATAGCGGTTATCGCCTTTCTTTTAGAACTGGGTCTGCGCGCGTTACAGCGCCGTCTGACGCCCCGGCATGGAGAAGTACAATGAGTGAACGTCTGAGCATTACCCCGCAGGGGCCGTATATTGGCGCACAAATTTCGGGTGTCGACCTGACGCGCCCGTTAAGCGATAACCAATTTGAACAGCTTTACCATGCGGTACTGCGCCATCAGGTGGTGTTTGTGCGCGAACAGGCCATTACACCGCAGCAGCAACGCGCGCTGGCTCAGCGTTTTGGCGAGCTGCATATTCATCCTGTTTATCCCCATGCCGAAGGCGTTGACGAGATTATTGTACTGGATACTCATAACGATAATCCGCCGGATAACGACAACTGGCATACTGATGTGACATTTATTGAAACGCCACCCGCAGGGGCGATTCTGGCGGCGAAAGAGTTGCCATCGACCGGCGGCGATACGCTATGGACCAGCGGTATCGCGGCGTATGAGACGCTCTCTGTTCCCTTCCGCCAACTGTTGAGCGGGCATCGTGCAGAGCATGACTTCCGTAAATCGTTCCCGGAATACAAGTCCCGCAAAACGGAGGAAGAGCATCAACGCTGGCGGGAAGCTGCTGCGAAAAATCCACCGTTGTTACATCCGGTGGTGCGTACACATCCGGTGAGTGGTAAGCAGGCGTTGTTTGTTAATGAGGGGTTCACCACACGAATTGTTGATGTGAGCGAGAAAGAGAGTGAAGCATTGTTAGGTTTTTTATTCACTCATATTACCAAACCGGAATTTCAGGTACGCTGGCGTTGGCAGCCGAATGATATTGCTATTTGGGATAATCGTGTGACCCAGCATTATGCAAATGCCGATTATTTGCCGCAGCGACGAATTATGCATCGGGCAACGATACTCGGAGATAAACCGTTTTATCGGGCAGAGTAAGGAGATATGCCGGGTCGGGATTACCCGGCATCATGGTCATTAACGTAGAATTTTTTTCTCGGCCAGATCCAGCGCAAAGTAGCTGAAAATCAGATCCGCACCCGCACGCTTAATTGCACCTAAGCTTTCGAGCACCACTTTCTCTTCATCTATTGCACCAGCCAGCGCGGCGAACTTGATCATCGCGTACTCGCCGCTGACCTGATATGCGCCAATAGGCAATTCTGTACGTTCACGTAATTCACGCACTATGTCGAGGTATGCCCCGGCAGGTTTAACCATCAGGCAGTCTGCGCCCTGGGCTTCATCCAGCAGCGATTCACGAATCGCCTCGCGACGGTTCATGGGATTCATCTGATAGCTTTTGCGATCGCCCTTTAATGCGCTTCCCGCTGCTTCGCGGAACGGGCCATAAAAGGAGGATGCGAATTTGGTCGAATACGACATGATCGCGGTATCTTTAAAGCCTGCGGCGTCCAGCGCCTGGCGAATTGCCTGCACCTGGCCGTCCATTGCGGCGGAAGGTGCGATGAAGTCTGCGCCTGCAGCAGCGGCAACGACGGCTTGTTTACCTAAATTCACCAGAGTTGCGTCGTTATCGACTCCGTGATCGCACAACACGCCGCAGTGACCGTGAGACGTATATTCGCAGAAGCAAGTATCTGACATGACGATCATTTCCGGCACAGTCTGCTTACAGATGCGCGACATGCGAGCCACAAGACCGTCTTCCCGCCAGGTATCGCTGCCGATTTCATCGGTATGGTGGGAAATGCCGAAAGTCATGACCGAACGAATACCGGCATTGGCGATGCGTTCGATTTCACGAGCCAGATGTTTCTCAGGAATGCGCATTACGCCGGGCATGGCTTCAACGGCTTTGTAGTCGTCGATTTCCTCTTCAACAAAGATCGGCAACACCAGGTCGTTAAGGCTAAGTGTTGTCTCTTCAAACATAGCGCGCAGCGCAGGAGATTTGCGCAGGCGACGAGGGCGTTGGATTAAGTCTGTCATGGTCTGCCTGATGTTTGTGGAATTGAAGGGCACAGTATACCTGAAGCCGGGCCAGAGTGTTTTACGAAAGTTGCCGCTATGTTGATTTAAAGAGCGAGTAATAGAGTGTGATGACATAATTTTAATAATGTCGGCAATGTTTTCATATTCATGGAAAAAATTTTAAATTTTTATTTATAATTTTAAATTATGAATATCAGCCAAATATCGAGGCTGTGAAAAAATGAATAAATTAAAGTTCCCTGCTTATTGATACATTATTTGTCTGTTTGGTTGGTTAGCTATTTGTTTGTAAAATGGATAAGGATAAAAATTCTCTGCAACATGTTGAAATTATATGGTTTTGTTAATTTGTGTTTTTTATTTGTGCTCGTGTTTTATATATGTCCGCAATCGGACTTAGGGGAAAGAATAATTGAACCATTCCTCTATAATGCCGCATAATCGTAAACGCAAAACATAATATGTTTTCGG
>NZ_BBMY01000087.1 GCF_000759775.1 Escherichia albertii NBRC 107761 = DSM 17582
GGGCATTATCTGAACATAAAACACTATCAATAAGTTGGAGTCATTACCAGGCGACAGGTCTCTCCAACCAAGTACCAAATTGGTTATTCCTACTAGTAAGATTTCATATTATCTATATAAGAAAATAACCACTGACAACCTGATTGTTATTTCATCATCAAAAATCGCCATTTAAATTATTAATATACACAGCATATAGCAATATATGTGGCATCTGTATCAAATATTCTTAAACATATTCACTTTATATCATTCTTATTTTTGCAATAATCTTAATTGCTGATTATTTTAGGTTGCGGTAGCATAGATTCCGCTAGCGTCAGCA
This sequence comes from Escherichia albertii NBRC 107761 = DSM 17582, assembly GCF_000759775.1. GTDB lineage: Bacteria > Pseudomonadota > Gammaproteobacteria > Enterobacterales > Enterobacteriaceae > Escherichia > Escherichia albertii. The sequence goes on from NZ_BBMY01000087.1 coordinate 326, forward strand.
TACTTAACAGGCCCTTAATTAGGTTTACGACTTATTGAAATGCGGAATTTCCCGCAATTCTTTTATTGCAGTGATACACAAGCATGCAAAAAACGGCCACAACGCCTTCAAAGATATTAGACATTACGGCAGCAGCATTTTTAATTGTTGCTTTTCTTACAGGGATTGCTGGAGCGCTACAAACACCAACACTCAGTATATTCCTCGCGGATGAATTAAAGGCCCGACCAATTATGGTTGGATTCTTTTTTACCGGCAATGCGATTATGGGGATTCTGGTAAGTCAGTTTTTAGCCAGACACTCCGATAAGCAAGGCAACCGAAAATTATTAATTCTGTTATGCTGCCTGTTTGGCGTGATGGCCTGTACCCTTTTCGCATGGAATCGTAATTATTTCATCCTGTTATCTACAGGCATATTGTTGAGTAGTTTTGCGTCCACTGCTAATCCACAAATGTTTGCTCTCGCCCGTGAACACGCCGATATGAACGGCCGTGAAACGGTGATGTTCAGTACTTTTTTGCGCGCCCAGATATCTCTCGCCTGGGTCATTGGCCCGCCACTCGCCTATGAACTGGCAATGGGATTTAGCTTTAAGGTGATGTATCTCACTGCGGCCATCGCATTTGTTCTCTGCGGCCTGATAGTCTGGCTCTTTCTACCATCAATACAGAAAAGCATTCCTGCTACGCCCCGCCCCGTAGATATGTCCGCGACCTCTCACAGCCGACGAGATACCTGGTTACTTTTCGTGGTTTGTACAATGATGTGGGGTGCTAATAATCTTTACATTATCAATATGCCGTTATTTATTATTGATGAATTACATTTCACCGACAGATTAGCTGGTGAAATGATCGGCATTGCCGCCGGGCTGGAAATTCCGGCAATGCTCATTGCGGGTTACTTTATAAAACGCATTGGAAAGCGTTTTTTAATGCTGATTGCCATCGTAAGCGGTATCTGTTTTTATGCCAGTGTATTGATGGCAACGACCCCTACCGTAGAGCTGGAATTACAAATACTCAATGCAATATTCCTGGGTATTCTCTGCGGTATTGGTATGCTTTACTTTCAGGACCTGATACCCGAAAAAATTGGCTTCGCCACTACACTATATGCCAACACCTCACGCGTGGGCTGGATAATAGCCGGTTCACTCGACGGTATCATGGTCGAAATCTGGAGTTATCATTCCTTGTTCTGGCTGGCGATAGGTATGCTGAGCATCGCAATGATATGTCTGCTGTTTATTAAAGACGCTTAACTGTTTAAAACTAAAACAAGATGCTCCGTCATCAACACTGACAGCGCGCCCTTCCTCATATAGATATGCATTAATAATTGCAGCCACTACAACACCATTCTCTTTTTGCGCGTTATCATGATTTCCTTTACTTCTATGGTCATGACAACTGTTGCTATTTTCAGGATTCGCCAGAACTGGCGTAACCAGAAATGAGATTGATACAACGGAGACAACGCCAGGCCATAGTCGTCAATTTTGCTATTATGTTCGTAAACATAAACGACAAAATTGAATGCAGAGGGGAAAAATGGGTTCCACCAGAAAGGGGATGCTGAACGTTTTGATTGCCGCCGTATTATGGGGGAGTTCCGGTGTCTGCGCACAATACATCATGGAACAAAGCCAGATGTCGTCGCAGTTTCTGACAATGACACGTCTGATATTTGCTGGCTTTATTCTGCTGACGCTCTCATTTTTTCACGGCGATAAAGTCTTCTCGATAGTAAAAAATCATAAAGACGCCATCAGCTTGCTGATTTTTTCCGTGCTTGGTGCGCTGACAGTACAACTGACCTTCTTACTAACCATAGAAAAATCAAATGCGGCTACGGCAACGGTACTACAGTTCCTCTCGCCAACAATTATTGTGGCGTGGTTCTCGCTGGTTCGTAAATCGCGCCCAGGAATTCTGGTATTCGCCGCGATCATGACGTCGCTTATCGGTACTTTTTTGCTGGTGACTCACGGAAATCCCACCTCACTCTCGATTTCTCCCGCAGCACTCTTCTGGGGAATCACCTCGGCTTTTGCTGCTGCGTTCTACACCACTTACCCCTCTACGCTCATTTCTCGCTACGGTACGCTGCCCATCGTCGGCTGGAGTATGTTGATTGGTGGTCTTATCCTGCTTCCTTTTTATGCCAGGCAAGGAACAAACTTTGTGGTTAACGGCAGCTTAATCCTGGCATTTTTCTATCTCGTCGTCATCGGCACATCGCTGACGTTTAGTCTGTATCTGAAAGGTGCACAGTTAATTGGCGGGCCGAAGGCCAGTATATTGAGTTGTGCAGAACCGCTAAGCAGTGCACTACTCTCTTTATTGTTACTCGGCATCACGTTCACCCTACCGGACTGGCTGGGAACGCTGTTGATTCTTTCATCAGTGATATTGATTTCAATGGACTCCCGCCGTCGCACCAGAAAAATATAGGCGTCTGGTACGATATCATCGCCTGTTAGCAACCCGGTTGCGTCATCGCTTCCGGGTCTGACGTTAGGCTTATAATTAATATTTTCACATCCCATCTGTATTCGGCCTGAACTGGCACTTCTTGCTGAACGCATAAGATACGTTTAGCACAAGCTAATGATAGCGGAGGAATTTGACTACACTTACGCTTTATACGACCTATATCTACAGAGGCTGAAGCCATGAAATCACTGACACTCTTTTTTATCGCCATTTGCCTCATTCTCCCCACCATTGTGCAGGCGGAGTCACCGTTCAGTTCGCTACAGTCGGCAAAAGAAAAAAAAGTCGTATTGCAGGATTTACGCAAACTTTGTACCCCGGAGGCATCATTATCTGACGATGCATGGGAAAAAATGATGCTATCCGATAAAAATAATCAACAACATATACGTGAAGCCATCGTAGCAATGGAGAGAAATAATCAGAATAATTACTGGGAAGCGCTAGGAAAAGTAGAGTGCCCGGATATGTAATTACGTGACATTATCCAGCGTATCGCCGCCGATTTATTCGATATATTCACTCATGATGCAACCCCAGGTATGTTTCAAGAGGCCCCCCCGCCAGCATTGCATCAGGCAAAACAGCTTTAATGTAGCCAGTAAACGCCCTCTGCTGGCTGAAATAATGCGTTATAGCGCATCTGGAAAGCATTAATGTCCTGCATTTCAGGCTCTATTTCTCGCAGAAAGCCCAGCGCCAGACGTACCTGCGCATCAGAAATCGGCGCGGCGAGGCGGGCTTTTTGCAAAATCCGATGCCACTGCTGTAGGTTCTGTTCACTACCATCAACAATCACAATTTGCCAGATGAGTAGCACCTGCGCAGCGTTTTGCAGGTGCGATTCATCAGGGCGATGCAGATAACGTAAAAATTCATCGCCCGCTGACTTTCCCATCTGATCGATCATCGATTCAACGGGCACAACATCGATATTCAGCCGCTCGCTCAGTCGACGAATCGCTTTTCGGGCACCGGATGTCAACACCCGAAAACCAACCACAAATACCACCGCCAGAGTGGCGAATATTATCCAGATCATGAGTTCTCCTGCGTAACCGACACTCATGATATCTGGAAATTCTTGTCAGATACTAATCCACCAGGATGATTTTCAGCGCAAACAGCGCCGCCACCACTACCACACACAGGTTCAGCTCACGCCAGCGTCCAGTGCACACTTTCATAATGCAGTACGACATAAAGCCCAGCGCAATACCTTCCGTGATCGAGAAAGTAAAAGGCATCATCACCGTAGTAATAAATGCCGGTACTGATTCGGTAAAATCATCCCAGTTAACACGTGCCAGGCTTGAAGTCATTAACACGCCAACGAAGATTAACGCCCCGGCGGTTGCATAAGGGGGAACCATCGCCACCAGCGGCGAGAAGAACATAACCAGCAGGAACATAACGCCAACAACCACAGCAGTCAGCCCTGTGCGACCGCCTACCGCCACGCCGGAAGTACTTTCAATGTAGGCCGTCACCGATGAAGTTCCAATAAACGCCCCGGCAACCGAACTGATGCTATCAACATACAGCGCCTTATTCATATTGGGGAATTTACCGTTACTATCTATTAAGCCAGCTTTATCAGTTACGCCAATTAATGTCCCTGATGAATCAAATAGGTTGATCAACATAAAGGAGAAAATAATACCGGCAAGCTCAAGCGATAATGCGCCACTTAAATCAACTTCACCAATAACACCGCTAATATCGGGTGGAATGGAATAGACACCACTGAAATGAACATCGCCAAAAAATAATCCGCAGCAGGAAGTCACCACGATAGAAACCAGTACCGCCGCATGAAAATTACGAGATGACAACACAGTTATAATAAAAAAGCCTAAAATGCCTAACAACACGCCATGTGAACTTAAATCGCCAATCATCACCAGCGTGTCTTTATTAGCGACAATAACCCCCGTATTTTTTAATCCCATTAAGGCAATAAATAATCCGATTCCGCTGGTGATGCCAATACGTAGACTTAACGGAATGTTGGAGATCATCCAGTACCGGATACGAAAAAGGGTCAGCAAAAACAGCCCGATTGCGCCCCAAAATATGGCGCCCATCCCGGTCTGCCAGGAGATCCCCATCGCCCCGACCACGACAAACGCGAAGAAGGCGTTCAGCCCCATCGCGGGTGCCAACGCCACGGGTAAGTTAGCAAATATCCCCATCGCAATACTGCCAATTCCCGCAATCAAACAGGTTGTAACGAACACCACTTTAGGGTCCATTTGCGCTGCACCAAGAATTTGCGGGTTAACAAAAACGATGTACACCATGGTTAAAAAGGTGGTCATACCCGCAATCAATTCTGTACGTACAGTTGTTCCATGCTGAGGAAGTTTAAATAATCGCGAAAGCGTCCCTGATTCATTACTCACATAATCGGTATTGTCATTATTCATTTTTTTGTCCATTGGAGGAGATTTAATCCCTTGCTTTTGTAAAGCAAATGACAACAACGGTTCAGTGATAATTATAACATTTCAATTGCAGATTAATGGATATTCTTTAATAATCTCGCGACGTTTCTTTATGATAAATAATAATCAAATTGATAAAATCAAAATGAGAAAAATATGAATAACTCTATTAACTATAAATTTCATCACATTAGCAGAGCTGAATACCAGGAATTGTTAGCCGTTTCCCGTGGCGAAGCCGTTGCCGATTATATTATTGATAATGTTTCTGTTCTGGATCTGAACAATGGTGGAGAAATTTCCGGCCCTATTGTGATTAAAGGACGTTACATTGCCGGTATTGGCGCAGAATACGCCGATGCCCCAGCCCGGCACCGAATTGATGCGTGCGGCGCAACGGCGGTACCCGGATTTATCGATGCGCATCTACATATTGAATCCAGCATGATGACCCCCGTCACCTTTGAAACCGCCACACTACCGCGCGGCCTGACGACCGTCATTTGCGATCCTCATGAAATCGTCAACGTCATGGGCGAAGCTGGGTTTGCCTGGTTTGCTCGCTGTGCGGAACAAGCAAAGCAGAATCAATATTTACAGGTCAGCTCTTGCGTCCCTGCACTGGAAGGCTGCGATGTTAACGGCGCCAGTTTTACCCTCAAGCAAATGGTCGCCTGGCGAGATCATCCGCAAGTAACTGGTCTGGCGGAAATGATGGACTACCCAGGTGTGATCAGCGGTCAGGATTCGCTGCTCGATAAACTGGACGCATTTCGCCATCTGACGCTGGACGGTCACTGTCCCGGTTTAGGCGGTAAAGAACTTAACGCCTATATTGCCGCCGGAATCGAAAACGACCACGAAAGTTATCTGCTGGAAGAAGGTCGCCGAAAATTACAACTCGGCATGTCGTTAATGATCCGCGAAGGCTCCGCTGCCCGTAATCTCAACGCGCTGGCGCCGTTGATCAATGAATTTAACAGCCCGCAATGCATGCTCTGCACCGATGACCGTAACCCGTGGGAAATTGCCCACGAAGGCCATATCGACGCCTTAATTCGTCGCCTGATCGAACAGCACAATGTGCCGTTGCATGTGGCATATCGCGTAGCCAGTTGGTCGACGGCGCGTCATTTTGGTCTGAATCATCTTGGTTTACTGGCTCCCGGAAAACAGGCCGATATTGTCCTGTTAAGCGACGCACGTAAGGTTACAGTGCAACAGGTACTGGTGAAAGGCGAACCGATTGACGCGCAAACCTTGCAGGCGGAAGAACCAGCAAGACTGGCGCAATCCGCCCCGCCGTACGGCAATACCATTGTCCGTCAGCCGGTTTCCGCCAGCGACTTTGCCCTGCAATTTACTCCCGGAAAACGCTATCGGGTCATTGACGTTATCCATAACGAACTGATTACGCACTCTCACTCCTGCGTCTACAGCGAAAACGGTTTTGATCGCGATGATGTCTGTTTTATCGCCGTACTTGAGCGTTACGGTCAGCGGCTGGCCCCGGCCTGTGGTTTGCTCGGCGGCTTTGGCCTGAACGAAGGCGCGCTGGCTGCAACGGTCAGCCATGACAGCCACAATATTGTGGTGATCGGTCACAGCGCGGAAGAGATGGCGATGGCGGTAAATCAAGTGATTCAGGATGGCGGCGGGTTGTGCGTAGTACATAACGGTCAGGTCCAGAGTCATCTCCCGCTCCCCATTGCCGGGCTAATGAGCACCGACACGGCGCAGTCGCTGGCGGAGCAAATTGACGCATTGAAAGTCGCCGCCCGTAAATGTGGACCGTTACCGGATGAACCGTTCATTCAGATGGCATTTCTCTCCCTGCCCGTGATCCCGGCGCTGAAACTCACCAGTCAGGGTCTGTTTGATGGCGAAAAGTTTGCTTTTACCACACTGGAAATCGCGGAATAAGTAAAAAAAAGCCCGGCGCAAGGCCGGGCAAAAGTCACCAGTTACGTTTATGCCACTGTCAACTGCTGAACCTTTTTCTCACGGCGAATTTTACGTTCTTCCATGACCGCTACCATCGCCATCAGGCAGATACAACCAATTGCGGCAGTATCCAGCGCGGCGAAAGTACCGGCCCAACCAGTGAGACCAAATACTGGCGTGCCATCGGCAATCATTCCCAGACCTAATTTTGCAAAGCTGTCGCCAATCAGATAAGCGAAAGTGCCTTTGATCCCGTCAGCCGCGCCGATCGCTTTTTTCGGAACAAAGCCGACTGCCGCTACGCCAATCAACAATTGTGGACCAAAGACCAGGAAACCTAATGCGAAGAGAGAAGCCAGATAGACATACTGGTTGCTGGCGTGCTGATAGACACCGAGTGTGGCGATAATCAGCCCCAGCGCAATACAAGCCACCAGCGCGCGACGGCCATTCGCCAGGTCAGAGAGCCAGCCCCACAACAGCGTGCCAACCAGCGCGCCTGCTTCAAACAGCGTAAAACCCTGAATCGCTACTTCTTTAGAAAGTTTTAGCTCCTGAAAAGCGTACACGGTTGACCACTGATCGATACCAATGCGCACCACGTACAGGAAGATGTTGGCGAAGCACAGCAGCCAGATCACTTTGTTTTTCAGCACATATTCGACAAAGATCTGCCACTTGGTCATATCCGTGGATTCCGTCTCTTTGTCCTCTTCGCTGATCTCTTCACCAAACAGTTCTTCAGCTTTACCGAGACCATAAGATTCCGGGGAGTCACTGCCATAACGCAGGCCGATAAAACCGACAATCAACGCGATAATCGATGGAAAGATAAACATCCCGATGACGTGACCATCGAACAGATAATTCGCCCCGAACAACGCTACGCCTGCCGCGCCTGCACCGCCGAGATTATGTGAAATATTCCAGAAACCGAGGAAAGTCCCACGCTTACGACGCGGCGTCCATTTGGTGATGGTGGAATAACTACACGAACCACCGGTACTCTGGAAAAAACCGCTTAAGGCGTAGAAGGTAATCATCAGGAACAGGCTTACCGAACCGCTACCCATACTGGCGCTAAAGCCCAACATACAAATGGCGGAGAGGATCAGCATAAACGGCAGGAACTGTTTGGTATTTTTGCCGTCGGCGTAATAGGAAACCAGTGTTTTACCCACGCCATAAGTGATGGAGAAACCCAGGCCAATCATCCCCAGTTGCGTCATGCTCAGCCCGTAGGTGGAGATCATGTCGTTCTGGGCGATGTTAAAGTTCTTGCGAATCAGGTACATCGTCAGGTAGCCGATAAAGACCACCAGGTAGGATTGCATGAACGGTTTGAACCACATTTTGCGCCGCACTTCGACAGGAAGGTCCAGTGTCGGCTTGCGCACTTGATTAAGGAAGGCCAGCATGGCGGGGTTGCTCCTGAAATGAATACCTGAGTAAGGTATTCATTGTAAAAATCAGCAGCAAAGCAGGCCTGGGATAGTGTCCAGGCAAAACCTGGAAAATTTCTTAGTTTTGCCGAATATGAGGTAAAAAAGTGAGATGCATCACGCTTCGCGTGGTGTCTGAGCGTTCAAAAAGGGCAGTAACAGCAGCGCTGAAATCCCGGCGGCGATAGCAATGACCACAAAAAAACCACTCCAGTGCCAGGTATCAAGCACTTTCGCCAGCGGCCAACCGGCAAGCGATGCCCCCAGATACGCAAACAAACCGACAAATCCCGTCGCCGCACCTGCCGCCTCTTTGTGAGAACACTCTGCCGCCGCCATGCCGATTAACATTTGTGGGCCAAAAACAAAAAAGCCGATAGTAAAAAAACAAGTCGCCTGCATCACGTAACTGGCAAACGGCATTAACCACAGCGAGCCGACTGACAGCAAAATCCCGGCGGCGAAAATTAAATTCATCGGCCCGCGGTTGCCGTTAAACAGTTTATCCGAGCCCCAACCGGCGACCAGCGCACCGATAAATCCGCCCAGCTCAAACATCGTCACTGCGGTATTCGCCGTCACCAGATCAACCCCCAGCGTCTCGGACATATACAGGTTGCCCCAGTCGTTGATCGCCGCACGAACCACGTAAACCAGCACATAGCAGAAGGAAAGTAGCCAAATGTACGGGTTAAGCAACACATATTTAGTGAGGATTTCCTTACGCGTCAATCCTGCCCCTTCTTGTTGCTGAGCCATTTCCAGCGTATCGTGCCGCCAGTCGCCAATTGCGGGTAACCCCAGCGACTGTGGACGATCGCGCAATCGCCAACAGAGAAAAATTCCCACCACAATGGCCATCCAACCAGCAATCATCATCCCGACACGCCAGCCGTAATGCAGTGCGGATGCGGCCATAATAATAGGGATCAACGCTCCCCCGACGTTATGCGCCGTGTTCCATAACGCCCACCAGCCGCCGCGCTCGGTACGCGAATACCAGGCGGTTAACAGACGGGCGCACACTGGGGAACCCCAGCCCTGGAAGAATGCGTTCAACACCCAGAGAACGGCAAACGTCCACAGAGAAGTGGAAAAACCAAACAGAATATTAATGATGCCAGTAGCGATAAGGCCGATCCCCATAAAATAACGGGCATTTGATCGGTCGCTAACGATGCCGGAAACAAACTTCGACAAACCATAGGTCACATAAAAAAGCGTCGCTAACAGGCCAATATCGCTACGGCTTAGTACGCCGCTGGCAAGGATTTCCGGCACGGCGGAGTTGAAACTCTTGCGGGTAAAGTAAAATAGCGCATAGCCCAGCCAGATGGTCAGCAGAATATGTCGACGCCAGTAGCGGTAACGAACATCAATTTCATGTTTATCGCTAATCTGCGGCGCATCGGCAGGCGCTTTCAGAAACTGCAACATCATTAAGCCTTACACATAACGTTGGGGTAAAGAAACACTGACGCGTGTACCGTGCAGACAGGAAATCGTCAACGTGCCGCCCAGTGCCGTTACCCGCTCACGCATTCCGGTAAGACCGAATCCCTGTTGCTCGAATCCCGGCGGCAGGCCGCTGCCATCGTCTTCAATCACCAGCATTAACCGTTCACCCTGCTGCCAACCTTGCAACGTGACCGCACTGGCATCGGCATGTTTCACAATGTTATTCAGCCCTTCCTGGCAAACGCGAAACAGCGTCACGCGCTGATTTTCGCTTAACGCTGATTCATCAATCCGCCATTCAAGATGGCTGACAATACCACGGCCTTCCAGCTCCATTTCTCTCATCAACGAACGGATAGCCTGCTCCAGCGTAAGATCGTCCAACTGGCGCGGACGTAACCGTCCTAACAAACGGCGTACCGCATCGTAAACCCCCAGCGACAGTTGTTCGATCAACTGTCCACTCTGTTTCACACTGGCGTTATCCGCCGCCAGTCGCTGGACAATACCCGCCTGGGTACGAATAGCAGTAATGGTCTGACCGATATCATCATGCAGTTCACGCGCCACATCGCGACGCACGCTCTCTTCGGTTTCCAGGAGTCGCTCAGCCAAATGCTGATTACGCGCCAGTTCGTTTTGCAACGACTGATTAAGTTCACGCAGGCGCTGGATACCTGCGCCAAGCAATAATCCGGTCAAACTTTGCACCAACAACGAGAGCAATAAATCTACCGGGTGATCGTGCCAGGTCTGGCTGGCAATCAGCGCAATGGCGTTCATCAACGTCGCAATCAACGCGCCCTGCCAGCCATAGTGCCAGGCCAGAGCAATAATCGGCAATGCCAGACAGAATGGCGTAAAGCGCGACAGTTCGTTCGGCAGCCCCAGTTGGAGCCACAGACTGATGACAAACAGCAGCAAATACCAGATCAGATGCCGACCGCGCCAGTTGATCGGCTGGGAAACCAATGAAGGACCGAGCGGCAACCAGGTATTACTGGCGAGATAATGCCAGAACACCAGGCAAATGGGGGCCAGCGTCAGGCCACCAGTTAACGTTAGCAACAGCGCGTTCCACGACTCTTTCCCGTGCCAAATCCAGGGTAGAGACTGTAACAATGCCGCCGCCGTCAGCGCAGCACCTTGTAACAGCAAGGTGCGCCAGTCACGCTGATGCCGATAGCGGGAGATCAACGCCACAGGCAACAACGTCAGCACACTACCAATCATTAAAAAGGGGAAATGGGTTAACCCTACTGTCTGCGCCAACCAGTAAATCAGCAACCATTCCGCCCCCAGCAACACAGACCAGTAACCACGCGGGCATTGCAGCATCAACCCCAACCGCAAACCAAACGGGAACAGTAAAACAGCCAACTCAGGCCGCTCAACCAGATGCAGGCAGATACTCCACAGACAAAACCACGCGGCAGAGAAGATAAAAAAGCAGGCAATAATAGTCATTAAACGGGAAAAAAACCTGTTCATCACCAACCATCAAACATGCGGCGCGCCAGTTCAACGTCGTTACTGACGCCCAGTTTTTCCATCAGATTGGCACGATGCACGTGCACAGTTTTCGGTGATAAGCCAAGTTCAGCGGCAATCTCTTTTACCGCCATTCCTTGCGCCAGTTTTTCCGCTACCTGGCGTTCACGTTTAGTCAGAGGGTCCTGGCGACCGGATGCCAGTTTAACGGCGATATCCGGTGTCAGGTAACACCCACCAGCAGCAACCGTATGCACAGCGGCGATCAACTCATCTGGGCTACAGCGTTTAGAGAGAAAACCGCGCGCACCCGCATTAAGCGCCTGTTCTACCAGTGCCGGGCTATCGTGGACAGAAAGCATGATCGTCGCCATGCCTTTCGGGAGATGACTTAACAACGCCAGACCAGAGATATCCGGCATCGAGATATCGCAAATGCACACCTGGACGCCACGCCCCGGTAACCCAGCCAGCGCCTCGCGCCCCGAACCAAACTCGGCAACTACCTGTAAATCAGGTTCCAGCCCCAGCAACTGCGCAAAGCCGGAGCGGACGATAAGGTGATCGTCTATAAGGGCAACGGTGATCATGGTCTTGTCCTGACGGGTAAAAAAACGCGCTTACCTTAACGATAAGCGCGCCGCTGTTCAAGCCTTGAGCGGTTACTGAAAAAACACCGCAATCTTGTTAAACATCGTCGGATCGGACTGATTACGCTGCACTTTCACCACATCCTCCAGTTTGTCTATCTGGCTTATCATTTGTTCCAGTCGCTGATCGTCATTGACCAGTAGCCAGATGTGGCTTTTGTCGCTGTCCAGGATCGGCAGGCAGAGAATACCCTCAACGTTAAAAGCGCGGCGGGCAAAAAGCCCACAAACGTGGGTCATTACACCCGGATGGTTGCGAACTGTGAGTTCGAGAATCACGTTGTCATGAGTTGTGTTTTGCATGGCTTATTCCCCCACCATTTCAGTATTCGCCGCGCCAGGCGGCACCATTGGGTAAACTTTTTCTTCGGCATCAATGCGTACGTGGATCAACGCCGGCCCCGGACGATTGATAATCTCCTGCAACGCGGCCTGTGGATCGGTTTCATTATTTAAATCACAGGTTTCAAGGCCAAATCCGGCAGCAATTTGCATAAAGTTGATTTTTCCCGGATAGGTGGCGGCAAAAACGCCCTGCTTGTAAAACAGACTCTGTTGCTGATGCACCAGCCCCAACGCTTCGTTATTCATCAGAATGATTTTGACATCCAGCTGGTTTTCGCTGGCGGTCGCCATCTCCTGAATATTCATCATCAGGCTGCCGTCGCCGGAGAAACACAACACTTTGCGATCCGGGTTCGCCAGCGCCGCGCCAATCGCGGCAGGAAGGCCAAACCCCATCGTTCCCAGCCCGCCGGAGGTCAGCCACTGACGCGGACGATTGAGCGGATAGGCCTGCGCCGTCCACATTTGATGCTGACCCACGTCGGTGGTGATAATCGCATTGTCATCGACACAGGCGGCAACAGCGTTAATCAGTCCGTAATGGCTTAACGGATCGCACGCTTTCGGGATTGGACACGGAAATTCGCGCTGCAAATCCGCTACCGACTGGTGCCAATCTGCACGCGGCTGCGCTTCCACCAGCGGGATCAGCTGCGCCAGCACCTCATCGACATCCGCCTGAATTGCCACATGTGGTTGCTTGATTTTGCCCAGCTCTGCGCGGTCAATATCGACATGAATAATTTTGGCGCGCGGACAGAACTCCTCTGTTTTGCCAATCGCCCGGTCATCAAAACGCGCACCAAGAACAATCAGCAGATCCGCCTCCTGCAAAATATAGTTGGTGCTGCGCACGCCGTGCATCCCCAACATACCCAACGACAGCGGATGTGCTTTTGGCAACATACCCAACGCCATCAAAGTCATGGTCGTCGGCAGTTGCGCTTTTTCCGCCAGTTCACGCACCCGTACAGGCGCATTAATAACACCACCGCCCAGATAAAGCACCGGGCGTTTGGCGGCATTAATCATCGCTGCCGCTTCACGAATACTTTCTTCGCTAAAGACTGGCGGGACGGCTTTTTCTACTGGGGCGGACAATTCTTCAATTTCAAATACTGCCGTCTGCACATCCTTAGGAATGTCTATCCACACCGGGCCAGAGCGGCCTGATTGTGCAATGCGGAAGGCATCGCTCATGACCTGCGGGAGTTCTTCGATATGTCTGACCAGATAGTTGTGTTTGGTGATGGGGATAGAGATGCCGTAGGTGTCCACTTCCTGGAAGGCGTCAGTGCCGATCATCGAGGCGGGAACCTGACCAGTGATGCAAATCAGCGGGATGGAATCCAGCCGCGCGTCGGCAATTGCAGTCACCAGATTTGTCGCGCCTGGCCCGCTACAGGCCATACAGACCGCCGGTTTGCCGTCGGTGCGCGCCATTCCCTGGGCGATGAATCCCGCCCCCTGTTCGTGACGCGCCAGAATATGGCGGATTTGCCTACTTTGGCTTAAGGCGTCGTAAACAGGGAGGATCGAACCGCCAGGAATCCCCGTCACAATCTTAATACCCTGTTGTTCCAGGAAGTGAACGATAAACTCTGCGCCGGTAAAGCGCTTACGTGTCGATGTCGTGCCCGAACTTGCCATGCTCCAGTCCTTTTCTTCTGGGCCGACGCTCCGGGAGGGGGACTGAAACGAAAAACCCCGCCCGGTTTACGCCGGCGGGGTTTTGGAATCGTGTGTTGTTCCAGTCCCTACGGCGCACTGCCGACGACCACCACCACACGCACGACAACCACTGCGGCGGATGGCGCAGTAGGTAGTAGTTTTGCGTTCAGCATGGAAGGAGTCATTGGGGACCTTGTCTGTTTTGTGTTTAACAATATTTATACAAGCATAGCTTTACAGGGGAGACAATGGAAAATTTTTCATCAGGACAAAAATACGTAACAGATCACACTTTGAACTGAAACTCAGGCAATAAAGAATCGTCATCTGAAGAAGCGCTCAGATTGTTGACAGAGTGCGTCTTATTCATGCCAAATTCGGCATAAGTACCTTACCCGACTAACCGTACCCTCGCTGCTTCCGGCAACATTTATTGCCGCTTTTGTTTACATATTCTGCCGTTTTGCTTTTAGCCATTCCTGACACATATCTGGCTAACATTCATCAATGTGATAGATTCCTCTCCCGCATTTATGGGAATGCATAGCAACTTATTCTAATTATTTTTATAAAAGCATCCGTGATAATGAAAAGGCATAGAAACGTCAATTTGTTATTGATGTTGGTATTACTCGTGGCCGTCGGTCAGATGGCGCAAACCATTTATATTCCTGCAATTGCTGATATGGCGCGCGATCTCAACGTCCGCGAAGGCGCGGTCCAGAGCGTGATGGGCGCTTATCTGCTGACCTACGGTGTCTCACAACTGTTTTACGGTCCGATTTCCGACAGAGTCGGTCGTCGCCCGGTGATCCTCGTCGGGATGTCCATTTTTATGCTGGCTACGCTAATTGCAGTCACCACCTCCAGCCTGACGGTGCTGATTGCCGCCAGCGCGATGCAGGGGATGGGAACCGGCGTCGGTGGTGTAATGGCGCGTACGCTGCCGCGTGATTTGTATGAACGGACACAATTGCGCCACGCTAATAGTTTGTTAAATATGGGAATTCTCGTCAGTCCGTTGCTTGCACCGTTGATCGGCGGTCTGCTGGATACCATGTGGAACTGGCGTGCCTGCTATCTTTTTTTGCTGGTGCTCTGTGCGGGTGTAACGTTCAGTATGGCACGCTGGATGCCGGAAACGCGCCCTGCTGACGCGCCGCGTACGCGACTGCTTACCAGTTATAAAACCCTTTTCGGCAATGGCGGTTTTAACTGTTATTTGTTAATGCTGATTGGCGGCCTGGCCGGAATCGCCGCTTTCGAAGCCTGCTCCGGGGTTTTGATGGGCGCGGTGTTAGGGCTGAGCAGCATGACGGTCAGTATTTTGTTTATTCTGCCGATCCCGGCAGCATTCTTCGGCGCATGGTTTGCCGGACGTCCGAATAAACGCTTCTCGACGTTGATGTGGCAGTCGGTTATCTGCTGTCTGCTGGCTGGGTTGATGATGTGGATCCCCGGCTGGTTCGGCATTATGAATGTCTGGACGCTGCTCGTTCCCGCAGCACTTTTCTTTTTTGGTGCCGGGATGCTGTTTCCGCTGGCGACCAGCGGCGCGATGGAGCCATTCCCCTTCCTGGCTGGCACCGCCGGCGCGCTGGTCGGCGGCCTGCAAAATATCGGTTCCGGCGTACTGGCCTCGCTCTCTGCAATGCTGCCACAAACCGGCCAGGGAAGCCTGGGGTTGCTGATGACCTTGATGGGATTATTAATTGTGCTGTGCTGGCTGCCGCTGGCGACGCGGATATCTCACCAGGGGCAGGCCGTTTAAGTTCACATCAGCGCAGCATCGTCATCAACTCCATGGGTGAACGATGCTGCTTTATCAAATCGCGCATTACCCGCATGTGTGGCGCAGTGTAGGAGTAAAACGCTTTATAGCCAGCGCAAAGCACTTTGTCCGGCTGATGCTCTCGGGCATACGGACATAAACGATGCCAGTCACACCCCTGGCAATCCTTCCATGGTTGCGGGTTTTCACTTTTGTAATGTGACGTCAAAAAGTTCGATTGATATACGACTGATATCTGCACGCGCCCAACACTCGAACAGTGTGATTAAAAATCGCCCCCACAGCTCCGCTGTTACCGAAGCAGCCGTCAGCTCGCCCCGGTCATCAAATTCAATATGGGGGATAAGTTGCACGGAGCGAATGCCCCGCAGTTTGAAATCCTGATAAAAATCGGCAGGTTGCAGAGTATCTTTATGCTCTACA
Source organism: Escherichia albertii NBRC 107761 = DSM 17582 (assembly GCF_000759775.1). Classification (GTDB taxonomy): domain Bacteria; phylum Pseudomonadota; class Gammaproteobacteria; order Enterobacterales; family Enterobacteriaceae; genus Escherichia; species Escherichia albertii. The sequence continues at coordinate 16,491 of NZ_BBMY01000087.1, forward strand.
ACCAGTTGGTGCCAGTCCTCTTCAGCATTCATGACCAGACTTCCTGTCATGCGACTCTCTCAATAAATACGATAAGTTGATGTACATGCGTTACAGCAAACAGTATTGCGAGAGATAACACCGCGAGAGAGATCATAAATTTGTCACGGACTACGCGAAATTGGGAAAAATCGCTATTTGTGACATCCATTAAATTGCGATTACGGGTGTAGTGCCAGAGGATCAGCGCCACGATGGCGAGGATGCCTATCGAAATCCAGAATAACATGCCGGCCTGGTGCCAATTATGTTTGATAGCCAACGCCATCAACGCGCCGTAGCCCAGCATGGTACGAAACCACGCCAGCGATGTGCGCTCCGGTTGAAGCCCGGGATCAGCAATCCGCCTGGCTTTGCGACTATCCGGCATACAGCACCAGTCCCATAACGATCACCGCCACGATCATCAATATTAAGCTGATGATTAATAAGCTGTTGGTATAGGGCAGATCTTCTTTCAAACGCATCGCTTTTTCATTGCGTAACCAGCGCAAGTAGCCGTACATCGCTAACCCGCCGGAAAACAAGCACAACAATAATGCCAGCAGTTCACGAATAACGGGCGTGGCGAAATCCGGCGCTAGCTGGTCCAGCCCCACGCCCGCCGCCAGAAACCCAAGCGCAGTACGGATCCATGCGAGAAAGGTACGTTCATTGGCCAGCGAGAAGCGGTAATCGGGCGCTTCACCGAGGCGAGAAATTTTCATTGTGACTCCTTTGCAATTTCACTAACGCTCTGCCTTGTACAGCTATTTTTAAGAATTTCGTCCGCCCCTTTCCTGATAAGCTTTTACCATTCGTTACAAGGAGGTCAGATGGGTATCATAGCGCAAAATAAAATCAGCTCATTGGGTATGCTATTCGGCACCATCGCGCTAATAATGGGCATTATCCACTTTTCATTCGGCCCATTCATTCTCTGCGCCGCCGCCAACGCTGGAAAGCGTCGTTGCGGAAAAAACGGCTGAAATAAAAAGAGGTCTTCTCGCCGGAATTAAAGGTGAAAAAATTACCACGGTAGAGAAAAAAGAGGCGCCGGATGTCGATAAAATCCTCAAGCAAGGCGGCATAGCGCTGGCCATTGCTGCACTACTCTGCGCATTTGTTGGCGGTATGCGTAAAGAAAGTAACTGGAGTATCAGCGGCGCGCTGTTTTTTGGCGGCGGGACACTGGTTTTCCATGCCGTGCTCTTTGGGATCGGTATCGTGTGCGGCATTCTTCTACTACTGCTGATCTTTTCCTTCCTGACCGGAGGATCGCCGATATAAGCAACACGAATAATACCAGCTGAACACCAGCCATCGCCTGGAGCTGGCGTTATCGCTATTAAAGCAACAAGGAAACTCGGTTGGCGAAGTGGCAGATATGCTTAACTTCTTCGACTCCTTCCATTTCAGCAAAGCCTTTAAGCATAAATTTGGTTATGCGCCATCAGCCGTGCTGAAGAATACGGACCAGCATCCAATGGATACCGGTCCGCACAATTAATGCAGTTCAGGCCAATACGCTTTGTTGGCCTCCAGCAACTCATCCAAAATGGCTTTGGCGACTGATGCACTCGGCACGGTTTTTGATAGTGTTATCGCCTGCCACAGGCGTTGATATGAACGCTGTTCCCAGGCATCAACCACCAGTTTTTCCACCGCCACTTGCTGACTCATTAGCCCTTTCTGAAACTGCGGGATGTCGCCGACCACCAGTGGCTCCGGTCCGTTGTGACCAACCAGACAAGGGATCTCCACCATCGCTTCATCATCAAAGTTATGGATAGCCCCGTTGTTCGGCACAATCAGCAGCATCCTCTCCAGGGTGTTGAAGGCGATAGCCGTCGCCAAATCGACGATGTATGACGCATGCTCATCAATTTCCAGACTGGCTGCCGCAGAGTTGCCCGCCTTCGTAATAGCCCGACAAGCGTCGAATACCTGTTTTTCGCGATGTTCCATTACCTCATTCGCACGGGTATGTTCAGGGTTGGAATGCTGAACAACATAATCCGGGAAGAGATAATATTTCAGATAGGTGTTTGGCAACGTATCCGGGTCCAGCGTCTGCACATCTCGCGCTTTAGCATAGGTATCGTTCCAGCTCATTTCGGTATGAGTATCTTTCAGCGGCGGAATATAACCGTGCTTCGAGACATATTGTCGCAACTGCGGCATCAGGTCATTGCCCTGCAAATCCTCAATAGACGTCCACCAGCCAAAGTGATTAAGCCCGTAATAACGCACGCGCATCTGTTTGCGGTCTTTCAGACCAACAATTTGCGCCATCCGACTTTCAATGCCGATTGGCATGTCGCAAATGTTGAGGATTTTCGCATTCGGTCGTAACCGACGCGTCGCTTCAGCCACAATCGCCGCCGGGTTGGAGTAGTTGAGCATCCAGGCATTTGGTGAATATTTTTCCATATAGTCCACCAGTTCCAGGACGCCGCCAATGGACCGCATGCCGTACGCTATTCCGCCGGGTCCGCAGGTCTCCTGACCAACAACGCCGTGGCGCAGCGGGATTTTTTCATCCAGTTCGCGCATCGGGTATTTGCCGACACGAATGTGCGCCATGACAAAATCAACGTCGCTGAACGCTGCTTCAGGATCGGTGGTGTAACTAAACTCAATTTCCGGCGCTTTCTCTTTGAGGATGATTTTGCAGGCCTCGGCAATCACTTCCTGCCGGGCGCCATCGTTATCATAAAATTTCAGTGCACGAAGTGGGAAGCGGTCCTGGTTCGCCAGCAGCATCAACACGATACCGGGCGTAAAGGTGCTTCCTCCACCTGCGACTACCACTGAGAATTTGGTCATTATACGGCCTCCGTAACGGGGATATTTTCTGGCGATTGATGGGAGCTGATTAAGCTATCGAGCTGCTCGCGTAACTGGGAAACATGCAGACCAATGATCACCTGGATAGCATCACCACTACGAAAAACACCGTGCGCCCCCAGTTTTTTAAAGACTTCATCGTCAAGCGTTTGCGTCATGTCATGCAAGGCAATACGCAGGCGCGTCGCACAATTATTGATGCTGGAAATATTGGTTACTCCGCCAAGTGCTTGCAGGATCCCGGCAGCCTGCCCCAGTTTCGCATCTGGCTCAGCAGCCATTGTTTTTCCGCGCGCCGCTTTATATTCCGCTTTTGAGTAGAGCTTCACTTCGGCATCTTCACGTCCCGGCGTACAGAGATTGAAATGGAGGATCAGCGTGCGGAAGACGACGAAATACAGAACGGCAAAGCACAAGCCAACGGCGATTTGGGTCAGCATCATGTCGGCGTGATTGCTGAACATCGGGATCCAGTTTTGCGGCAAGACCTGGTCTATCAGGCCGCCGCCCATATTGCCTACCACGCCAAAGAGATACATCACCGTTGACATCGATGCGGCCAGCACAGCGTGAACGGCAAACAGTAACGGCGAGATAAACAGGAAGGTGAACTCTAACGGTTCGGTAATCCCAACCAGCACAGCGGTTAAGGTTGCGGGTATGAGCAAACCAGCGACCTTCACCCGATTTTCCGGTGCGGCGGTAAAGTACATAGCCAGTGAAATCCCGATGGCGCCAAAGATTTTTGAGTTGCCGTGCAGCGCGAAGCCGCCTTCCGGGAACAGAGATTTCAACGATTCAGTGCTCTGGCTGAACTCTTGTAGATGCTGCGCCCAGTACATCTGAATTCCGCCTTCAACGGCTGCCGGGCCAAAAATAAATGGCCCATAGATAAAGTGGTGTAAACCGGTTGGGATCAAAATACGTTCGAGGAAGGTGTAGATCCACACCCCCAATGCCCCCGCCGAACGCAGGAACGCTTGCAGCGATTCAATGCCCATTTGAACTTTCGGCCAGCCAAGCAGCGTCAACCAGGCGCAAGGAATCATCACCAGGAAGGCGATAATGACCACATACGATGTTCCCTGAAAGATCCCCAGAAAAATCGGCAGTTTTTTATCGAATAAGCGGTTGTGTAGCGCGGTAACAATCCCTGAAATGATAATCGCACCGATAATGCTGGTATCGAGAGTTTTAATTCCCGCCATCATCGTCAGACCGCTTCCTGCAACAGCATCCTGGGTGAAATCGACGCCGAAATAATTTCCCCAGGTCATCCCCATGGCGTTAATGAAATAGTTCCAGGTCAGGAAACTTACCAGTACAGCCAGACAGGCGCGCCCCTGCGCCTGCTTCGCCAAACCGATAGGTAAACTGACCGCAAAAATCAGCGGCATATTGCGAAATACGGTCCAGCCTCCTTCCTCAATAATGTGGGTG
>NZ_BBMY01000086.1 GCF_000759775.1 Escherichia albertii NBRC 107761 = DSM 17582
CACCCGCACCGTGTTACTGGAATAAAGATCGAAATTGGGTATATCCGCACTAAACGCCTTACCCAATTCACGGGCATCACGAGTACCTTTTACGGTAATCCCTGTTTTATCTGATAAACATGGGTTGCCGGAACGATCGCAACGCTCTGCATGACGAAACATAACGATAACCGGGCGCTGCTGTGCCAGTCTGGCCAGCGTTTTATTGTCAATACGCGGCAACCCATTACCACTCCATGCTGTATGTGTTCCCAGCCCCACCATTGTGGCAAGCGCCAGCAAAATGGCAGCATGTTTTTTCGACGTCAATAAAGTCCGGCAAAAGGCTAACACGTAAACACCACCTATAGGCAAGCGTAATCAGATAAATGCCATGAAAATAAACGATATTTTCATCGGTAAATAGCGACTGGAGAGATATTAAAAATCTTACAACGCACGCAAAATGCCTTAAAGTTTTGCCAAATGCAAAGCATAAATAAGAAAAAAACAAAAAAATTTAATATGTAATACTTATAGTTATTTCTTAAGGTTAAGTTAACATTCTACCCTTAGCATTCTGCCCCAAATGGCAAAATATACATAACGTTCCCTATGGCAAATATAAACAAATAGCGGGGATAGGTTTTCAATGGCTGAAGGAAAAACAATGTCAGACTTTTTGCCTTTTTCACGCCCATCAATGGGTACGGAAGAACTCACCGCAGTAAAAGACGTTCTCGAATCAGGATGGATAACCACTGGCCCGAAAAATCAGGCGCTGGAAGAAACCTTCTGTCAGTTAACGGGAAATCAATATGCCATCGCTGTCAGTTCTGCCACTGCAGGAATGCATATCACCTTAATGGCATTGGGCATTGGCGCTGGCGATGAAGTGATTACGCCGTCAATGACCTGGGTCTCGACCCTCAATATGATCGCCCTGTCAGGCGCAACACCAGTGATGATAGATATCGATCGCGATACTCTGATGGTCACTCCTGAACAAATCGAAGCCGCCATTACCTCCCGAACTAAAGCGATTATTCCGGTACATTATGCCGGAGCGCCTGCAGATATGGACGCTATTCACGCCATTGCCGAACGTCATGGTATCGCGGTCATTGAAGACGCCGCTCATGCCGTCGGTACGTATTACAAAGGTCAGCATATTGGCGCGAAAGGTACCGCCATTTTTTCATTTCACGCCATCAAAAATATTACCTGCGCAGAAGGTGGACTGGTGGTGACCGATGATGAAAATCTCGCCCGCCAGTTACGGATGCTGAAATTTCATGGTCTTGGCGTTGATGCTTATGACCGGCAAACCTGGGGGCGCGCTCCGCAGGCAGAAGTATTAACTCCGGGCTATAAGTACAATCTTACTGATATTAATGCTGCGATTGCCCTGACGCAGTTACATAAATTAGAGCAACTTAATGCCCGCCGCCGCGAAATTGCCCAGCAATACCTGCAGGCGATGCAATCTCTCCCCTTTCAACCACTAAATCTTCCTGTATGGTCGCACGTTCATGCCTGGCATCTGTTTATTATTCGTGTCGATGAACAGCGTTGTGGCATCAGCCGCGAGGCATTAATGGAAGCATTAAAAGAAAAAGGCATTGGCACCGGATTGCATTTCCGCGCCGCCCACACGCAAAAATATTATCGCGAACGTTTTCCCACACTATCGTTACCTGATAGCGAATGGAACAGCGAACGGATCTGTTCATTGCCCCTGTTCCCGGATATGACCACCGCCGATGCCGAACGCGTCATCGCGGCCCTTCACCAACTCGCAGGACAATAATTCATGTCTGAAATCCACCCTGTTAAGAAAGTCTCGGTGGTTATTCCTGTTTATAACGAGCAGGAAAGCTTACCGGAATTAATCAGGCGCACTACCGCCGCCTGTGAGTCGTTGGACAAAGAGTATGAGATCCTGCTGATTGATGACGGCAGTAGCGATAATTCCGCACAAATGCTGGTCGATGCCTCACAAGCGGAAGGAAGCCACATAGTGTCAATTTTACTTAATCGCAATTACGGGCAGCACTCGGCGATTATGGCGGGTTTCAGTCATGTGACGGGCGATTTGATTATTACCCTTGATGCCGATTTGCAAAATCCCCCAGAGGAGATCCCGCGTCTGGTCGCTAAAGCTGATGAAGGTTATGACGTGGTAGGCACCGTACGCCAGAATCGTCAGGACAGTTGGTTTCGTAAAACGGCATCGAAGATGATCAACCGTCTGATCCAGCGCACCACCGGCAAAGAAATGGGGGATTATGGTTGCATGTTACGCGCTTATCGGCGACACATTATTGATGCCATGCTGCATTGCCATGAACGTAGCACCTTTATTCCTATCCTGGCGAATATCTTTGCTCGCCGCGCCATTGAGATCCCGGTACATCACGCCGAGCGTGAGTTTGGTGAATCCAAATACAGCTTTATGCGCCTGATCAATTTGATGTACGACCTGGTGACCTGCCTGACAACCACGCCGCTTCGTATGTTAAGTCTGCTCGGCAGCATTATTGCGATTGGAGGTTTTAGCATTGCGGTTCTACTGGTAATTTTGCGCCTGACGTTCGGCCCACAATGGGCGGCAGAAGGTGTATTTATGCTGTTCGCCGTGTTATTTACCTTTATTGGCGCTCAATTTATTGGCATGGGATTGCTCGGTGAATATATCGGCAGGATCTACACAGATGTCCGCGCCCGCCCCCGTTATTTTGTTCAGCAAGTTATCCGTCCCTCCAGCAAGGAAATAAAATAATGAAAACCGTTGTTTTTGCTTATCACGATATGGGTTGCCTGGGTATTGAAGCCTTGCTGGCTGCCGGTTATGAAATTAGTGCTATTTTTACCCATGCCGATAATCCTGGCGAAAAAGCGTTTTATGCTTCAGTCGCCCGTCTGGCGGCGGAAACGGGAATTCCAGTTTATGCACCAGATAATGTCAATCATCCACTGTGGGTGGAACGAATCGCCCAAATGTCGCCAGATGTGATTTTTTCTTTTTATTATCGCCATCTTATTAGCGACGATATTTTGCAACTGGCTCCCGTGGGGGCATTTAATTTGCACGGTTCATTGTTACCGAAATACCGCGGACGTGCGCCGCTGAACTGGGTATTGGTAAATGGCGAGAACGAAACAGGCGTTACGTTGCATCGGATGGTAAAAAAAGCCGACGCCGGAGCGATTATAGCGCAACAACGGGTCGTTATTTCCCCGGATGACATTGCTATTACACTGCATCATAAATTGTGCCACACGGCACGCCTTTTACTGGAACAAACATTACCCGCCATTAAACATGGTCATTTCCAGGAAATCGCCCAACGCGAGAATGAAGCCACCTGTTTTGGCCGCAGAACGCCAGATGACAGTTTTCTCGACTGGCACAAACCGGCAGACGTACTGCATAACATGGTGCGCGCAGTAGCCGATCCGTGGCCCGGTGCTTTCAGCTACGCCGGCAATCAAAAATTCACCGTCTGGTCGTCGCGTGTTCATCCTGATACAAGCACCGCACAGCCGGGGAGCGTAATTTCTGTTGCACCACTGCGGGTGGCCTGTGGTCATGGCGCTCTGGAAATCATCACCGGGCAGGCAGGCGATGGTATTACCATGCAAGGCTCACAACTGGCACAAACTCTGGGTCTGGTAGAAGGTTCACGCCTGAATAACCAGCCGCTTTGCGCTGCCCAACGTCGTACCCGAGTATTAATCCTCGGCGTTAATGGTTTTATTGGCAATCATCTGACAGAACGCCTGCTGCGCGAAGATCATTATGAGGTCTACGGTCTGGATATTGGCAGCGATGCTATCAGTCGTTTTCTAAATCATCCACGTTTTCATTTTGTCGAAGGCGATATCAGCATTCATTCTGAATGGATTGAGTATCACGTCAAAAAATGTGATGTCGTATTACCGCTGGTGGCAATTGCCACACCTATTGAATACACCCGTAATCCTCTGCGTGTATTTGAATTAGATTTTGAAGAGAATCTGCGCATTATTCGTTACTGCGTGAAGTATCGTAAACGCATTATCTTCCCGTCGACCTCAGAAGTTTACGGAATGTGTAGCGATAAATACTTCGATGAAGATCATTCTAATTTGATTGTCGGTCCGGTGAATAAACCGCGCTGGATTTACTCGGTATCAAAACAGTTACTTGACCGGGTTATCTGGGCATATGGCGAAAAAGAAGGATTGCAATTTACTCTCTTCCGCCCGTTTAACTGGATGGGCCCACGACTGGACAATCTCAACGCGGCACGCATCGGCAGTTCGCGCGCTATTACGCAACTTATTCTCAATCTGGTGGAAGGTTCGCCAATTAAGCTGATTGATGGCGGAAAACAAAAACGTTGCTTTACCGACATTCGGGATGGCATTGAAGCACTGTTCCGCATTATCGAAAACGCGGGTAATCGCTGCGACGGCGAAATTATTAATATCGGCAATCCTGATAACGAAGCCAGCATTGAAGAGCTGGGCGAAATGCTGCTGGCAAGTTTTGAAAAACACCCGCTCCGTCATCATTTTCCACCGTTTGCTGGTTTCCGTGTGGTGGAAAGCAGCAGCTATTACGGGAAAGGATATCAGGATGTGGAACACCGTAAACCGAGTATCCGTAACGCCCGCCGCTGCCTCGGTTGGGAACCGAAAATTGATATGCAGGAAACCATTGACGAAACACTGGATTTCTTCCTGCGCACGGTCGATCTTACGGATAAATCATCATGACTCAGGTTGGCCTGCGTATTGATGTCGACACATTTCGTGGCACCCGTGAAGGCGTGCCGCGTCTGCTGGAGACTTTAAACCGTCATAACGTGCGAGCCAGTTTTTTCTTCAGCGTTGGCCCTGACAATATGGGCCGTCATTTGTGGCGGCTGGTGAAGCCCAAATTCTTATGGAAGATGCTGCGCTCAAACGCCGCATCACTTTATGGCTGGGATATTTTGCTGGCGGGGACGGCCTGGCCTGGAAAAGAGATTGGCGATGCCAATGCCGACATCATTCGCGAAGCGGCTAAATACCACGAAGTCGGCCTGCATGCCTGGGATCACCACGCATGGCAGGCCCGGAGCGGAAGCTGGGATCAGCAAACGATGGTGAACGATATTGCTCGCGGCCTTCGTACACTGGAAGAGATTATCGGTCAACCAGTAATCTGTTCTGCCGCTGCTGGCTGGCGTGCCGACCAGCAGGTGGTTGAAGCCAAAGAAACATTCCATTTGCATTACAACAGCGACTGTCGGGGCGCCATGCCATTTCGTCCGCTGCTCGAATCGGGGAAATCCGGCACCGTGCAAATCCCGGTAACATTGCCCACCTGGGATGAAGTAATTGGTCGTGAAGTGAAAGCAGAGGATTTTAACGGCTGGCTTCTTAACCGTATCCAGAGAGATAAAGGTACGCCGGTTTACACTATTCATGCAGAAGTCGAAGGCTGTGCCTGGCACCATGATTTTGTTGATCTCCTGAAACGTGCGGCCCATGAAGGGATTACATTTTGTCCGTTAAGTGATCTGTTACCGACATCCCCTGACGCTTTGCCGCTTGGGCAAATTGTTCGTGGAAGTATCCCTGGACGGGAAGGCTGGCTTGGTTGCCAACAAACTGTGAGTGCTCTTCCATGAAATCAGTTCGCTATTACGCTGCATTCTTTGCGTTTATTGCCGTCTATTATCTGTTGCCGATCAACACTCGCCTGCTCTGGCAACCTGATGAAACGCGTTATGCGGAAATCAGCCGGGAAATGCTTGCCTCCGGCGACTGGATCGTGCCGCATCTGTTGGGGTTGCGTTATTTCGAAAAGCCGATTGCCGGATACTGGATCAACAGTATTGGGCAATGGTTGTTTGGCGCGAATAATTTTGGTGTTCGGGCTGGCGCAATCTTCGCAACCTTATTGACTGCGCTCCTGGTTAGCTGGTTTGCCTGGCGTTTATGGCGAGATAAGCGCCTGGCGCTTCTCGCCATGCTCATTTATCTGTCGCTATTCATTGTCTACGGCATCGGTACTTATGCCGTACTCGATCCGTTAATTGCGTTATGGCTGATAGCTGGAATGTGCAGCTTCTGGTTAGCAATGGAAGCGCAAAACTGGAAAGGGAAAAGCGCAGGATTCTTACTGCTGGGATTAACCTGCGGCATGGGGGTTATGACGAAAGGTTTTATCGCTCTGGCCGTCCCGGTCTTGAGCGTACTGCCATGGGTGGCAATGCAAAAACGCTGGAAAGATCTCTTCATTTACGGATGGTTGGCGGTCATCAGTTGCATCGTGGTCGTCTTGCCGTGGGGACTGGCGATAGCGCAACGAGAGCCTGATTTCTGGCATTACTTTTTCTGGATTGAGCATATTCAGCGCTTTGCTATGGATGATGCCCAGCACAAAGCCCCCTTCTGGTATTACTTACCCGTGTTCATTGCCGGAAGCCTGCCCTGGTTGGGATTACTTCCGGGCGCCTTGCGAACTGGCTGGCGAAACCGCCCCCATTCCGGGACCGTGTACCTGTTAAGCTGGACGATTATGCCGTTGCTGTTTTTCTCTATCGCTAAAGGTAAACTGCCAACCTATATTCTTTCCTGCTTTGCCCCTCTGGCGATACTAATGGCGCATTACGCTATACAGGCGACAAAAAATAACCCTCTCGCGCTACGCACCAACAGTTGGATAAATATCGCATTTGGCGTTATTGGCATTATTGCCACGTTTATTGTTTCCCCCTGGGGGCCAATGCGTGCGCCGATTTGGCAGAACTTCGAAAGCTATAAAGTCTTTTGTTCATGGTCGATTTTTTCGCTATGGGCACTTTTCGGCTGGTACACATTAACGAAAGTGGAAAAAACCTGGCCCTTTGCGGCGCTTTGTCCATTGGGGCTGGCGCTGTTAGTGGGATTTTCGATTCCTGACAGGGTAATGGAATCAAAACATCCACAGTTTTTTGTCGAGATGACGCGAGAATCGCTACAACCGAGTCGCTATATTCTTACCAACAGTGTTGGGGTTGCGGCAGGACTGGCATGGAGCCTACAGCGTGATGACATCATTATGTATCGCCAGACTGGCGAACTGAAATATGGCCTCAACTACCCGGATGCAAAGGGGAAATTTGTCAGCGGCGATGATTTCGCCAGCTGGCTAAGCCAACATCGCCAGGAGGGGATTATTACACTCGTACTCACGATTGACCGCGATAAAGATATCAACAGCCTTGCCATTCCGCCCGCTGATGCCATCGATCATCAGGGACGTCTGGTACTCATTCAGTATCGTCCTAAATGATCTGGTTGGTATTAGTCTTTGCGAGCCTGCTTAGCGTTGCCGGGCAACTCTGCCAGAAACAGGCGACTCGCTTTGTGGCGATAAGTAAACGGCGCCAACATATCGCCCTGTGGATGATGTTGGCGCTGGTCTGTCTCGGCCTGGCGATGGCGCTCTGGTTACTGGTATTGCAGAACGTGCCCGTGGGAATTGCCTATCCCATGCTGAGCCTGAATTTCGTCTGGGTAACGCTGGCGGCAGCAAAACTCTGGCATGAACCGGTAACCATACGGCACTGGTGCGGAGTGGCATTGATTATTGGCGGCATTGTGATTCTTGGGAGTACGGTGTAATGGGGATAATGTGGGGATTATTCAGCGTCATTATTTCGTCTGCAGCGCAATTAAGCCTCGGTTATGCGGCGGGTCATCTGCCGCCGATGATGCAGTTTTGGGATTTCATCCCGGCGCTTTTTGCGTTTGATATCGGCGCCCGGATGCTGGTCGTCGGACTGACAGGGTATCTGCTCTCAGTTTATTGCTGGTATAAAACGCTGCATCAACTGGCACTCAGCAAGGCGTATGCCTTGTTGAGTATGAGCTATGTGTTGGTATGGATTGCATCAATAATACTTCCCGGCTGGGAAGGAACTTATTCACTGAAAGCCGCGTTGGGCGTCGCCTGTATCATTGGTGGATTAATGGTGATTTTTTTGCCCGCCCCCAAACAACGCTACTGACTTTTCCCATCGGATTGACACTGCCGCGCCCACTCCTCAACGCTATAACAGCTTGCCGATATCACTTTCACCGTGCACTGCTTTTCCCGGTTAATACAGTAAAGGGCATTCTGTAAAGGAGAGAGCAGATCCCCCACTTTCATGGCGAAGTCACTCTTTACTTCAGCGATCATTTTTATCGCCCCCCCGACATTGCAGAGCACAAGTATATGTTTGTTATCTTGTTTATCGCAGCATGACTTTTTGATCAGCCATTCCATTGCATTATCCTGTCAGATAAGATTTTTCATATTAATTTACACATTAACAGATAAACCTATCATCAATAGCAATGGAATGGTGAAAATGAGATATAAAACTAATGATTTCTTAATACTGGCGTTGAACCCACTCTTTTAATGCCTGACGCGAAATTTTAATCCCCCCATTTTTCAGCTCTGGCGGAAGCGTAAACCAACGCACCGGTTGTTGAAAACGGGCCAGTTTATCTTTCACCCATTCGCTAAGATCACCATTTTCGTGGTCATACTCCACAACCGCTACCGGGCGATGACCAAACTCTTTGTCTGCAACGGGAACAATAAACACCTGCAAAACCGCAGGATGCGCATTAATCACTCGTTCAACTTCTTCCGGCTGAATGCCTTCGCCGCCGCTAAAGAACAGATTGTCCAGACGCCCAACAATAGTCAGCTTGCCATCATGCATCTCGCCGCGATCGCGCGTGGCGTACCAGCCTTCGTCATTGACCAGCGGCACCAGTTGCCCGTTACGCCAGTAACCTTCCGCCATACTGGCGGCCCGTAGCCACACCTCATCGTTGACGATTTTAACTTCCCGCCCCGGCAACGGCGAACCGACATCAGCCAGGCCATCAGCTTCTTTCACACAAACCGTGGAGGCGAATTCCGTCAGACCATAACCACACCAGCAACGAATGCCCTGCTCGCGCGCCTCCTCCGTCAGTTCGACCGGGATCGCCGCACCACCAAGCAATACCGCTTTCAGGGACACAGAACTGTGGTTAACCAGCAAACGCCAAAGCTGCGTCGGTACCAACGACGCGTGGGTACAACCTGCCAGCATTTGTTCCAGCGGCTGTTTATCGCGTACCGTCATCCGTGCGCCAGCATACAACCAGCGCCACATAATCCCCTGGCCGGAGACATGGAATAGCGGCAAAGAAAGCAACCAGTCGTCCTGCTCACCAAACGGAATCAACGATAGCACGCCTTCGGCACTTGCCAGATGCGCCTGACAGGTATGGACAGCGGCTTTCGGCAACCCGGTAGAACCAGAGGTCAACGTCATTGAGCACAGACGAGTTAGCTGCCACGGAGCGGCATGTACGCCTTCGGCTGCCTGAATATGCAGCAATGTTAACGCCGGAAAGGTGTTTTCTCCCTCCGGCGCCAACGCAAATTGCAGCGTAAGATTAGGCAGTAACGCCTCAAGCAACGATTGCGGAAGCTGTGGATTGACGGGAAGCACCCGTGCTCCACATTGCAATAACGCCAGCCAGGCAAGCAGCGTTTGCGGCGAATTCCACGCCCGTAACATCACGCCGCTGCCAGCGATCACGCCCTGCGACGCAAAGCCCGATGCTAACGCATCCACACGAGAGCAAAGCTCATGCCAGTTGAGTTGCTCGTTATTGAGTCGTAAGGCAGTAGCTTTTCCCCGCACCTGCCGCCAGTGACGCCACGGCCAGTCTGAGAAAATCATAACAACCGCTCCAGTGCATCAACCTCCACTAATGGCAGCGGGCTACCCGGCCAGCGACGAACCTGCTGCGCCTGCATCAAATCCAGCGTGTCCAGCCCCGGAATAGTGTCTGGCGTTAACCAGGCAGCAATCCGCGCCAGTTGTGTTAAGCCTAAGCTCGACTCAATGGAAGAACTGATCACCGCCGTCAGCCCCAGCGCATGGGCCGCCTGTACCTGCTCGCACACTTTATCCAGACTGCCTGTGAGTGTGGGTTTGATAACCACCGCACGTACACCCTCTTCCGCCGCAAAGGTAAAATCAGGTTCACGCAGACTTTCATCCCAGGCAATGGCAATGCCGGTTTCACGGGCAAACGCACGCGAATCATCGCGGGTTTTGCACGGTTCTTCGAGAAAAGCAATGCGATCGCGATAATCCGGGTTAACGTATTTGGCAAACTGCTGGCCTTTCAGCGGCGTCCAGGCGCGATTCGCATCAAGACGCAAATGCAGATCCGGGATTGCCTCCAGCAACAAATTCACCACCATGCCGTCACGCACCGCCTCATATAATCCCACTTTGACCTTCGCCACTTTCTCGCCCGGCATATCAGCAAGTTTGAGAATAAGATCGTCGGGATCGCCATTACATAACGGTGCAGCACGGTAATTCGCCGCCTGCGGCAACGCATCGGCGAGCTCTGCCAGCGCACAGCTCACGCCAAAAGCCACCGAGGGCATCTCTGGTAAGGCACAATCGCCAGTCAGCCAGCCATTTACCCAGGTAAGCAGCGCGCTTTGCGCCTCTTCCCAGCTTTCCTGACTGAAACCCGGCAGTGGGGAGATCTCTCCCCACCCTTCGCGCTCGCCGTCGCGCAAGCAAACGTATAGCCCGTCGCGGGTTTTTAACCGCCTGTCGCGCAGAACCACCCCCGCGTCCATGGGGATCTGCCAGCGGTATACCTGCGCGCTACGCATTACGGATTCCGCTTGAATTTGCTGAAATCAGGCTGACGTTTCTGGTTGAAAGCGTTGCGCCCTTCCTGACCTTCTTCGGTCATGTAGAACAGCATGGTGGCATTACCCGCCAGTTCCTGCAGACCTGCCTGTCCGTCACAGTCGGCGTTCAGCGCAGCTTTCAGGCAGCGCAGCGCCATCGGGCTGTTTTGCAGCATTTCACGGCACCAGCGCACGGTCTCTTTTTCCAGATCCGCCAGCGGTACAACGGTGTTCACCAGGCCCATATCCAGCGCTTGTTTCGCGTCATACTGACGGCACAGGAACCAGATTTCACGCGCTTTTTTCTGCCCGACAATGCGAGCCATGTAAGAAGCGCCCCAGCCACCATCGAAGGAGCCGACTTTCGGGCCAGTCTGGCCGAAGATGGCATTTTCCGCCGCAATGGTCAGGTCGCACATCATGTGCAGAACGTGACCACCGCCGATGGAGTAGCCTGCAACCATTGCCACAACCGGTTTCGGGCAGGTACGGATCTGACGCTGGAAGTCCAGCACGTTCAGATGATGTACGCCGGAGTCATCTTTATAGCCGCCGTAATCGCCGCGCACTTTCTGGTCGCCGCCGGAGCAGAACGCTTTATCGCCTGCGCCAGTCAGAATGATCACGCCAATGCTGTCGTCATAACGCGCATCCGCCAGCGCCTGAATCATCTCTTTTACCGTCAGAGGACGGAAGGCATTGCGCACCTGTGGACGATTAATGGTGATTTTTGCGATACCGTCGGCAGATTTTTCATAACGAATGTCCTCAAAACCTTCGGAGCAGTCGTGCCATTCAACCGGTGCGTAAAGCATTGCTTCATCAGGATAAATCATATTGTGTCCTTTAGTCAGAAACGCAAAATCTGCGCCAGACATGCGATGACGCCAGCGGGGTTTTCCCGGTGCGCGTTATGTCCGGCGCGAGGAATTACATGGCAGTCGGCAGCCAGTTCCGCCGCCAGAGCGCGGAATTTGCTGTCTCGTTCACCACATAAATAATAAAACGCAAATGTACGGGCGCTAAGATTAGCACGTAAATCAGGCTGGACGGATAGCGAGGTGGCCTCCAGCATCGCTGCAAGCGTTATACCGTTATTGTTACTGCGCAACGCCACCAGCTTCCGGCGTTGTTCGTCATTTAGCGAGGCAAAAACAGGCTGTTGATACCAGTCAGAAAAAACTACGGCTAACGATTCTGTGCGAAAACGTTGTGCCCAACGATGATCGGAACGCTGGCGTTCTGAGCGTTGTTCAGCACGTTGCAGCCCCGGATGTCCACCTTCAACAATGAGTCCACACAGTCCCGACATCCCCTGACAAGCCGCCATCATCGCCACACGTCCGCCAAGCGAATATCCCACCAGCCAGTAATTAAGGATATTGTAACTAACAAGGGTTTTACGCAGTAAACCAATGACATCCGCAAAACCATCAACGCTAATTGCCGCCGAACCACCGTGACCAGGGAGATCAACATACAACCGCGAGTAGTCGGCAAACGCCTCGCCTGTTTCCTGCCATTCCCGACAATCGCCAGAGAAACCGTGCAAAAACACCAGCCAGGGCAAACCAGGCTTACCGTGTTTTGCCTGTGCGTGGAGGATCATAAATGACTTACCTGCGCCAGCAGTTGCTGGAGAGTCTGCGCGCCGTCGGTATCATTAACCACCATTTCAATTACCGTGGCGGTTGGAGTGCGCCACGCACCCGCCAGGACCGACTCAAATTCATCCCAGCTTTGTGGGCGATGATATTTCAGCTCGAACATGGCAGCAGCGTGCTCAAAATGAACATTTTGCGGCATCAGATAAAAACGCTCGCGCTCGTTTTGAGGTGTCGGTAACAACGAGAAAATTTGTCCGCCGTTGTTGTTCACCACAATTAATACCAACGGCGCGGAAACCTGACGCAGCAACGCCAGTGCGTTCAGATCGTAGAGGGCCGAGAGATCGCCCACTATCGCTAGCGTAGGTTTTCCACTCGCCCGCTGAACGCCCGCAGCGGTAGAAACCAGCCCATCAATACCACTGGCGCCACGGTTGCTGTATACCGGATACCCCGCCGGAAGTTGCGAGAGGGCATCAATCAAACGCACCACCAGGCTGTTGCCGACAAACAGTTGTCCCTGTTCAGGCAGATAATCGTTGATACGATGCGCCAGTTGCGCTTCGCCAAATACATCACGGCGAGAGATAACCGCCTGCATTGCCTGTTCAGCCAGACGAGGGATCTCCGCGCACCAGGGCTGGCGTTTTTCAGCCGGATGCAGCTCCAGCCAGTCGGCAATATTGGCAATTAGCCGACGCCCACGATGGTGCGCAGGATCAAGCCGCCCTTCGATGTTATCGACAATCCAGTATTCTTCTGGTTCGCAATTCGCCTGCCATTGCAGTAGTCGTTTGCCGGTCAGACTGCTACCCAGTTGCACGACAATCTGTGCCTTTTGCAACTCGCTGATAGCTTTGGCATTGCTTAACCAGAGATCGGCGCACGGTAATGGCTGCCCGGTTTGCGACAACACATCGCCAATCAACGGCCAGCCAAGAGTCTGCGCCCACAGAGCAACCTTTTTGCCCTCTTCCGCACTCATACGCCCGGCAACCACCACGCCGCGCTTTTGCCGCCAGAAGAACCAGTCGCGCTGTTTTTCGCTCTCCAGACGAGGCGCCTCGCGTAGCCACGGTTTATCATCCTGCCACCAGTCGCCCAGACGTTGTTGCCACGCGAGCCCGGTATCGTCCATCTCGCCATACAACGGTTCTGCAAACGGACAGTTGATATGTACCCCGCCCGCATGCAGCGTACCGAGAGCGTGGTCGATGGTGGATACCAGCCAACGCGCAGGAATATCCTGAGTCGGGCGCGGTAGTGAAATACTATGTGCAGGGTGAGAAGCGAACATACCCGGCTGACGAATCGCCTGATTCGCGCCGCAGTCAATGAGTTCCGGCGGGCGATCGGCCGTTAACAGGATCAGTTTTTCTCCGGTTAACCCGGCTTCAATCAACGCCGGATAAAGATTAGCCACCGCAGTACCGGAGGTAACAATCACCGCCACCGGCTGTTTGCTGACCTTCGCCAACCCCAGCGCCATATGCCCCAGACCACGCTCATCAAAATGGGTATGGTGAATAAAAGCGGAATTTTCCGCTGCCGCTAACGTTAACGGTGTAGAACGAGAACCAGGAGCGATGCAGACGTGTCTTACGCCGTGACGCGTTAATGCTTCCAGAATGACCGCCGCCCAGCGTCGGTTAAATGCGCTTACTGACATGAGTTTGTCCGGTATCAATATTGCGGCTAAGTATAAGGAGCTACAAAAATAGATTATTGATATGAATCGGTAATGATGCGACTCATTACTGTTCTATTTGTAATAAAGTGCGCAGCCCTGCCGCTTTGTTGTCGATTTCCTGCCACTCTTGCTCAGGATCTGAGCCTCGGACAATGCCTGCTCCGGCATACAGCCGCACGACATTGCCGCTGATTTTCGCCGAGCGCAGGGAAACGCAGAATTCACTTTGTTGTGTAGAGAGATAGCCAGCAGACCCCGCATACCATTCACGTGTAAACGGTTCATGCTGCGCGATAAATTGCCGCGCCAGATCGCGAGGTAACCCCGCTACCGCCGCCGTTGGCTGCAACTGGTGCAAGCAGACAACATCATCTGCTTTATTGAGAGAAGTCCAGATACAGCGACGCAGATGCTGCACTTTACGCAGACGAAGCACCTGCGGCGGTAACACATCCAGCGCCTGAGTATCAGCCTGTAGCCGCTGGCAGATATCTTCAACTACCAGCATGTTCTCCCGCTGATTTTTATCATCCGCCATCAGCCAGTCACCCAGCTTCTGCGCCTGTTTATCATCGGGATGATTCGCCACCGTTCCCGCCAGTGCTTCAGTGCGCAATGCGGCGTCGCGCCGCCGCCATAGTCGCTCTGGCGAGGAACCCAGAAATGCGCTTTCACCATCAAAAGCCATAAAGAAATGATAGCAGTTCAGATTGAGCCGACGGCTGGCAGCCATCATTGCCGCAGCGTTAACCGGGCTTGTAAAATGCAAATCGGTCGCCCGCGCCAGCACGACTTTATCCAGTTCACCTTCCGCTATCGTTTCGGTCGCCAGCTTAACTAACCGTGTCCAGCCCGCTTTATCAGGCCAGTGATTTTCTTGTGTAGTGGTTAAATGCAGCGCAGGTAAAGGTTTAATATTCGCCAGAGTAGTGATTAATTCTTTTGCCTGATTTGCATCGTGCTGGAGAGAGCTTTCGCTGAAAAGAGTCAAACGAAGCGTGGCTTTACCGGCGCAGCGCCGCCATTCCAGACGTGGCAGAAGTAAGTTACCTTGTGACGGATCAAAAGAATTTAGCCCCCAAATGCGTAAATCGGTGTGCTCCGGGTACTGGCGAAGAAAACGTTGCGCCTCATCAAGTGAATGAAAATTAACTAACGCGCCCAACACAGCGGCTTCTTCATCGCCATTGCGTTGTTGCCAGTAAAATTGCGGATACGTCTGCTGACAGGCCAGCCAGCTTAAGGCATCGAAGGCATCATTGAGGGGGAAAGGAATATCGAAAACCCGAATGCCGGGTGTCGCTGGAACCGTTTGCGACAAATGGCGCAATAAATTTTCCAGCGCCGTAGTGAGTGATTGCACGCGGACCTCTCCCTGTTAAAAGCCTCACATTATACGGGGTACTCCACAAAAAATGCAGTACCCCAGTTTGGTGAGGTTTTTAACGGCGTGCCAGCAACAATCCTAATACCAGCCCAACCGCAGCCCCCACGCCAATCCCCTGCCAGGGTTTTTCATGTACGTAGTCGTCGGCACGATACACCGCCTGTTTCGCCCGATAATAATAGCTATCAGAAGCCTGACCTACCCGTTTTTTCACATCATCCAGCGCCTTTTCTGCACGCGCCTTTAGCTCAACATATTTTTGATCGGCGGGATCGCCAGAAGAGCGAAGCACCTCTTCCAGTGTTTCACTCAACAACGTCAGGTCGTCATCGATATGTGTATCACCAAATTGATTAGACATCTCATCCTCCATTTGCATAAAACCTGCCACTAACTATAGACAACGGTTATCGATTACGCCTGAATGGCTTCGCGCGCCATCCCGATATGCGCAATACCGTCCTCTTCATAAATATCGCTAACCGGAGTAAAGCCAAAACGACGGTAAAAACGTTGCAGATGCGCCTGTGCGCCAAGATAGATGGGTTTATCGGGCCAGTGGCGAGCGCATGAATCAAGTGTTTTACTCATCAACTGCTGACCGAGTTTCTTACCCCGTAAAGCTTCACTGACTACCACCCGACCAATCACGACAGGTTCAAGCTCATCATCGCTTTTCAGGATCCTCGCATATGCCACCAGTTCTCCATTGTGCCAGCCAAGAATGTGACGGTTTTCCCCCACCAGATCGTCGCTATCAACATCCTGATAAGGGCAATTCTGCTCAACGACAAATACTGCGCAACGCAGTTGTAATAGGGCATAAAGCTGAGAAACTGATAATTCTGAGTGATGAAGATCCTGCCAGTCGATCATGATACGCTCCTTTTGGTTGTATGCCTTATACTAGCCGGAATATTTTCAGCAGCGTGATGAACTCATGGAATTAATTTTTTTAGGTACTTCAGCGGGCGTGCCGACCCGAACGCGTAATGTCACGGCGATATTGCTAAATCTGCAACATCCAACACAAGCAGGGCTTTGGTTATTTGACTGCGGTGAAGGTACTCAGCACCAGCTACTCCACACGGCATTTAATCCTGGCAAACTGGAGCGCATCTTTATTAGCCATCTTCATGGCGATCATCTTTTCGGCTTGCCTGGTTTACTCTGTAGCCGCTCGATGGCTGGCAATGCACAACCGCTTTCAATTTATGGGCCGAAAGGGATTCGGGAGTTTGTTGAAACTGCACTCCGCCTGAGCGGCTCGTGGACGGATTATCCTCTGGAGATTGTTGAAATTAGCGCAGGTGAAATTCTTGATGATGGTCTGCGCAAAGTAACCGCATATCCACTGGAACATCCGCTGGAATGTTACGGCTATCGCGTAGAAGAACATGATAAACCTGGAGCGTTGAATGCCCAGGCCTTAAAAGCGGCGGGCGTGCCGCCTGGCCCACTGTTTCAGGAATTAAAAGCAGGCAAAACGATCACGCTGGAAGGCGGTCGACAGATTAATGGCGCTGATTATGTATCAGCGCCTACACCAGGTAAAGCAATCGCCATTTTCGGCGATACTGCCCCTTGCACAGCAGCACTGGAGTTGGCTAAAGGCGTGGACGTGATGGTTCATGAAGCAACACTCAATATGGAGATGGAAGCCAAAGCGAACAGTCGGGGGCACAGTTCGACCCGCCAGGCGGCGACGCTGGCCCGTGATGCCGGTGTATGTAAGCTGATAATTACCCACGTCAGCTCGCGCTATGATGACAAAGGATGCCAGCATTTATTACGCGAGTGTCGGTCGATTTTCCCGGCAACAGAGCTGGCGGAAGATTTCGCGGTGTTCACCGTATAATCTTGCAGCTAACTGATAACAGCACAAAACAGGCAACCAAAACCATTATCAAGCATCCAACACGGCCAATCTGCTATATTGCTGACTGGCCTGATATTTTTCACCTGAATATTGGCTAACGTCTACTATCCATCAGTCCTTCCGCCAACCCGACCAGTCGAATAAATTCTGCCCGGTAGCCCTGTTGATCCTGCCCTTTTGCCTGCTGCGCCCACTGTTTGATTTGTTGCCAGGAGGTATCGTTCAAATATTCGGAACCACGTAACTTTTGCCCATATGCAGCTACTGCTGCACGAAAAAGCATATCTTCTGAAGCAATATTAATCGTGGGGGCCAGTGGGAATTCAGCTAACTGACTTTCTTTTCCCTGCGGGGATTTCCAGCGTAATTTTAGCCAGGCTAACTCTTTCTCTTTGCCCGACTTTATAGGCGTCTTCTCCGACGTGTAGCGTAATTTATCTACCGCCGCTTTTTGTCCGTTGAGTGTTAATTCAAACAACAAAGTTATATGTTTACCTGCGCCAATATCGCCAGCATCAACGTTGTCGTTATTAAAATCCTCTGCCTGCAGTTGGCGCTTTTCATAACCAATCTGACGGTATTCCGTCACCCACGCAGGGTTAAACTCAATCTGCGCTTTAACATCTTTTGCCACGGTAACTAACGTCTGATGCATTTCGCTGTTTAACACTTTCTGCGCTTCAGAGAGGGTATCAATGTAGCTGTAATTACCGTTGCCAACATCGGCAATTCTCACCATCATTGCCTCATTGTAATTATCCCTTCCAACACCCAGCGTCGATAGAGTAACACCAGACTCCCGCTGTTTTTTCACCATTGATTCAATCGATTTTGGATCGTCAATGCCGACGTTAAAATCTCCGTCAGTTGCTAATAAAATGCGATTGACGCCACCTTTAATAAACCCCTTCGCTGCCTGCTGATAAGCCATCTCCAGCCCGGCGCCGCCATTAGTACTGCCTCTGGCATTCAGCGAATCAATAGCAGCATTGATTTCATCTTTATGATTCCCGGAGGTAGAAGGCAACGCAATACGGGAGTCACCGGCATAGGTCACGATAGAAATGTTGTCCTGCTCACGGAGTTCTTTAACCAGCAATTTCAAAGAAGACTGAATTAGAGGTAAGCGTTCATCAGAATACATTGACCCCGACGTGTCGATAAGGAAGACCAGATTAGAAGCAGGCAGCGCTTCACTTTTGAGATCCTGCGCCAGAATATCCACTTTCAGTAAGGTACGCTGCTCATTCCATGGCGCTGGCGCCAGTTCATAGCGCATAGCGAAAGGTATTGGCTTAGAAGCCGGAATAGATTGTTTGTCATTAATAACCCAGTCAGACGGAAAGTAATTCACCATCTCCTCCACCCGCACAGCGTCTGGCGGAGGTAGCTGCCCCTGATTGAGAAAACGGCGCACATTCGCATAACTGCCGGTGTCAACGTCAAGACTAAATGTCGCCAACGGGTTTTGCGCTACCTGCTTAACTGGGTTGTCATCAAACTGCTGGTAGCGGGCGGTTCCTAGATTTGATATACGCGTAGCTTTTGCTTTGGCTACGCTTTCATATGCTGGCGCTGCCTGCAATTGTCCCTGTAAAGCTTGTTGATCTGTGTATTGTTGCGTTTCATTTTGTGTCGTTTCGGCTAAAACTTTTGTTTTCGCATCTGCGGCCGCTTTGGCTTCGGAGGCTCTTTGCTCCGCCACTTTTGTTGCAGCTTGTTGCGCGGCATATGCTTGCTGGTCTGTGGATGTACTGGATTGTTGTTGCTGATTTTCCTGATCATCAGGTTCCTGCCCGCATCCTGTCAAAATCAAACCGCCGATAAGCAGCATAATTATATTTTTATTTCTCATATAAATTCCTTTTAAAAAGACGCATACCTTGTCGTAGAATATGTCTTTTATATACCTCTGTCAGTATGAATGAAATACATCACTGGCACTCATCATGAACAATGATAAAAAAACATATTTCATTAATAATTTATATATGAAAAGAATCATTCCTCTCTGCGCTATATTGCTAATATTTTTTCTTCCTTTACTTGTTTTATATCAACCTTACGTCAGCGCATTTCCTCCTTCACCGCAACACGCAAACCCTGAGCGGCTAGAAAAAATAGTACGCTATCTTTCACAAACTGAGTATCCACGTAGTGCCGACCATATTGATAAACTGAATATGTCTGCCAGCTATATTAAAAATATTTTCACAGAAAGCGGGGCAATAGTTACCGAACAAAGGGTTCCCATTATTGATGGGCCTTACAAAAATATTATTGCTGATTATGGCCCACAGGATGGACCGCTGATTATTATTGGTGCGCACTATGATTCCGCAACCAGTGATGAAAATGATCAATTAATCTATACGCCAGGCGCGGACGATAACGCCAGCGGCGTGGCAGGCTTACTGGAACTGGCACGTTTGTTACAGCAACAAGCGCCAAAAACAGGTATCCAACTGGTCGCCTATGCTTCAGAAGAACCGCCCTTCTTCCGTAGCGATGAAATGGGAAGCGCGGTTCACGCGGCTTCGCTTAATCGCCCAGTAAAATTAATGATATCCCTGGAGATGATTGGCTATTACGACTCTGCGCCAGGGAGTCAGGATTACCCTTACTCAGCTATGTCCTAGCTTTATCCCGCTCGTGGTGACTTTGTGGCTGTGGTTGGGCGTATGCAAGATATCAGCGCCGTTCGTCAGGTAAAAGCCGCACTGTTATCGGTAAAAGATCTGTCTGTTTATTCCATAAATGCGCCTGGTTTTATTCCCGGTATCGATTTCTCAGACCATCTCAATTACTGGCAGAAAGATATTCCCGCCGTCATGATTACAGACACTGCGTTTTATCGAAATAAACAATATCACCAATCTGGCGATACAGCGGACAGACTCAATTACCAGAAAATGGCGCAGGTAATTGATGGCGTTATTAGCTTGTTGCATAACAGTAAATAATAAAAATTTCTCGAGACAGCTCCAGAAAAATGACTGCCGTAATTTTATTTTGCGATATCTGATTTAAGATGCGAAGAATAAAATTCAACGGAGAAAAAACAAATGGGAATGATTGGCTATTTTGCGGAAATCAATTCAGAAAAGATTAACCAACTGCTTGAATCTGCTGAAAAACCCTTGATGGACAATATTCATGATACGCTTTCAGGATTGCGGCGACTGGATATTGATAAACGCTGGGATTTTTTACATTTTGGCCTGACAGGCACCTCTGCTTTTGATCCCGCGAAGAATGATCCGTTGAGTCGTGCCGTACTCGGAGAACACAGCCTTGAAGATGGCATAGATGGTTTCCTTGGATTGACGTGGAATCAGGAGTTAGCCGCCACCATCGAACGCCTGGAGGCACTTGACCGGAATGTGCTGCGTAAACAGTTTTCCATTAAGCGACTCAATGAAATGGAGATTTATCCGGGGGTAACCTTTTCAGAAGAGTTAGAGGGGCAACTCTTTGCCTCAATCATGCTTGATATGGAAAAGCTGATTAGCGCGTACAGACGTATGCTGCGACAGGGGAATCATGCGCTGACGGTGATTGTTGGGTGATGGCTGCGTGC
>NZ_BBMY01000085.1 GCF_000759775.1 Escherichia albertii NBRC 107761 = DSM 17582
ACAAAAAAATCCGCCCCGAGAGGCGGATTTTTTATATCACCGAAATGATTAGAAGCGGTAACCAACACCGGCAATCCAGGTGCCTACATCAACGCTACGAATACGGCTCTGCTCGTAGGAGAAGTCCAGAGCAACGTTTTCGATCGGGTTGAACTGCAGACCTGCGCCATAGGAGAAACCATAGTCGCTGGTGTCGTGTTTGTAAGCCGGGAATTCAGTGGTCTGGAATTTACCATAGCCAACACCAACTACACCGTAGATGCTTGCCCAATCGTTGATGCGGTAAGCCGGACCAGCAGTGATGCCGTAGTACTGAGTTTTGTTGTAATCACCGGTGCTTGCAGTACGGCTTTTCTCGGTGTAAGTGAAAGAACCGATCACCCCCAGCGGGCTGTTGTCTTCTTCATAGCGGTATTTCAGGTTGAAACCGCCCATTTTGTTCATTTTGCCCTGAGCGTCGCTCTGAGCGTAACCGCCAGTTACGGTAGAAGTAGCAGCTACAGAAGTACCTGCGGTGAAAGCCAGAACTGCGGCCAGTGCTGAAAGACATGCAATTTTTTTCATAACCACCTCAAATGTGATTCAAATAAGTCCTAAGCTTTAAATATATCAAAAATTAATGGGAAACTCTTTGCGATTTGTGATGTCTAACGGGCTATTTCGTGTAACAGAACGTTTCCATATAGCGCTATCCATCTAAATTTAAACAATTTTTTAGTGTTTTGCATAAATATTATGCACATACCCACTATCATTCATCCAGATTATTCCTAATCACCAGACTGATGAATCCATCAATTCTGGCGCATTTTGGTCAAAACAGGGAAAAATTTTTTCAACAAATGCTCAACCAGCCTCGGGTATATCCAGTAAACTCCACGCTTTACCTGACTATACAAACTTATGGGAGAAAGGATGCCTGGTTCATTACGTAAAATGCCGGTCTGGTTACCGATATTAATATTGCTCGTTGCCATGGCGTCTATTCAGGGTGGGGCCTCATTAGCAAAATCACTGTTTCCACTGGTAGGCGCGCCAGGAGTTACCGCACTGCGTCTGGCTCTGGGCACGATGATTCTGATTACGTTCTTTAAGCCGTGGCGGCTGCGTTTTGCCAAAGAACAACGTTTACCCCTGTTGTTTTACGGTGTATCGCTGGGAGGGATGAACTATCTCTTTTATCTCGCCATTCAGACTGTGCCTCTGGGAATTGCGGTAGCGCTGGAATTCACCGGGCCGCTGGCGGTGGCGCTGTTCTCTTCTCGTCGTCCGGTAGACTTCATTTGGGTTGTGCTGGCGGTGCTTGGCCTGTGGTTTCTGCTGCCGTTGAATCAGGATGTTTCTCATGTTGATTTAACCGGTTGTGCACTGGCGCTTGGTGCGGGTGCCTGCTGGGCTATTTATATATTAAGCGGGCAGCGTGCAGGCGCTGAACACGGCCCAGCTACGGTGGCGATCGGTTCACTTATTGCAGCGCTTATTTTCGTGCCCATTGGCGCTGTGCAAGCCGGAGAGGCACTCTGGCACTGGTCGGTTATTCCACTGGGTCTGGCGGTCGCCATTCTCTCTACCGCCCTGCCCTACTCGTTAGAGATGATTGCCCTGACCCGCCTGCCGACGCGAACTTTTGGTACGCTGATGAGTATGGAACCGGCAATGGCCGCTATTTCCGGGATGATTTTCCTCGGCGAAACATTAGCGCCGGTACAACTGTTGGCGCTCGGCGCTATCATTGCCGCGTCAATGGGCTCCACCCTGACAGTACGCAAAGAGAGCAAAATAAAAGAATTAGATATTAATTAATTTTACAATTTTGCATGGTTATGCATAACCATGCAAAATATTCCGTTACTCTTCATCCATTGCATCTTTATATTGCTGGCTACACAAAAGCATATTTATTCTGAAAACTCCTGGTAAGCAAATAAATAAGAATTGCTCTTATTTATATATATAACACACTGAATTTATATCATTTTTTATTTTTCACTCTTGTTAGCGCTATTAGTGTGATAGGAACAGCCGCAATAGCGGAACACATAGCTGGTGCTATACTTAGTCTCGTAAATTACTGGGACATAACATCAAGAGGATATGAAATTATGAGTACCGCTAAATTAGTCAAATCAAAAGCGACCAATATGCTTTATACCCGCAACGATGTCTCCGACAGCGAGAAAAAAGCGACAATTGAGTTGCTGAATCGCCAGGTTATCCAGTTCATTGATCTTTCCTTAATCACCAAACAAGCGCACTGGAACATGCGCGGCGCTAACTTTATTGCCGTACATGAAATGCTGGATGGCTTCCGTACCGCTCTGATTGATCATCTCGATACCATGGCAGAACGTGCGGTACAGCTGGGCGGCGTTGCTCTTGGCACCACTCAAGTTATCAATAGCAAAACCCCGTTGAAAAGCTACCCGCTGGATATCCATAACGTTCAGGATCACCTGAAAGAGCTGGCGGACCGTTACGCGATTGTCGCTAACGACGTGCGTAAAGCCATCGGTGAGACAAAAGACGACGACACCGCAGACATCCTGACCGCCGCTTCCCGCGACCTGGATAAGTTCCTGTGGTTTATTGAAGCCAATATCGAATAAATCCATTGCTGAAGAATCAAAGCATGAGTAAAAGCGGCTTCCTGTTCAGGAGGCCGTTTTTTTGTAGCCTCTCTCAACGCACCTTTTTAGTGCAGCCATCAGCCCTTTCCGACTGACAAAGTAAATCATTTGTATCAACACCATCACAAAATCGTTACATAAAGATTGTTTTTTCATCAGGATTTACGCTAAATAATCGCTGTGTTGATAGCACAATTTTAACGCACCACTTTGGTGCCCCGAAATAGTGCAACCTAAGAGTATTGCCCTACAAATCGTGCAATAAGTTTCCATCGCTCCTAGAAAAATCAAAGAGTTGTAAAACTGGCACGATTTTTTCATATATGTGAATGTCACGCAGGGGATCGTCCCGTGGATAGAAAAAAAGGAAATGCTATGAAGTCTGTATTAAAAGTTTCACTGGCTGCACTGACCCTGGCTTTTGCGGTTTCTTCTCATGCCGCGGATAAAAAACTGGTTGTGGCGACGGATACCGCTTTCGTTCCGTTTGAATTTAAACAGGGCGATAAATACGTCGGCTTTGATGTGGATTTGTGGGCGGCGATTGCAAAAGAACTGAAGCTGGATTACGAACTGAAACCCATGGATTTCAGCGGCATTATTCCGGCGCTGCAAACCAAAAACGTCGATCTTGCGCTGGCTGGCATCACTATTACCGACGAACGCAAAAAAGCGATCGACTTCTCTGACGGCTACTACAAAAGCGGCCTGTTAGTGATGGTGAAAGCCAACAATAACGACGTTAAAAGCGTGAAAGATCTCGACGGTAAAGTGGTCGCGGTGAAGAGCGGCACTGGCTCTGTTGATTACGCAAAAGCGAACATCAAAACTAAAGATCTACGTCAGTTCCCGAACATCGATAATGCCTATATGGAGCTGGGCACCAACCGCGCAGACGCCGTACTGCACGACACGCCAAACATTCTTTACTTCATCAAAACCGCTGGTAACGGTCAGTTTAAAGCGGTAGGCGACTCCCTGGAAGCGCAACAGTACGGGATTGCGTTCCCGAAAGGTAGCGACGCGCTACGTGACAAAGTCAACGGCGCGTTGAAAACCCTGCGCGAGAACGGAACTTACAACGAAATTTACAAAAAATGGTTCGGTACTGAACCGAAATAACAACGCTGTATTTGGCTCGCCAATGCCCGGCAGTACGTTTGCTGACCGGGCAATGCGATCCCTTGATTATTGACACCACGGTAACAGGAACAACATATGCAGTTTGACTGGAGTGCCATCTGGCCGGCCATTCCGCTTCTGATTGAAGGCGCCAAAATGACCCTGTGGATTTCGATCCTCGGTCTGGCTGGCGGTCTGGTAATCGGCCTGGCGGCAGGTTTTGCACGCACTTTCGGTGGTTGGATCGCCAATCACATCGCGCTGGTCTTCATTGAAGTGATCCGCGGAACACCTATCGTCGTCCAGGTGATGTTTATCTACTTCGCCCTACCGATGGCGTTTAATGATTTACGCATCGACCCGTTTACCGCGGCGGTGGTCACCATCATGATCAACTCCGGCGCGTACATTGCGGAAATCACTCGTGGCGCGGTGTTGTCGATTCACAAAGGTTTTCGTGAGGCGGGGCTGGCGCTTGGACTTTCACGCTGGGAAACCATCCGTTACGTCATTTTACCGCTGGCACTGCGCCGTATGCTGCCGCCACTGGGTAACCAATGGATCATCAGTATTAAGGACACCTCGCTGTTTATTGTTATCGGCGTGGCGGAACTGACCCGGCAAGGACAAGAAATTATTGCCGGTAACTTCCGCGCTCTTGAGATCTGGAGCGCCGTTGCGGTGTTCTATCTGATTATTACTCTGGTGCTGAGCTTTATTCTGCGTCGTCTGGAAAGAAGGATGAAAATCCTGTGATTGAATTTAAAAACGTCTCCAAGCATTTTGGCCCTACCCAGGTGCTGCACAATATTGATTTAAACATTACCCAGGGCGAAGTCGTGGTCATTATCGGCCCCTCGGGTTCCGGTAAGTCGACTCTGTTGCGCTGCATTAACAAACTGGAAGAAATCACTTCCGGCGATCTGATTGTGGACGGTCTGAAAGTCAACGATCCGAAAGTCGATGAGCGCCTGATTCGTCAGGAAGCAGGCATGGTATTTCAGCAGTTTTACCTCTTCCCGCACCTGACAGCGCTGGAAAACGTGATGTTTGGTCCACTGCGTGTACGCGGTGCAAGCAAAGACGCGGCAGAAAAACTGGCGCGTGAACTACTGGCGAAAGTCGGTCTGGCAGAACGCGCACATCACTATCCTTCCGAGCTTTCCGGTGGTCAGCAACAACGTGTGGCAATTGCCCGTGCGCTGGCGGTGAAACCGAAAATGATGTTGTTCGATGAACCAACATCTGCCCTTGACCCGGAACTGCGTCATGAAGTACTGAAGGTCATGCAGGATCTGGCAGAAGAAGGTATGACAATGGTGATAGTGACTCATGAAATCGGTTTTGCCGAAAAAGTCGCTTCGCGTCTGATCTTTATCGACAAGGGTCGTATTGCTGAAGATGGCGACCCGCAGGTGTTGATTAAGAACCCACCAAGCCAGCGTTTGCAGGAATTTTTACAACACGTCTCTTGATGAAACAAAGGCAACATGCTGGATATGCCTCTCCCCGGCGTAACAGCCATAGCGGATTCAGCGCCTGAACCGACCGCCGGGGAAGCGGATGCTTTAACGCCGGCGATTCACAAAACGACGGCGCTGTTCATCGTTCATAAAGGTCCAGGCAATGAAGCGGCTTTGCTTTTGCCCCTGGGCCATCTCCTTTTTGACGACCTTCACCGCACCAATGTCAGTCAATGCACGATATAAAGGCGGCAGATTTTCCCCACGAGAAACCAACGAGGTAAACCACATCACCTGCTTCGCGAAGCCTTTACTTTCCTCAATCATCTTTTTGATAAAAGCCACTTCACCACCTTCACACCACAGCTCCTGCTGCTGGCCGCCAAAGTTCAGCGAGTCGTCTCTGCCCAGTCCCAGGTTTCGACGTTTACGTTCGCTGCCTGCCCGTGCCGCCGCCGCAGAATCGTGGAACGGCGGATTACACAAGGTCGCGTCATACTGCTCGTTTTTATGGATAACACCGCTGAAAATAGCGTTGGCCTCTTTTTGCCGACGCAGGCGGATGGCGCGGTTAAGCCCAGGGTTGGCGTTGATAATTGCCTGCGCGCTGCTTAACGCCTGACTATGAGTTTCACTCCCCGTAAAACGCCAGCCATATTCATGCACGCCAATCAGCGGATAAATACAGTTGGCGCCAACGCCAATGTCCAGAATGCTGGCATTAACAGGAATAGCGCCTGATGCTTCTGCCAGTAAATCGGCAAGATGATGAATATAATCCGCCCGGCCCGGTACTGGCGGGCAAAGGAAACCCTCTGGAATATCCCAGTTCGCCACGGCGTAAAAATGTGCCAGCAACGCTTTATTAAGCGCCTTAACTGCTAGTGGATTAGCAAAATCAACGCTTTGCTCACCAGCAGGCGTCAGAGTGAGGTATTGCGTCAGTTCAGGGTTCACCTGGCAAAGCGTGGCAAGATCGTAGCGGCTGTGATGACGGTTACGCGGATGTAACCCCGGTTTCTGGGCAGACATAGCATTCTCCTTTAAGCAGCGGCGTAAGATACTCGCATAACGTAGCAGGGTAAATATCTGGTTGCGCTAATCATGCGCAAAAACGCAATACCCCCTACTTTTTCATCAATTACCTATAAAAATCAGTATGCTATATGTCGTTGATTTGTCTTGTTTTGTAAAAATTTATCGTTCAAAAAACAAGCACATCTCTGTCAATTTTTTGCGTCATTTTCATCGCGCAGGCGACCTACACTTATCAGGCACTACCCGTTGTATTTATGAGGATGTCATCATGAAAAAATGCCTCGCATTACTGATTGCCACCGTCCTGAGCGGAATCACCTTCACGGCTTTTGCCGCGCAGCCCCTGAGTAGCCAGGACACCGGACAACTACGCCCCGCCGGAACTGTTTCGGCTACCGGCGCATCAAACTTAAGCGATCTGGAGAATAAACTGGCAGAAAAAGCGCAAGAACAAGGCGCGAAGGGCTATGTCATTAACTCAGCAGGCGGGAAAGACCAGATGTTCGGTACCGCAACTATCTACAAATAACCACGCCAACGTAACTGCATTCGCCTATGGATGCAGTTTTCGTTCACTTACACTTTTGCCGATCTTTGCGCCAGTGGCACAGGCACTCACTAGCGCAGGGCAAAACAGTGCTGATAATTCTTCCCTTTATAATAGTCAGAGAATCTGACAGTTGAACTGCCTGAATTCGTCCCTATATTAACTACACTTAAGTGTACAAGCATTGATATGGGAGGACGATATGGCATCCGGTTGGGCTAACGATGACGCCGTCAACGAACAGATCAACAGTACAATTGAAGATGCGATTGCCCGCGCCCGGGGTGAAATCCCTCGTGGCGAGAGCCTGTATGAATGTGAAGAGTGCGGTGCCCCCATCCCGCAAGCCCGTCGGGAAGCCATTCCTGGCGTGCGCTTATGTATTCACTGCCAACAGGAGAAAGATTTACAAAAACCCGTTTATACGGGATATAATCGCAGAGGTTCAAAAGACAGCCAGTTACGTTAACTACAACTGGTATGATGTATAGCGAATATGATTTGAATTTTGAGTGGCATTCCGTGCCTTTAACGCCGCCGTGAATGCCACCCGATGTGGAAATGATTCATAAATGTGATAAATGAATTAAATATCAACATGTTAGATATTAATCAATTTATTTGAACAAGGTGGTCAATTCTCTTCGATTTTCTCTCACACAAAAAAACGTGATACTCATCACATCGACGAAACAACGTCACTTAAACAAAAATCACCTGCGAGAGATTAATCATGAAAACTATCAATACTGTTGTTGCTGCTATGGCTCTTTCAACTCTGTCATTTGGTGTGTTCGCGGCAGAACCGGTAACGGCTTCCCAGGCACAAAACATGAATAAAATCGGCGTGGTTTCAGCCGATGGCGCATCTACCCTTGATGCTCTGGAAGCAAAACTGGCTGAAAAAGCTGCGGCTGCTGGCGCCAGCGGATACAGCATTACCTCCGCGACCAACAACAATAAATTAAGCGGAACTGCGGTTATCTATAAGTAATTCGTAGGTCGGATCAGTAATTCGTAGGCTGGATAAGGCGTTTACGCCGCATCCGGCATCAGATGCCTGATGCGACACTGTCGCGTCTTATCAGGCCTACAAAATTCAACCGTTGGTCGGATATGGCATTTACGCTACGTCCAGCAAAAGTATTTCCCTGTCCGTTTGCCGACAGACGCATATGCTCTAACCCTCATTGATCCTATGTTACCCTTGTTTGCCCGTCCGTCACTGGACGGGCTTTTTTTTAGCTGGCTAACTGCTGACAGAAAGCCTGCAACGTCTCTTCCGGCATACCAATCTGCCGCGCTGCATCACAAATGGCCTGCCAGCTTCCCGCATCCAATGGAATCCCCTGCTCCTGCCGTTCGCGACGCGTGTTCACTTCCCACTCGCCCGGTAGCAAAACCGGCTTATCTTCATCATGCGGCGAGGCTTTCACCCACTCAGCAAAAGCTTCGGTCTGCGCGCTACAATCCGGTGCGCCGAACAGTTCCGGGTTGATGATGATAGTGGTCATGCAGTTAAGAATGGCATCGGGACTGGTTTGTAACGTTTCCTGATGCGTCGTTTTACCGCCAGAAAGCGCCCCGCCAAGAATTTCACACATCGCCGCGAGGGCATAGCCTTTATGTTCGGCAAAGGTCAACAGCGAACCTAACGGCGACTCCTGCATTACCGCCGGATTCGTCGTCGGCACGCCGTTAACATCAATCAGGCAGCCTGGCGGTACGGGGACGCCTTTATGCCAGGCAACGCGAGTTTTACCAAATGCGATGGCGCTGGTGGCGTAATCAAGCAACAGCGGGAAATCATCTTTACGTGGGAAAATCACACAGAACGGATTGGTGCCAAAGCGACTGTCGCGACCGTGGAACGGCGCGACCATTGGAATACCGACCACGCTAACAAAGTGGATAGAGACAAACCCCGCCGCCGCGCACTGTTCCGCCCAGTATCCAATGCGCCCAATATGATGCGAGTTATGTAGCGCCACGGCGGCAATACCGTGCTGACGTGCCTTCTCAATCCCCAGTGCCATCGCTTCGTGCGCCGCGACCTGACCCAATGCGCGATCGCCATCGAGCGTGACCGCCGCCCCCGCTTCTTTGACTATTCTGGCATGATGGTTAATTTGTAGATGTCCCTGACTCCAGGAGCGCACATAGCTTGGGATCATGCCAATACCATGTGAATCATGCCCTGCCAGATTTGCCGCGATTAAATGATCGGCGACTAATTTCGCTTCTTGTTCCTCGCTCCCCATCTGACGAAATACAGCCTGAATAAAACTGTGCAGCGTCTGCGCATGAAAGCGATGACCACTTTCCATAGTTAACTCCTGTTTATGTTATGTGTTTGTTGTTTTTTTATGCTGCACGCCGGGCGCAGGAAGGTCAATAAAGATGCAGGAATTTCATATTGCGGTGGGGTAACGGCCGGATGACATTGCTCATCCGGCGGAGATAAAAATTAAAATGCCTGATTAACGCGCGCCAGGCCGTCGCTGATAGTTGCCGCTTCTCCCGTTGCCACCAGACAGCAAGCCATCTGGATTTTCAGCGATTCGGGAATCGCTTCGCTGCCAGCCAGGCAACGCTCAATCCACTGCGCCGTGGTTTCCGGGTCTTTTGCTTGTGGCAGTAACTCATTGCCAACAGTGTCCTGTTTTTCATACAGCACCTGCATCCCTTCGCGATCAATAAGATTTATTTGCGGGCAGCGTTGCGGATTAGCATAGACTTCGCCTTCGGTGCCATGCATTAACAGCGCCCGCCCGCCAATATCATTGAAGAATTTAGCCGCCCGTCCGATGTACTCAGGATGTGAGACGCTGGAAAGACGCAGCGCCTCACCTTCAGCAAACGGCGTCGCCAGTTTCGCCAGGGTATGTGCACTGTTACGCACGCCCATCCGCCAGCGCATCGCCAGTTGTTTTTCCAGCGGCGGGCAAAACGCGCCAACAGGCATAAAGACAGGTTGATGTTCGTCGAGCTTCGCCTGCGCCTGCCCGCCGTGCAACGTTGGCGTAATACCCATCAGTTCGAAAATGGTTTCGGTCAGCACACGAGTTGGATCTTCGCTGACGCCGTGAACCACCACAGGAAAACCAAGTTTATGCAGCAGAATCGCCAGCAACGGCGTCAGGTTGGCCTGTTTACGCGCGCCGTTATAGCTTGGAATGACGATGGGCATCGGCTTGCCGACCGGCGGCGTCAGCTTGACGGTGTGATTTTGCATGGCTTCATAGAAGCCGAGCATTTCTGCCTCCCCTTCCCCTTTGATACGCAGCGCAATCAATACGCCGCCCAACTCAAGGTCGGGGACTTCACCGTTGAGCATATGGGCATACAGACCGCGCGCGGTGTCCCGGTCTAAATCGCGCGCGTGGTTTTTCCCGCGCCCGATCTCTTTAATGATTTTGCGATAGTCCATTTACGACTCCTTACCTGACTCACATCATTAACGCCGCCGACGGCGTGGAGATTTCGTTTTTTCTTTCTTTTTAACTATACCTTCAGGGACTTCCGGTTGCTCAATCGGAAATACCGGTAATGCATCCAGTAGTCGCTTGCCATAATTTTTGGTCAGCAAGCGTTTGTCGTAAATCACCACTTCGCCCCAGCAACCGTGGCTTCGAATCAATCGCCCAACCTGCTGAATCAGGGTAAACGAGGCGCTCGGTAGGCTTTGCACCTCAAACGGATAGAGGTTGAGGCTTTTTAACCATTCCCCTTCGGTGATCACCACCGGGCTGTCGATAGGCGGAAAAGCGATTTTGTGGATATGCACCTGGCTGAGCAGATCGCCTTTCAAATCAAGCCCTTCGGCAAATGACTGTAAACCCACCAACACGCTGCGCTCACCGTTGGCAACGCGTTTGCGGTGTAGTTCAACTAAACGGTAACGCGGTTGATCGCCCTGCACCAGCAACATCAGGCGTAAATCCGTCACATAGTCGAGAAACCGCTGCATCGCTCGTCCACTGGCAAACAGCACCAACATACCAAGATGTTTTTTGCTCTCCACCTGCTCACGGAAGAACGCTGCCATTTCGGCAATGTGCTGCTCTTCGTTGTCGATGGAAGGCTCAAAGCGCATCCGGGGAATAACAATTTTGCCCTGTTCGCAGTGGTTAAAAGGCGAATCCAGCGCCACAAAGCGGTCGCCCGCTTTCTCTTTCAGCCCGCTCATCTCCTGCAAACGCGAAAAACTGTTCAGCGAACGCAAGGTTGCGGAGGTGACAATAATGTGCGGAATACTGCGCCACAGCAGCCTTTCCAGTTGATCGCTGACACGTATTCCCACGCAGTGAAACCAGAGATGTAGTTGCCCTTCGCGCTCTTCCCGCGTCGCCCATTTGCTCACTGGCGCACCGGAAGATTGCGCCAGCGAAGCCAGCCGCCAGAGTTTGCTTTGCGCCTCAAACATCCCCAGCGCACGGTTCATCTGCAAAATTAACCGATGCAGGCGCACAATGTCGTGGCTGCCGGTTTTCTCGCTTAAATCGTTGAGGAATAACTCCGCCAGACCACACAGCATTTCGGTAAGTTTTGCCAGACGCTGGCAAATCTCCAGCACTTCATCGGGCAGTTCGCCCATCGCAAAACGGTGCTCTGCCTCCTGCCCGGCAGGCATGTAGAGATTGAGAATGTTGTTTAAAGAGGCAATAAGCTCATACAACTCTTCACAATGCGCATTCAAACGTTCAGGAATTGCCAGCGGTGGGATGGTCTTCGGGCGAAACTGCTCCATGCAGGTGGCGACCAGTTTGGTGAACAAGTCCAGTTGCAGCCGATACCAGGGCGCGGTGATTTCGGCGCTCATCTCCAGCGCATCCCGCGCCACGTCCGGCAGGTGATGACCTTCATCCAGTACCAGCAGCAAATTTTTCGGGTCAGGCAATACCGCTTCGCTTTCCATCGCCGCCATCACCAGCGCATGGTTTGCCACCACCACTTCCGCTTCCTGAATTTCCCGACGAGCGACAAAAAACGGGCATTCGCGATAGTAGTAACAGTTGCGGTTAAGACAACTGGCTTTATCAGTACTCAGGCGGCGCCAGAGATCATCATCAATAGCAATATCAGTGTGATCGCGCAAACCATCCCATTTATAAGTGTCGAGATCGCCCTTCAGCTTCGCACAGCGTTTTTGTTCTTCCTGATTGTTCGGTGTGAGTTCGTCGTCGAGAAACGCCAGCAGATCCTGTTGCGTGGGTTCAGTACTGGCGAGCGCCGTCAGGTTTCGCGGGCAAACGTAGCGCCCACGCCCGAAAGCGGCAGTGAATTTAAGATCGGGAATGATCTTTTTCAGCAACGGCAAATCTTTGCTGTAGATCTGATCCTGCAACGCTACGTTAGCGGTACTCACCACCAGCGTTTTTTGTTCTTCGCGGGCAATGGCGATGCCGGGGATCAAATAGGAGAGCGTTTTCCCAACGCCGGTGGGGGCTTCAATCGCCAGATGCCGCCCTTCTTCTCCGGCCAGCGTTTTAGCGACCTCTGCAATCATCTGCCGCTGCGGCGCACGGGGAATAAAGTCGGGGATCTGTTCCTGAAGCGCCTTATACCAGGCGGCGATTTGCGCTTTAAGCGCGGCGGTTAATGCCATGAGAAAACCTGAAATACTGTATAAACAGCCAATATTGTGGCATTTTTCGGTTTTCAGGGGTAATGGTTTTTCTGTTTCTGGAAAGCGGCTCGCAATAACCACCAGGATGATGCGTAAAGCGCTTCGCGCTAAATTCGAACAACATGCAAAACTGCATACGCTCTTGCTGGCAACCGCGTCCGCAAAACTGGTTGAGCATACGCAAAATGATGCTTACTGGGGAGATGGCGGTAATGGTCAGGGCAAGAATCGCCTGGGGTACCTTTTAATGGCGTTGCGCGGACAATTGGCTGCGGAGAAGTAACGCATCGGGTGGCTTGTGGGCGATAAAACAGAGAAATCTTTTTGCCGCGCTCGCAAATGGCTGACAAGTGCTTGTTGTGAAATGCCGGATGCGGCGCAAGCGCCTTATCCGGCCTACAAAAACATGCACATTCAATATATTGCAGAGTTCACGTAGGCCTGATAAGCGTAGCGCATCAGGCAGTTTTACGTTTGTCATCAGTCTCATGCCGGGCTATGCCCGGCATAAAAGATTACTGCGCAGCGGCAGGTTTACGCGGACGGCGACGACGTTGTTGTTCGCCTGTCGGTTTGGCATCGCCGAGGCGGCGAGACGGTTTTTCTGCGGGCTTCGCGCTACCTGATTTCGCGCCACCTTCTGCACGGCGCGGTTGCTGTTGACTGCGACCACCGCCACGTTGCTGGCGACCATTCTGGATCGGTTCAGCTTTGATTGACGGATCCGGCTCATAGCCCGGAACCGCAATGCGCGGGATCTCTTTTTTCAGCAATTTTTCGATATCACGCAGCAGTTTGTGTTCATCAACGCACACCAGCGATAACGCTTCGCCAGTGGCTGCTGCACGACCGGTACGCCCAATACGGTGGACATAATCTTCCGGTACGTTTGGCAGTTCATAGTTGACGACGTGCGGCAACTCTTCGATATCCAGGCCACGCGCAGCAATGTCAGTTGCCACCAGTACGCGAATATCGCCCGATTTAAAATCGGCCAGCGCACGGGTACGCGCGCCTTGCGATTTATTACCGTGGATCGCCGCACTGCGGATGCCATCTTTATTGAGCTGTTCCGCCAGATGGTTAGCGCCATGTTTGGTACGGGTAAATACCAGCACCTGCTGCCAGTTCCCTTTACCAATCATGTACGACAACAATTCGCGTTTGCGTTTCTTATCAACAAAATGAACGTGTTGGGTTACCTGATCAGACGCGGTATTGCGGCGCGCCACTTCGATTTCCAGCGGATTATGCAGCAGCTTCTCCGCCAGGTTTTTAATGTCGTCAGAGAAAGTGGCGGAGAACAGCAGGTTCTGGCGCTTCGCTGGCAATTTAGTCAACACGCGACGGATGTCGTGAATAAAGCCCATGTCGAGCATACGGTCAGCTTCATCGAGGACGAGAATTTCAACCTGATCCAGCTTCACCGCGTTCTGGTGTTCCAGGTCCAGCAAACGTCCCGGCGTTGCCACCAGCACATCAACACCGCCACGCAGCTTCATCATCTGCGGATTAATGCTGACGCCGCCAAACACCACCAGCGAACGAATGTTCAGGTATTTGCTGTAATCACGGACGTTTTCGCCAATCTGCGCCGCCAGTTCACGGGTCGGGGTGAGGATCAGCGCGCGTACCGGGCGACGTCCTTTGGCGTGCGGCTGGCGAGTGATCAGGTGTTGCAACAACGGCAGCGTAAAGCCCGCGGTTTTGCCGGTGCCGGTCTGGGCACTGGCCATCAGGTCGCGGCCTTCCAGCACCGCAGGGATCGCCTGCTGCTGGATAGGAGTGGGTTCACGGTAACCCTGCTCGGCAACAGCGCGCAGGATATCAGGGCTTAAACCCAAAGAATCGAAAGACATAACTACTCCGAACCGCCCCGACCGTTACCGGTGTAGTTTTCAGGGAGATACTGAAAAGGAAAATGACAAAAACCACAATGTCATGAGGGGGCGGAGTGTAGCAGTTTTTGTGACGCGGCGCATAAATTATCCCTGAGACTGGTATTGCTAAAATTCCTGGCCATACTGGACAACAGTAAAAAGGGGTCATAATCTTAATCAATCATTTGATTAAGAATGGGCTGTGCGATGAATAACCCTGCCATGACAATCAAGGGTGAGCAGGCGAAAAAACAGCTTATTGCTGCGGCGCTAGCGCAGTTTGGCGAGTATGGAATGAACGCCACCACCCGTGATATCGCCGCCATCACCTACTATTTCGGTTCGA
Organism: Escherichia albertii NBRC 107761 = DSM 17582; assembly: GCF_000759775.1. GTDB lineage: Bacteria > Pseudomonadota > Gammaproteobacteria > Enterobacterales > Enterobacteriaceae > Escherichia > Escherichia albertii. The sequence continues at coordinate 14,653 of NZ_BBMY01000085.1, forward strand.
AGGAAGATTTGTACCTGGCCTGTGCCCAATGGATTGCCGATTTCATTGGCGAGCAGTTCCGCCCACACGCAGAAGAAGCCGAACGCTTATTCTCACAGCCAGAACCAGATCGCGCCGCTATCCGTGAGCTGATCCTTCGCGCTTGCAGGAATATGATCCAACTGCTCACCCAGGATAACACCGTCAACCTCAGCAAGTTTATTTCCCGTGAGCAACTCTCCCCCACAGCAGCCTACCACCTCGTGCATGAACAGGTGATTAGCCCACTGCACTGCCACCTCACACGCCTGATCGCCGCCTGGACAGGTTGCGATGCCAACGATACGCGCACGATCCTCCATACTCATGCGCTGATTGGCGAGATTCTGGCGTTTCGTCTTGGCAAAGAAACTATTCTGTTACGCACCGGCTGGGCCGCGTTCGATGAAGAAAAGACCGAACTGATCAACCAGACGATAACCTGTCATATCGATCTGATTTTGCAAGGATTATCGCAAAGGAGTTTGTAGTGATGAAAAAACCTGTCGTAATTGGACTGGCGGTAGTGGTGCTTGCCGCCGTGATTGCCGGAGGCTACTGGTGGTATCAGAGCCGCCAGGATAACGGTCTGACGCTGTATGGCAACGTGGATATTCGTACGGTGAATCTTAGCTTCCGCGTTGGTGGTCGCGTTGAGTCGCTGGCCGTAGACGAAGGCGATACGATAAAAGCAGGCCAGGTGCTGGGCGAACTGGATCACAAACCGTATGAAATCGCCCTGATGCAGGCAAAAGCGGGCGTTTCGGTAGCTCAGGCGCAATATGACCTGATGCTCGCGGGATATCGCGATGAAGAAATTGCCCAGGCTGCCGCCGCAGTGAAACAAGCGCAGGCCGCTTATGACTATGCGCAGAACTTCTACAACCGCCAGCAAGGGTTGTGGAAAAGTCGCACCATTTCGGCAAACGACCTGGAAAATGCTCGCTCCTCGCGCGACCAGGCTCTGGCGACGCTGAAATCGGCACAGGATAAACTCCGCCAGTACCGCTCCGGTAATCGCGAGCAGGACATCGCCCAGGCGAAAGCCAGCCTCGAACAGGCGCAGGCGCAACTGGCGCAGGCGGAGCTGAATTTACAGGACTCGACGCTGATTGCCCCCTCTGATGGCACGTTGTTAACCCGCGCGGTAGAACCGGGTACGGTGCTCAATGAAGGCGGCACAGTGTTTACCGTCTCGCTGACACGCCCGGTGTGGGTACGCGCCTATGTTGATGAGCGTAATCTCGACCAGGCTCAGCCGGGGCGCGAAGTGCTGCTTTATACCGATGGTCGCCCGAACAAGCCGTATCACGGGCAGATCGGTTTCGTTTCACCAACTGCTGAATTTACGCCGAAAACCGTCGAAACGCCGGATCTGCGTACCGACCTCGTTTATCGCCTGCGTATTGTGGTGACGGACGCCGATGATGCGTTACGCCAGGGAATGCCAGTAACGGTGCAATTCGGTAACGAGGCAGGACATGAATGATGCCGTTATTACGCTAAACGGCCTGGAAAAACGTTTTCCGGGCATGGACAAGCCCGCCGTCGCGCCGCTCAACTGTACCATTCACGCTGGTTATGTGACGGGGCTGGTGGGGCCGGATGGCGCGGGTAAAACCACGCTGATGCGGATGCTGGCGGGATTACTGAAACCCGACAGCGGCAGTGCCACGGTGATTGGCTTTGATCCCATCAAAAACGATGCTGCGCTGCACGCCGTGCTCGGCTATATGCCGCAGAAATTCGGCCTGTATGAAGATCTCACTGTGATGGAGAACCTCAATCTGTATGCGGATTTGCGCAGCGTCACCGGTGAAGCGCGGAAGCAAACTTTTGCTCGTCTACTGGAGTTTACGTCTCTTGGCCCGTTTACCGGGCGTCTGGCGGGCAAGCTCTCCGGCGGGATGAAGCAAAAACTCGGCCTGGCCTGTACGCTGGTGGGCGAACCGAAAGTATTGCTGCTCGATGAACCCGGCGTCGGCGTTGACCCTATCTCACGGCGCGAACTGTGGCAGATGGTGCATGAGCTGGCGGGCGAAGGGATGTTAATCCTCTGGAGCACCTCGTATCTTGACGAAGCCGAGCAGTGCCGTGACGTATTGCTGATGAACGAAGGCGAGCTGCTGTATCAGGGGGAACCGACGGCTCTGACGCAAACTATGGCCGGACGCAGTTTTCTGATGACCAGCCCGCACGAGGGCAACCGCAAATTGTTGCAACGGGCATTGAAACTGCCACAGATCAGCGACGGGATGATTCAGGGGAAATCGGTACGCCTGATCCTCAAAAAAGAGGCCACACCAGACGATATTCGCCATGCCGACGGGATGCCGGAAATCAACATCAACGAAACTACGCCGCGCTTTGAAGATGCGTTTATTGATTTGCTCGGCGGTGCCGGAACTTCGGAATCGCCGCTGGGCGCAATATTACATACGGTAGAAGGCACACCCGACGAGACAGTAATCGAAGCGAAAGAGCTGACCAAGAAATTTGGCGATTTTGCCGCCACCGATCACGTCAACTTTGCTGTTAAACGCGGGGAAATTTTTGGTTTGCTCGGGCCAAACGGCGCGGGGAAATCGACCACGTTTAAGATGATGTGCGGTTTGCTGGTTCCGACCTCTGGTCAGGCGCTGGTATTGGGAATGGATCTGAAAGAGAGTTCCGGTAAAGCGCGCCAGCACCTCGGCTATATGGCGCAAAAGTTTTCGCTCTACGGCAACCTGACGGTCGAACAGAATTTACGCTTTTTCTCTGGCGTGTATGGCTTACGCGGTCGGGCGCAGAATGAAAAAATCTCTCGAATGAGCGAGGCGTTCGGCCTGAAAAGTATCGCCTCCCACGCCACCGATGAACTGCCATTAGGTTTTAAACAACGGCTGGCGCTGGCCTGTTCGCTGATGCATGAACCGGATATTCTGTTTCTCGATGAGCCGACGTCCGGCGTTGATCCCCTCACCCGCCGTGAATTTTGGCTACATATCAACAGTATGGTAGAGAAAGGCGTCACGGTGATGGTCACCACCCACTTTATGGATGAAGCGGAATATTGCGACCGCATCGGCCTGGTGTACCGCGGGAAATTAATCGCCAGCGGCACACCGGACGATTTGAAAGCGCAGTCGGCCAACGATGAGCAACCCGATCCCACTATGGAGCAAGCCTTTATTCAGTTGATCCACGACTGGGATAAGGAGCATAGCAATGAGTAATCCGATCCTGTCCTGGCGTCGCGTGCGGGCGCTGTGCGTCAAAGAGACGCGGCAGATCGTTCGCGATCCGAGTAGCTGGCTGATTGCGGTAGTGATCCCACTGCTACTGCTGTTTATTTTTGGATACGGCATTAACCTCGACTCCAGCAAGCTGCGCGTCGGGATTTTACTGGAACAGCGTAGCGAAGCGGCGCTGGATTTCACCCACACCATGACCGGTTCGCCCTACATCGACGCCACCATCAGCGATAACCGTCAGGAACTGATCGCCAAAATGCAGGCGGGAAAAATTCGTGGTCTGGTGGTTATTCCGGTGGATTTCGCCGAGCAGATGGAGCGCGCCAACGCCACCGCACCGATTCAGGTGATCACCGACGGCAGTGAGCCGAATACCGCTAACTTTGTGCAGGGCTATGTCGAAGGGATCTGGCAGATTTGGCAAATGCAGCGGGCGGAGGACAACGGGCAGACTTTTGAACCGCTTATTGACGTCCAGACACGCTACTGGTTTAACCCGGCGGCGATTAGCCAGCACTTTATTATCCCCGGTGCGGTGACCATTATCATGACGGTCATCGGCGCCATTCTCACCTCGCTGGTGGTGGCGCGAGAATGGGAACGCGGCACCATGGAGGCGTTACTCTCTACGGAGATTACCCGCACGGAACTGCTGCTGTGTAAGCTGATTCCCTATTACTTTCTCGGGATGCTGGCGATGCTGCTGTGTATGCTGGTGTCGGTGTTTATTCTCGGCGTGCCGTATCGCGGGTCGCTGCTGATTCTGTTTTTTATCTCCAGCCTGTTTTTGCTCAGTACCCTGGGGATGGGGCTACTGATTTCCACAATTACCCGCAACCAGTTCAACGCCGCCCAGGTGGCACTAAACGCCGCTTTCCTGCCGTCGATTATGCTTTCCGGCTTTATTTTTCAGATAGACAGTATGCCGGCGGTGATCCGCGCTGTGACGTACATTATTCCCGCACGTTATTTCGTCAGTACCCTGCAAAGTTTGTTTCTCGCCGGGAATATTCCAGTGGTGCTGATAGTGAATGTGCTGTTTTTGATCGCTTCGGCGGTGATGTTTATCGGCCTGACGTGGCTGAAAACCAAACGTCGGCTGGATTAGGGAGAAGAGCATGTTTCATCGCTTATGGACATTAATCCGCAAAGAGTTGCAGTCGCTGCTGCGCGAACCACAGACGCGGGCAATTCTGATTTTACCCGTGTTGATTCAGGTGATCCTGTTCCCGTTCGCCGCCACGCTGGAAGTGACCAACGCCACCATCGCCATTTACGACGAAGATAACGGCGCACATTCAGTAGAACTGACCCAGCGCTTTGCCCGCGCCAGTGCCTTTACCCATGTGTTGCTGCTGAAAAGCCCGCAGGAGATCCGTCCAACCATCGACACACAAAAGGCGTTATTGCTGGTGCGTTTTCCGGCTGACTTCTCGCGCAAACTGGATACCTTTCAGACCGCGCCGTTGCAGTTGATCCTCGACGGGCGTAACTCCAACAGTGCGCAAATCGCCGCTAATTACCTGCAACAGATCGTCAAAAATTATCAGCAGGAGCTGCTGGAAGGAAAACCAAAGCCCAACAACAGCGAACTGGTGGTACGCAACTGGTATAACCCGAATCTCGATTACAAATGGTTCGTGGTGCCGTCGCTGATCGCCATGATCACCACTATCGGCGTGATGATCGTCACTTCACTTTCCGTCGCCCGCGAACGTGAACAGGGTACGCTCGATCAGCTACTGGTTTCGCCGCTCACCACCTGGCAGATATTCATCGGCAAAGCCGTCCCGGCGTTAATTGTCGCCACCTTCCAGGCCACTATTGTGCTGGCGATTGGTATCTGGGCGTATCAGATTCCCTTCGCCGGATCGCTGGCGCTGTTCTACTTTACGATGGTGATTTACGGTTTATCGCTGGTGGGATTCGGTCTGTTGATTTCGTCACTGTGTTCAACGCAACAGCAGGCGTTTATCGGCGTGTTTGTCTTTATGATGCCCGCCATTCTCCTTTCCGGTTACGTTTCGCCGGTGGAAAACATGCCAGTATGGCTGCAAAACCTGACGTGGATTAACCCTATTCGCCACTTTACGGACATTACCAAGCAGATCTATTTAAAGGATGCGAGTCTGGATATTGTGTGGAATAGTTTGTGGCCGCTACTGGTGATAACGGCCACGACAGGGTCAGCGGCGTACGCGATGTTTAGACGCAAGGTGATGTAACTTCTTATCTTTAGCCAGTAACGACACTACCGCCGGGCCAGCAAGGATCGCCAGCCCTGCAATCGCCAGCAAGTAGTTGTTTTCCAACACGCGGGACAACAGCCACAGCACAATCAGCGCCGCACCAAAATACCAGGTAGTGGTCAGCTCTTCCAGCACATCAGCCACCTCGCGCCAGCGTTGCTCGGGGTGGCGCTGGAACACCAGCATCATCACCACCGTGATGCAATACAACGCACATAATCCCACGCCGACGTGAACCAGAGTCTTACTCATCCAGCCTACCACCAGCAGCGCCACTACCAGTAAATGCAACATAATCTGCTAGCAACTCAGGCCAGTTGCGACACGAACACGTTGTTGCCACTTCATGGCTTCTCTCCTGAAGAATTTATCTCTACTAATTCAGAGTACCGAACTTTACGGAAAATTCCGTAAGACCGCACCTTTTTGTGACACCGATTACATTATTTCAATAAAGTAAGAGGCAAAGACAGAAGAGCTGTGTCTGGGTGAAGACAACACTTTTCGTTCAAAAGTGTTCACCGTCCATATTTACAAGAGTTTTACGCCGTTTAGTCGACGCATCGTGTTACCGGAATTTCGTAACGCAATGCACATAGTCAGGCACCGTATCGCCTGACTGCAAAAAGTACTGGAGGGAAAATTTATTACACTGCGGCATTAAGCTGTAATCTGGTACTGGAAAGACCTGACAGTTATGGGGGCAGAATGAAGCAGCGCGGTGATTTTCAGGTAATTTCTCTGGGTTTTAGTTCGGGGTGCTGTTTATAGATGGGATTCATGATATCGACGAGCATTCGCCCCATAATTTCACCCACAGCGGAACGATAATTGTTAAACTCAGATTCATCGCATGTTTGCTGAACAAGTGAAACA
>NZ_BBMY01000084.1 GCF_000759775.1 Escherichia albertii NBRC 107761 = DSM 17582
CCGGATTTTTGATTGTAATGCTGCTGTGCGCGGGGATTTCGTTTTCACTGGCGGTGATCGACCCGGCTGCGGTACGTCTGCTAAGTTGGGCGGGGGCGGCATACATTGTCTGGCTGGCATGGAAAATTGCCACCAGTCCAACGAAAGAAGACGGACTTCAGGCAAAACCAATCAGTTTTTGGGCCAGCTTTGCTTTGCAGTTTGTGAACGTCAAAATCATTTTGTACGGCATTACGGCGCTATCGACATTTGTCCTGCCACAAACGCAAGCATTAAGCTGGGTCGTTGGCGTAAGTGTCTTGCTGGCGATGATTGGCACGTTTGGTAATGTCTGCTGGGCATTGGCGGGGCATCTGTTTCAGCGACTGTTTCGCCATTATGGTCGCCAATTGAATATCGTACTGGCGCTGTTGCTGGTCTATTGCGCGGTACGTATTTTCTATTGAAAGGCAAAAAGAAAAGCGGAAGATGAACTATCATCTTCCGCTTAGAGATTAACTTGCTACTTCAGCCTTACAGGCTTTCAGTAAAGGTACGAGCGATAACGTCGCGCTGTTGTTCTGGAGTCAGAGAGTTGAAGCGAACAGCATAACCGGATACACGAATGGTCAGCTGCGGATATTTTTCCGGATGCTTAACTGCATCTTCCAGGGTTTCACGACGCAGAACGTTAACGTTCAGGTGCTGACCACCTTCCACGCGAACTTCTGGTTTAACTTCTACTGGAACTTCACGGTACTCAATGTCACCCAGTTTGCTTACTGCAACCACTTCATCTTCTGCAAAACCTGCTTTCGCAACGATGCAGCGAGCTTCGCCTTTTTCGCTGTCCAGCAGCCAGAAAGAGTTCAGCAGATCGTCGTTAGCGGCTTTAGTAATCTGGATACCTGTAATCATGTGATGCCTCCCCGGCAAAATTATTTGATTCGTTCAGCCTGTCGCGGCCAATTGGTAAAACCATTGTTGCTTGAGTGTATATATACTCTTCAAACACCCCTGATTCTTTGATTTAAATCAATAAAAACAACACATCAAACATTATCGAGAATGGATTTTATTGTTTTACATCAACTTATACGGGTATGTGATTTTACCAATTTACATTTTTTTGCATTCGATTATGTCTAAAAAATGAGCTTAATTTTGTTCTGTAGAAAGAAGCAGTTAAGCTAGGCAGATTGAATGTTCGCAGGAGAGCGAGATGGCTAACCCATTAACCTGGCATGACGTGCTGGCTGACGAGAAACAGCAACCTTATTTTCTTAATACACTTCAAACCGTCGCCGCCGAGCGGCAGTCGGGAATAACTATTTACCCACCTCAAAAAGATGTGTTTAACGCCTTTCGCTTTACCGAGTTGGGCGACGTCAAAGTGGTGATTCTTGGTCAGGACCCTTACCACGGGCCAGGTCAGGCACATGGCCTGGCGTTCTCGGTACGTCCCGGCATTGCCACTCCACCGTCGCTACTCAATATGTATAAAGAACTGGAAAATACGATCCCTGGCTTTACCCGACCGGCACATGGCTATCTGGAAAGCTGGGCGCGTCAGGGCGTTCTTCTGCTTAATACTGTATTGACGGTACGTGCAGGCCAGGCGCATTCCCACGCCAGCCTCGGCTGGGAAACGTTCACAGATAAAGTCATCAGCCTGATTAACCAGCATCGAGAAGGTGTCGTGTTTTTACTGTGGGGTTCACACGCCCAGAAGAAAGGAGCAATTATTGATAAGCAGCGCCATCACGTACTGAAAGCGCCGCATCCATCGCCATTATCAGCACATCGTGGATTCTTTGGCTGTAATCATTTTGTGCTGGCAAATCAGTGGCTGGAACAACGTGGCGAAAAGCCAATTGACTGGATGCCTGTACTACCGGCTGAGGGTGAATAATACCGCGACAGGCATCCCTCAAGCTCTGAAGGATGCCTTCATCAATCAGGGTGACGCCTCCACCATCGATATCTGTCGCACAGCCCTCTCGCGAAATTGGCTGGGGCTCACACCGGTATGCTTGTGAAAGAAACGAGTGAAATAAGCTTCATCATTAAAGCCGAGAAAAGCCGCCAATTGTTTTATCGTTTTTGAGGTGTAGATCAGTTCTCGCTGGGCTTCCTGGATAACCCGCATATTAATGACATCCAGGCTGGACATTCCCAACATTAAACGACACAAGCGCGAAAGGTGCCCAGCGGGCATCCCCATTTCCATGGAATAATCATTAACAGTTAGCCGCTGGTGACACTTTTTTTCAACAAGCGCCAGAAATTTGTGAATCTGCGATGCTTTACGCGAAGTATTGTCGCTTTGCTGGTTTTCAAGACTCAAACGATCGCTCATACGCGAAAGATGGACAAATATAGAAATAAACAATGATGCGCACATCGCAGTTTGGTTGAGCAGCGGAACGCGTAACTCATCCAGCATTGCATAATATATTTCCCATATAATGTCTTTCTCTTCAGGAAAAGACTCCAGTGAAACCACACTTGGGGTATGCATGAGTTTCAGAATCCCCGGAGACAAAATTCCGCTCAGCAATTCAAAAAGCTGTTGCGAAGCTGTAATGGTCAGACCTTCTGAATCTGGGGTGTACTCAAAGCCATGAACTGTCTGCGCAGGCACCAGAATCAGGCACGGAGCACGAGCTTTTTGTCGTGTGCAATTCATCAACACATCCACATTGCCATGCTGAATAAAAAGCACCTGAATAAGCGAATCGTGAACATGAGGACTCGCTCGCCAGTTCAGCGCTTTTGAACGATATGAGAGTAGTTCAACATTGAAAAAATTCTCCCAGCCCAAACCAGATTGTTCTCCATACAAGGAATAAACAGGGATCGTCGCTGTCATCAATGCTCCTTTGCACTATTCAGTGCTGCTGCCGGGTTTATTTATCGTCAACCACGCAGCGACAACTCACGCACGCTATGTACACGCCATCTTTCAAGTTGGCTCTACGTGGGCAGCGAGTTAATCGGTTCATCCATGAACCGTGTTCTCACAGACCACAGCTTCGTGGTGTAAAAATCTATTTTCTGGAAAACCGGGCAGTTCAATAGTTAGTCCGGGATAATAACTGCGCCTTCATAACTAAAAGCGTAAATGTAGTCCGGCGTGTATCCATATTCAGCAAGGATTTGTTGTGAGTGATGCCCCAGTCGGCGGGATGGTTTTATCTGCGCGCCCCCCATACCGTGAATTGTCACTGGAGGAGTCACCAACACTCGCTGATTCCCGGTTGGATATGCAACGTTACGCAGACAATCCGTCGCCCATGCCTGCTCATCCTGCAAAATTTCATCCGGGGTGTATCCCTTCTCATGAGCAAAATCATTGTCTTTTAACAGACGCATCATTTCACTCAACGGGCGTTTCGCTACCTGCTCGCTGATAACATTGATAATGTCCCGATTGCGCCCAAAACGATTAACATCTGCAATACGGCAAAATTCAGGGCTATCAATTAAATCCTCGCGCCCAAGTAACTGCATGAACTTGTTGAAGTAACGATCGTATTCAGGAATACAAATAACCATCCACCGACCATCACTGGTTTTGTAGGTGTTGTTGAAAGGATTAGCAACTTCGCAGCGAGACTTAGGATAGACATTGCCATACTGCGCAGAGGTCACAGCAATGCTCATCATAAATAACGCCGTATGGTGAAGACTGACAGTAACCTTATCGCCTTTTCCTGAGATAGTGCGCCCATAGAGAGCTGCGCAAATACCGGAAACCAGACACATCGATGCCTGAAAATCGCCAAAACCATTCACCGAGTTAATTGGCGTTTCTCCACGTTCGTTGGTAGAGCCAAGAATCCCACCCCGGCAAACGTATGCCGTTGCATCGAATCCGGCGGTATCTTTTTCCGGGCCTTTTTCGCCATAACCCAGAATCTGAGCAAAAATCAAACGAGGAAAACGTAGATGAAGCTCTTCCCAGGAAAAACCCAGACGCTCCAGTGCCTTAGTTCGATAGCTGGTCACCACAACATCAGCGGTGGCCAGAATGCGATACGCGATGGCTTTTGCGCTCTCTTTTTTCAGATTTAGACACAAAAAACGTTTATTAGCGTTGGAAATATCAAATGCCGGATTTTCATCATCCTCATATGGCATGTTGAAAACAGAAGCCTGTGTACGTCCAGGATCGCCAGTTGGAGGCTCGATTTTAATCACATCTGCGCCCCAATCGCCAAGGAGGCGAGCGACGGTTGGAGCTGCCAAAAAAGAGGTTAAATCAACAACTTTTATTCCTTCAAGGGGTCTCATATCCCTACTCCTTCAATATGCATATCCGTGCTATCCGGCGTATGACTTCACTCACCGAGCCTGCCCGGAGACAGACGAGCCTTTCTTTTCTATTGGCTTAATACGCGCCAACAACATGAAAAATGCCCCCAGAATGGCAATCCCGGCCCCAAGATAAAGCGCATATTCATATTGCCCGGAAACATCAATCACCCACCCAGCCAGTACAGGCGAAAGAATACCCGCGAAGGTTCCAAATACCCCGTTTAATCCCACCAGCATGCCGGTATTTTTCTGTGAGAAGATAATAGGAATGGAGAAGTGCGCCGCCATAGTGAAACAGAGGAAAAAGTTTGACGCGGAAATTAACGTCGCTGCGCTCCAGAGACTATTAGCTCGTGTCCCGAGGATTAGAAACATTCCGGCTAAAAGCAGTCCGAGTACTGGCGTAAGTTTACGTCCTGTGTTCTATCCAAGCCGTCGGCAGGCCGCGTCTGTAACTAATCCACCCAGTGGATAAGCAAAAATCGCGACCAGATAAGGCAACATTGAATAGATTGCACTTTGCTTAAGATCGATATTCCTGCCCATCGCAAAATAGGTCGGTAGCCAGGTCATAAAAAGAAAAAAGAGATAATTGGTGCAGAAATAACATAGAGAGCAAGCCCAAACAGAAGGCGTTGAAAGAATATCCGCTTTATTGAGCCCGGGGTCTCCCGCATTATTCTGCTCTGAGGATGGCGCGCCTGAAATGACTTGCCCTGCCTGAATATAATCCAGCTCACTTTTACTGATGCGTTTGTCTGTCTGTGGGCGACTATTACCCAGCCCCCACCAGAGTAAACACCATATCAACCCCGGAACAGAGACAATATAGAAAACAGTTTGCCAGCTCCACGCCTGAATAATCCATGCCGCCAGCACCATGGCAAAAGCAATCCCCGCCGGGCAGCCAATCTGCAACAACCCCGTCGCCTTCCCGGATTCACTTTTGGGAACCCATCTTGCAGCCAAAGAGAAATTCGCTGGAACCAGTAGTCCTTGACCAATACCCACCAAAATACGCAATACCATCATCAGCCCAAGTGTAGAACCTAAAGGTGTTAAGAAAGTAAATAACGCCCACCATAACGTTCCTGTTACCAGAATAATACCGCCTCCGAATCGGTCAGCCAGCAATCCCGCAGGTAACATGGTTATTGCATAACCGATGAAAAATGCCGTAGATACCCAACCAAATTCAATGGCAGTCCAGCCATACTCCTGCATCAATGCAGGCCCACACATGGACATGCCGCTACGAGCCACAAACATGACAAAATAATCTAAAATCAGCAGAGCAATAATGCCCCAACGTCTATTCCCGGATGATTTACTCATAGGTCACTCTCGCGAGAAAACAAGAATGATCGCACCCACAAAATAACACGCGACGTGCGATCGCAGGCAGGGCGTAACGGTAAGAATCCCGCGTCCCTCCTCTTTGCATGAGCTATTCCGGGTTAGCGGATTTCGCCAGCAGCGGCAATTAACGGGCGTGCAATCGTCAGGCGCTGAACAGTCCGCGGTCCCTCTTCAAACCAAAGTGCACGCGCATCGCGATACATCCGCTCAACAGGGCCATAAGGGTTATCTTCGAAGTAACCAATACCGCCAAAGATCTCAAGACAGCCATCAGACACGGTACGAACCGTATCAATACCGTGCAATTTGCACATTGCGGAGACCATCTCGATATCTTCCCCACGGTCAAACTTCTGCGCGCAGTCACGTAGCATGACGCGAAGCGCATGCACCTGAGTTCCCATATCAGCCAGCGTCTGCTGGATAGACTGACGGGCAACCAGCGGTTTACCAAACGTCACACGATCTTTAGCGCGTGTGATAGCCAACTCCAGGAAACGCTGAGACATACCAAGACAGGTAACCGCAATCATCGCTCTGGAGTGCGCTAACGCATCCATGAAGATATCCAGACCATCACCTTCTTTACCCATGATGTTATGCGCCGGAACTTCGCAGTTCTCAAAACGCAGGTAAGCATGTCCCGCACCGCGACATCCCATCATGTGCGGCATTGGATCGATGTAGTATCCCGGGGTATTTGTCTCGATGAAAAAAGCGGTCAAACCGCCTTTTTTACGTTTGTTTTCGTCCGTAACGGCAATAACATAGCTACCATCAGAAATATCGGTATGCGAAATTAATGTTTTACTGCCGTTTAGAATATATTTATCGCCTTTTTTCACTGCTGTCGTACGAATATCCGCACCGGAGCCACAGTCGGCTTCAGTGAGCGCGAAGTTGATGTATGCATCTTTATTTGCCAGTAGCGGTAACCATTTAGCCCGAAGATCAGCTGCGCCATGATCATACATAATACGCCAGTTCAGACCATTAGCATGATGGAGGTTCATACGCATGCCGCCAGGACCTCGGCAAAATTCTTCCATAACAGAAAAAAATTGTTCGCAATTAAGCCCAAGCCCACCAAATTCTTCTGGAATTGCCAGACGGAATAAATCATTTTTCCGGCATACATCATAATACTCATCAGGGAACACATTCGTGCGCTCAACCGTCAACTGAATTTCTTCCAGATCCGTTTCTGTGACTTTTCTGACTTTCTGTTTCAGTGCTACCAGTTGCTCTTGAGATAAGATCGCCATATACCAACCCCACTTCACATTTAAATGATTAAGAACCATTTGAAGAATTCTGACGATAAACATGTAGGTAAAAATTAATCCAGGCTGTTTCTTTCATCCTTCTCCACTAATTAACGTTGACCAGTATAAAAACCTCTACCTCATTCTGGCATTGACATTCCCGACAAACAGTTGGACAAATCGAACCTATCTCTAAGAAAACAAGCAGAAATAAATTTATTAGCAACAGCAAAATAAACAGCACCAACCGCAACAAAAAAAGAGTAAGAAAACCAACATCGATCACAAAAAGACATGAATGTTCGCTTTATCCAGGATCAGGTCAGATCTGTCTATATATGCGAAGAATTCGTAAAACTATTATTACGAATGAGGCGTTTATTGGAATATTTATTAAGGCTATATGTTTTAGCTGAGTGAGTTACTGATATCACTAATAACAATCATACGGGGCAATGTTATTACACCACCCCCTGACAGATCACTATCAATAAGTAATGAGGAGACTTCATGGACTTTAGTCTGAGCGAAGAACAGGAATTGCTTTTAGCGAGTATTCGGGAGCTGATTACCCGCAGTTTTCCCGAGGCGTATTTTAAAAGATGTGATGAGACTCGAACTTTCCCGCACGAATTCTTTAATGCATTAGCAGAAAGTGGAATTGGCTTATTAGGTATTCCCGAAGAGTTTGGGGGGGTGCCTACCGATATGATGACGCAGGTGCTGGTACTGGAGGAAATCGCCCACATGGGGGCCCCTGCTTATATCATGACTGAGGGGCAGTGCATTCATAACATGCAGCGATTCGGCAACGACGAACAGTTACAAAAGACCGCCGAAGCAGGTCTGACAGGTATCCCGGCTTACTCTTTGGCTTTCACTGAGCCCCAGGCGGGATCGGATAACAACCGCATAGCAACAACTTATACCCGGAAAAACGGCAAAGTTTATCTCAATGGGCAAAAAACATTCATTACTGGCGCCAAAGATTACCCTTATATGCTGGTGCTGGCACGTAACCCCGAACAGGAAGATCCCAAACGCTGCTTTACTTTATGGTGGCTGGACCCTACTTCTCCAGGGGTGAAGCTCAATAGTCTGCACAAAGTCGGCTGACATATGGTCAGTAACTGCGAAGTTTTTCTGGATGACGTGGAACTGGAAGAGCGCGCCATGGTAGGTCGCGAAGGCTATGGTTTTATCCATATGATGGAAAACTTTGAAATTGAACGCCTGGTTATCGCGTCCCATTCTCTGGGCGTAGCCGAATGTGCATTTGAAGATGCCGCGCGCTACGCCAATCAACGTATTCAATTCGGTAAGAATATTGGCCAGTTTCAGATGATTCAACTCAAGTTGACTCAAATGGCCGTCAAAATCCAAAACATGAAGAATATGGTTTATCGCACCGCATGGGAATGCGACAACAACCTGTCGATGCGCCTCTCTGCCCCCATGTGCAAATTGTACTGTGCGCAATCAGCCTGCGAAGTGATTGACGATGCGATGCAAATTTTGGGTGGGCTAGGCTACACCGACGATAGTCGAGTCTCCCGTTTCTGGCGCGATACACGTGTAAACCGCATTGGCGGAGGCACTGACGAAATTATGGTTTATATCTCCGCTCGTGAGATCCTGAAACAGTACGATAAACACAGGGATATGCCATGAGATTGATTACCTGCTACAAACTGGTGCCTGAAGAGCAAGACATCGCTATTAGTGCTGACAGAACGCTGATTACTGATCACGCTGGCGAAAAAATCAGCCCATTTGATCTCAACGCCATCGAAGCGGCTGTTCAGCTGGCTGGCGATAATGACGAAGTAGTGGCGCTGAGTGTCGGCGCAAAAGCGCTGGATAATGCCAAACTACGCAAAGATGTCCTCTCACGCGGTCCCGATTCACTGTATCTGGTTCGTGACGACTCACTGGAGAAAGCTTTACCCCACTACACAGCCGGCGCCATTGCGGCAGCAAGCCAGAAAATAAAATTCGACCTATTACTCTGTGGTGAAGGCTCTGGCGATTTGTATGCCCAACAAACGGGGCTGTTGGTCGGTGCAATGTTGCACATTCCGGCAATCAACGCCGTCAGTCATATTGAAATTAATGATGGTTTCGTCACTGTAGAGCGACTCCTCGAAGACGAGATTGAAGTGCTCGATGTTCCGTTTCCCGCAGTGCTGTGCGTCACCTCAGATATCAATGTTCCTCGCATTCCATCAATGAAGGCCATTCTGAGCGCAGGGAAAAAAAGCGTCACGCAATGGAGCGCCAGCGATATTGGCTGGTCGTCAGTTCCCCCTGGGATCTCGTTAGCCAGCGTCTACGCGCCGCAACAAACAGAACGTAAGCACATCATCATCGAAGGCGATGGCGAGGAAGAAGTCGCTCGTCTGCGAGATTATCTGACTAATGCGTTGAGCTAACGTCAGCGGAGAAGTGAAGAATGAGCAAAATAAGTAACGTATGGGTATTCAGCGACAGTGTCGATCGCTATGCGGATCTGCTTGCCGGAGCGCACCAGCTTGGTGAGCGCGTCAATGCAGTAATTTGGAATGAAGAGGACGCCGCACAGGTTGCGCAAGCGGATGCCATCTATCTATTGGAAGGAAAAACGGATCAGCAACGCATCGAAAACTATGCGGAAACTCTGGCGACGCTGGTGCAAAGCAAGCAAAAAACACTGGTTATACTGGCAGCAACTCGTCGGGGAAAAGCACTGGCGGCAAAACTCAGCGTGCTGCTGCATAGCGGGCTGGTGAATGATGCAATAGCCATGGAATATAAAAATGGCACGCTGTATGCCGAACATCGAATGTATGGAGGCTTAGCTTTCGGACGGGAAGCGCTCGCCACGTCAATTGTAGTAGCAACGATAGCAAGTGGTGTTTATGGGCCGCTGGCTGCGGCAACAGCACATCCACCGTTGACGAAGGTTACCTATGTGCAACCTGAACATGAAATTCTATGCAAAGAACGGCAAGCTAAAACAGTCAGCAGTCTCGATCTTAGCAAAGCCAGACGAGTGATAGGCATTGGTCGGGGCCTGATGACTAAGGACGATTTGCACATGATCCGGGAGCTGGCATCAGCACTTGATGCTGAAATAGGTTGCTCCCGACCGATTGCGGAAGGCGAACACTGGATGGCCCGCGAACGCTATATTGGCGTTTCCGGCATCCTGTTAAAATCTGATATTTATCTTGCGTTAGGAATTTCCGGGCAGATACAACATATGGTTGGCGGCAATGGCGCTAAAACGATTATCGCCGTGAATAAAGATAAAAACGCGCCAATTTTTCAGTACGCTGACTATGGACTTATTGGCGATATTTACAAAGTTGTACCGAAATTAACAGCACTATTAAAACGTTAAGACGAAAGCCGCTATCCTGGACTATCTGTTTTATATTGCCAGGATGAGGCTGGCAATATTTATTTTGATTACGCTGACCGCATGAGATAAAGCGCATGGCGGATGTTATGCGAAAACACGATGTTAGAGAAATGGCGATATCCCAAGAGTTCGTTCGGAGTTGAATTCCGTTTAGGTTAATTTCTTCCTGCAGTCAATTCGCCCCGGATGGTGAAAACAATGTTCACAGCAGACGGAGGATTTATGTTAATTCAGGGAAAAATTGATATTAGCACTATTTTAGATACATACCCGATCAGTCATCGACAATGGTTAATTGTATTTTTGGGTTTTCTGGTATTAGGTATTGATGGCTTTGATGTTACTGCCATCGGTTTTATCGCTCCGGCGATTGTGGACGATTGGCAAATCTCCCGTCATATGCTCGGCCCGGTGATGATGAGCGGCTTATTAGGTCTGGCTGGCGGATCGCTGATTTCTGGTCCGTTAGCCGATCGGTATGGGCGCAGAAAAATCATTATCGCTTCGGTAATATTTTTTGGTATTTGCAGTTTATTATCCGCCTGGTCATGGGATTTATACAGTCTGACATTTTTTCGATTTATTACCGGATTGGGTCTGGGCACTGCTATGCCTAATATCACCACACTGGTCGCAGAATATGCTCCGGGAAAATACCGTTCTCGACTCTCAACGGTTATACATTGTGGTTTTAATACTGGAGCAGCCCTTGGCGGCCTGTTAAGTCAACAATTACTGGAAACCAGCAGTTGGCGTTCGGTATTAATTATCGGTGGTATATTACCGTTATTGTTAGCGCTGATATTGTTACGCTATCTTCCCGAATCAATGCTTTTCCTTGTTCAGTCGCCACAAAATAAAAATAAATTGATGCGGCTACTGAATAAGTTCATTCCCGGCATAGCCAACGAGCACTGCTCTTTTTTTACGACAGAGCCGGAGAAAAACCACGCCAATACAGCAAAATCACTACTGAGTTCCCCCTATACATTGGGAACTTTTTCACTGTGGCTCACTCTGTTTGGCGGATTGTTCTGTGTTTATCTCCTCTCTGGTTGGCTGCCACTGATGATTAAAGACGCCGGATTAACGTTATCCCAGGCTGTTATTATCGGTTCTGTCTTTCAGGTTGGCGGCATGATGGGGAATTTTTGCATCGGTATTGAAATGGATCGCTGGGGGCAGCACTGCGCCATCATCCTGACATTACTGGGTGGCGCGTGCTGTGCGCTCATTTTGGGGCTATATACGCCATCCATGCCGCTACTTTGTGTCATGGTGTTATTACTGGGATACACCATCAATGGTATCAGTCCTGATTGCTACGCCCTGGCCGCACATTTTTATCCGACATCGATAAGAGCAACAGGTGTCAGTTGGGCTACTGGAGTTGGTCGACTGGGCGCGATAACCAGCGAGGGCGTCGGTTCTGCCATGCTGGCGGCAGGATGGACATTTAACGAAGTATTCATGTTTCTGCCATTACCTTTGCTAATCGGCACGCTGGCGCTGTATTGCAAAAAACGGTGTCAGGTTATCGTAAAAAACCAAACGCCTTCATCCATGGACAATAATGCAATGACAGAACAAGAGGAAATTGACGGTGTTAAATAATGACCATTCAGAAAGAGTACCGTCCTTTTTTAAAGTATCTACCCGAATCAAAAATAGTACGAAACCGGCATTTATTCAGCGCGAACCTGTTTTTTATCACTGCTCACACTGCGGACAGTTTTTCATTCAGCCAGGCAACAATAATAACGAAATGCAACACCGTTGCTGTAGCGAAACAATGGAAATATTACATGCGAAAAATACCGATACAGATACACCGTTAGCTAAAGAACATCGACCACAAATGACAATATCAGGAGGATTTGAATCAAATACCCTTTCTGTCTGTACAGGAATGCCTCCACATTCAATGACAGAAGAGCATCACCTGGCATGGATCTATATCTATACCTTTCAGGGAGGGCAATTTAAATTTCTGCAGCCAGGCGATATACCAGAGGCTACATTCGCACTGGCGGAAAAAGATGCCTACGTTTATTGCGACCGCCGGATCTGCAAAGGAAGTAAATGCAAATTTAACTGCAAAAGAGGATTTACAGCCTACTGCTGGTGTAACCAGCACGGTTTATGGAAACTCACGTATTAAACCACATACAACTTTCGTGCAGGAAAATTCACAAAATGACCAGCCCGCATACCCGACTTCAGGTATGCGGGATTACGATCAGGCTTTATTCTGCCGCCACCATTCGGCAAGCAAAACGCCGGTTGCGACAGAGATATTCAGCCCGGCAACGTTGCCTGTACCATCAATATTTACCCGTACATCATTCGGGTCACGTGCAGCATCCGGTAGCCCTTCATATTCCTGCCCCAGTACCAGCACCATTTTCTCTGGCAGAGTGGTTTTGAACAGCGGTTTACCTTGCTCGCTGGAAGTGGTCACCACGGTGTAGCCCGCCTGACGGAAATCATCCAGCACGTTAACAATGTTGTCGCCAGTAATCGGCTGAACATGCTCTGCGCCGCCTTCGGCGGTACGGATTGCCGCTCCCGATTCCAGCAACGCCGCATCCTGCACCACAACGCCTTTCACGCCAAAGTGTGCGCAACTACGCATCATGCCGCCCAGGTTATGCGGGTTAGATTCGTTTTCCAGCGCCAGTACACAATCCTGCGCGCCTGCCTGGCTTACCCACTGACGCACGGTTGTGCCATTACGCTTTTTGATCAGGAAGCAAACGCCGCCATGATGCTCCGTACCTGATGCTTTTGTCAGTTCTGCTTCATCCACAACATGGTACGCTTTGCGGTTTGCCGCCATCCAGCGCAATGCTTCTTTAAAACGCGGCGTTACGCTCTGGATAAACCACGCACGAACAATCGCCTCTGGACGGCTCTGGAATAATGCCTGGCACGCGTTTTCGCCGTAGACGCGGGTTTCTTCCGCACGTTGGCGACGCAACACTTCCGGGTCGATAAAACTTTTACCACTGATGCCACCGTGATCGGCCTTCTCCGGCATTTCATCGCCCGGTGCGCGGGAAATAGTGCGCCACGGCGACTCTTCACGCTTACGGTCACGGAACGGATTCTGTTTGTCATCGCGGGCGGGGCGACGGCCACCGTCGGCACGAGATTTTCCTGGACGCCCGCCCCCTTTCCCGGTACGCGGGTTATGGGTACGTTTATCAGAATCATCATCACTGCGGACATACATCACTTTGACCTTGCCGCTTTTGCTTTTCATTTCATCGTTCATGCTTTTCTCCACCAGCGCTGCGCGAAGCGCGCAGATTACCCGAAGTGCGCGCGGTTCGCCATGATTTCGTTTCAAAGCCTGCGACTATCATACCTATTGAATAAAACAGATTGTTGTCTGGAACAATGCTCTCGATAATATGTAACATATTAGAAACATACCGGCATCGTTGCCGATAAGTCTCCTTACTCATCCCGAGGTTAGTTATGAATACCGTTTGTACCCATTGTCAGGCCATCAATCGCATTCCCGACGATCGGATCGAAGATGCGGCAAAATGTGGACGTTGCGGTCACGACCTGTTTGACGGAGAGGTGATTAATGCGACCGGTGAAACGCTGGACAAATTGCTGAAAGACGATCTGCCAGTGGTGATCGACTTCTGGGCGCCGTGGTGCGGGCCTTGCCGTAACTTTGCCCCTATTTTTGAAGATGTTGCGCAAGAGCGTAGTGGTAAAGTGCGCTTTGTAAAAGTGAATACCGAAGCTGAACGCGAATTAAGCAGCCGCTTTGGTATTCGCAGTATTCCGACGATTATGATTTTCAAGAATGGTCAGATTGTCGACATGCTTAATGGCGCAGTGCCGAAAGCGCCGTTTGATAGCTGGCTGAACGAATCTCTCTAATCTTGCCGGGGCGCATCTTGTGCCCCGTTTTCTCCTCTGCGACAATGGCGTTTTTTCGACGCTCTCTTATGACCGAAAACGCTGTTCTCCAGTTACGTGCCAAGCGTATTGCGCGCGCAACTCGCCCTTTTCTTGCCCGTGGTAATCGCGTTCGTCGCTGCCAACGCTGTCTCTTGCCAGAGAAATTATGTCTCTGCTCGACAATTAGCCCAGCGGAAGCAAAAAGTCGCTTCTGTTTGCTGATGTTCGACACTGAACCAATGAAACCCAGTAATACCGGGCGTTTAATTGCCGATATCTTGCCGGATACCGTCGCATTTCAATGGTCGCGCACCGAACCATCACAAGATTTGCTGGATCTGGTAAAAAACCCGGCATATCAGCCAATGGTGGTTTTTCCCGCCTCATATGCTGATGAGCAACGGGAAGTGATCTTCACACCACCTGTCGGTAAGCCACCGCTGTTTATCATGCTCGATGGCACCTGGCCGGAAGCTCGCAAGATGTTTCGTAAAAGTCCGTATCTGGATAATCTTCCCGTCATTTCCGTCGATCTTTCTCGATTATCCGCCTATCGCCTGCGTGAAGCCCAGGCTGAAGGCCAATATTGTACTGCCGAAGTAGCCATCGCACTGTTAGATATGGCCGGCGATACCGAAGCTGCAACGGGCTTAGGTAAGCATTTCTCTCGCTTTAAAACGCGCTATCTGGCAGGAAAAACGCAACATCTGGGTAGCATCACAGCAGAACAGTTAGAAAGCGTTTAAAATCATTCGGTCACTTCTGCGGGAGAGCGGTATGAGTCAGCGAGGACTGGAAGCACTACTGCGACCAAAATCGATTGCGGTAATTGGCGCATCAATGAAACCCCATCGCGCAGGTTACCTGATGATGCGTAACCTGCTGGCTGGAGGTTTTAACGGGCCGGTACTCCCGGTGACGCCAACCTGGAAAGCGGTGTTGGGTGTGTTGGCCTGGCCGGATATATCCAGTTTACCTTTTACGCCCGACCTTGCGGTACTGTGCACAAATGCCAGCCGCAATCTGTCGCTTCTTGAAGAACTCGGCGCAAAAGGCTGTAAAACCTGCATTATTCTTTCTGCCCCGGCATCACAACATGAAGAGTTACGTACCTGCGCCCAGCGCCATAACATGCGTCTGCTTGGACCAAACAGTCTGGGATTACTGGCGCCGTGGCAAGGCCTGAATGCC
This sequence comes from Escherichia albertii NBRC 107761 = DSM 17582, assembly GCF_000759775.1. Classification (GTDB taxonomy): domain Bacteria; phylum Pseudomonadota; class Gammaproteobacteria; order Enterobacterales; family Enterobacteriaceae; genus Escherichia; species Escherichia albertii. Next base: position 15,442 of record NZ_BBMY01000084.1, read on the forward strand.
AGCTTTTCACCCGTACCGATTAAGCGAGGCAAGCTGGCATTTATTTCGCAATCGGCTGCCGTATCCAACACCATCCTCGACTGGGCGCAACAGCGTGAGATGGGCTTTTCGTACTTTATTGCGCTCGGCGACAGCCTGGATATCGACGTTGATGAATTGCTCGATTATCTGGCTCGCGACAGCAAAACCAGCGCCATCCTGCTCTACCTCGAACAATTAAGCGACGCGCGACGTTTTGTTTCAGCGGCTCGTAGTGCCTCACGCAATAAACCGATTCTGGTAATTAAAAGCGGGCGTAGCCCGGCAGCGCAACGGCTGTTGAACACTACGGCAGGAATGGATCCTGCGTGGGATGCAGCGATTCAGCGCGCCGGTTTGTTGCGAGTGCAGGACACCCACGAACTGTTTTCGGCGGTGGAAACCCTTAGCCACATGCGCCCGCTACGTGGCGACCGGCTGATGATTATCAGCAACGGTGCCGCGCCTGCCGCGTTGGCGCTGGATGCCTTATGGTCACGCAATGGCAAGCTGGCAACGCTAAGTGAAGAAACCTGCCAGAAACTGCGCGATGCCCTGCCTGAGCATGTAGCAATCTCCAATCCGCTCGATCTGCGCGATGACGCCAGCAGCGAGCACTATGTCAAAACACTGGATATTCTGCTCAATAGCCAGGATTTTGACGCGTTAATGGTTATCCATTCGCCCAGTGCCGCAGCTCCCGCCACAGAAAGCGCACAGGCATTAATTGAAGCGGTAAAACATCATTCCCGTAGTAAGTACATCTCTCTTCTGACCAACTGGTGCGGTGAATATTCATCACAGGAGGCGCGACGTTTATTCAGTGAAGCGGGGCTACCGACCTATCGTACGCCGGAAGGTACAATCACTGCGTTTATGCATATGGTGGAGTATCGACGCAATCAGAAGCAATTACGCGAAACGCCGGCCCTGCCCAGCAATCTGACCTCTAATACCGCAGAAGCGCATATTCTGTTGCAACGGGCCATTGCCGAAGGGGCTACGTCGCTCGATACCCATGAAGTTCAGCCAATCCTGCAAGCGTATGGAATGAACACGCTTCCTACCTGGATTGCCAATGATAGCGCCGAAGCAGTGCATATTGCTGAACAGATTGGCTATCCGGTAGCGCTGAAATTACGCTCGCCGGATATTCCGCATAAATCGGAAGTTCAGGGCGTTATGCTCTACTTGCGCACAGCCAATGAAGTACAGCAAGCCGCGAACGCTATTTTCGATCGCGTAAAAATGGCCTGGCCGCAGGCGCGGGTCCACGGCCTGTTGGTGCAAAGTATGGCTAACCGTGCAGGCGCCCAGGAGTTACGAGTGGTGGTCGAGCACGATCCGGTTTTCGGACCGTTAATCATGCTTGGCGAAGGAGGCGTAGAATGGCGTCCTGAAGAGCAAGCTGTCGTGGCGCTGCCGCCGTTGAATATGAACCTGGCTCGTTATCTGGTCATTCAGGGAATCAAAAGTAAGAAGATTCGTGCGCGCAGTGCGCTACGCCCGTTGGATGTTGCGGGCTTAAGCCAATTGCTGGTGCAAGTTTCCAACCTGATTGTCGATTGCCCGGAAATTCAGCGTCTGGATATTCATCCTTTGCTGGCTTCTGGCAGTGAATTTACCGCGCTGGATGTCACGCTGGATATCGCGCCGTTTGAAGGCGATAACGAGAGTCGGCTGGCAGTGCGCCCTTATCCGCATCGGCTGGAAGAATGGGTAGAATTGAAAAACGGCGAACGCTGCTTGTTTCGTCCGATTTTGCCGGAAGATGAGCCACAGCTTCAGCAATTCATTTCGCGAGTCACCAAAGAAGATCTTTATTACCGCTACTTTAGCGAGATCAACGAATTTACCCATGAAGATTTAGCCAACATGACGCAGATCGACTACGATCGGGAGATGGCGTTTGTGGCTGTACGGCGTATTGATCAAACGGAAGAGATCCTCGGTGTCACACGTGCGATCTCCGACCCTGATAACATCGATGCCGAATTTGCCGTGCTGGTTCGCTCAGATCTCAAAGGGTTAGGGTTAGGTCGGCGCTTAATGGAAAAGTTGATTACCTATACGCGAGATCACGGACTGCAACGTCTGAATGGTATTACGATGCCAAACAATCGTGGCATGGTGGCGCTGGCCCGCAAGCTCGGGTTTAGTGTCGATATCCAGCTCGAAGAGGGGATCGTTGGGCTTACGCTAAATCTTGCCCAGCGCGAGGAATCATGAGTAAGGTACTGGAAATGTTGACCACTTAATCGGGACTGGTGTTATTATTGTCCGCTTATGTCGTCTGCATTGCACAGAGGACCCTTCAATGAACAGAGAAGAAATGCACTGTGATGTTGTCAAAATTTAAGCGTAATAAACATCAACAACACCTTGCCCAACTACCCAAGATTTCTCAATCAGTTGATGATGTCGATTTCTTTTACGCTCCCGCCGACTTCCGGGAGACTCTGCTGGAAAAAATAGCCAGCGCGAAGCAGCGCATTTGCATTGTCGCCCTGTATCTTGAACAGGATGACGGTGGCAAAGGCATTCTGAGCGCATTGTATGAGGCTAAACGGCAGCGTCCAGAACTGGATGTGCGAGTGCTGGTCGACTGGCATCGTGCACAACGTGGACGCATTGGCGCTGCGGCATCTAATACCAACGCTGACTGGTATTGCCGCATGGCACAGGAAAATCCGGGCGTAGATGTTCCGGTTTATGGCGTTCCTGTCAATACCCGTGAAGCCCTGGGCGTTCTGCATTTTAAAGGCTTTATCATCGATGACTGTGTGCTTTACAGCGGCGCCAGTCTGAACGACGTTTACCTTCATCAGCACGATAAATATCGCTATGACCGCTATCATCTGATCCGTAACCGAAAAATGTCAGACATTATGTTTGAATGGGTTACACAGAATATTATGAATGGTCGCGGTGTTAACCGTCTGGATGATGTTAATCGCCCAAAAAGCCCGGAAATCAAAAACGACATTCGCCTGTTCCGCCAGGAGCTGCGTGATGCCGCTTATCATTTCCAGGGCGATGCCGACAACGATCAGCTTTCCGTAACGCCGTTGGTAGGTCTGGGGAAATCGAGTCTGTTGAACAAGACTATTTTCCACCTAATGCCTTGTGCCGAACAGAAACTAACCATCTGCACACCTTACTTCAACCTGCCGGCAATCCTTGTGCGCAATATCATCCAGTTGCTGCGCGAAGGGAAAAAGGTCGAAATTATCGTTGGTGATAAAACTGCGAATGACTTCTACATTCCAGAAGATGAACCTTTCAAGATAATTGGCGCACTGCCTTATCTTTATGAGATTAATTTGCGTCGCTTCCTGAGCCGTTTGCAGTATTACGTCAATACTGACCAGTTAGTGGTCCGGTTATGGAAAGATGACGACAATACCTATCATCTGAAAGGGATGTGGGTTGATGATAAGTGGATGCTGGTAACCGGTAATAACCTGAATCCACGCGCCTGGCGTCTGGATCTGGAAAACGCCATTTTGATCCACGATCCACAACTGGAGCTTGCGCCACAGCGTGAGAAAGAACTGGATCTGATCCGCAAGCACACCACCATCGTTAAGCACTACCGCGATCTGCAAAGTATTGCCGATTATCCGGTAAAAGTTCGCAAACTCATCCGCCGTTTGCGCCGCATCCGCATCGACCGATTAATTAGCCGCATCCTGTAATCACAACCCCGTCCTGTACGGGGTTTATTTTCTGGAGGACATGTTGCGTATTCTTTTTACCTGCTCGCTATTGTTACTTTCTGGATGCAGTCACATGGCTAACGATAGCTGGAGTGGACAGGATAAAGCTCAACACTTTATTACCTCGGCAATGCTTTCTGCCGCCGGGAACGAATATGCGCAACATCAGGGGATGAGTCGCGACCGTAGCGCGATGTTCGGGCTAATGTTCTCTGTAAGTCTGGGCGCATCAAAAGAGCTGTGGGATAGCCGCCCCGAGGGGAGCGGCTGGAGCTGGAAGGATTTTGCCTGGGATGTCGCTGGTGCAACCACCGGCTATACCGTCTGGCAGCAGGCCCGTCACTAAAGACGCATCCCTTTCCCCTTGCGATGCAACATCAGAGAAACCAGAAACGCCACCACGGCCATCAATGTCACATACCAGAAGAAGCCTGTTTCCATTCCTGTTGATTTCAGCGACAACGCTACGTACTCCGCCGAACCACCAAATATAGCATTGGCGACCGCATATGACAGACCAACGCCTAATGCGCGAACCTGTGCCGGGAACATCTCAGCCTTCAGTATTCCACTGATTGAAGTATAAAAACTCACTATCAGCAGGGCGCACATCACCAGACCAAAAGCGGCATAAGGCGAGGAAACATTCTGCAATGCTGAGAGAACAGGAACGGTAAAAATGGCCGCCAGAGAGCCGAAGCATAACATCGAAGTGCGGCGACCAATCTTATCCGATAGCGCGCCAATTAGCGGCTGAATGAGCATAAATACAAACAGTGCCACGGTCATAATGCCGCTCGCTACATTGGCGTGCATTCCTGCGGTATTCACCAGATACTTCTGCATATAGGTGGTGAAAGTATAGAAACAAAGCGAACCCGCCGCGGTAAAACCGAGAACCATGATGAATGCTCGGCGATTGCGCCATAATCCTTTCAAAGATCCAGCTTCTTTTAAAGCGCGTGTTTCTTGTTGTGAAGTTTCATCTAACTGACGACGTAACCACAACGCCACAACAGCTAACACAGCTCCTGACGCAAAAGGAATACGCCATCCCCACTCTCTGAGTGCAGCGTCTTCCATGGTGTGTTGTAAAACCACTACAACCAGTAGTGCTAGCAGTTGTCCGCCAATCAACGTCACATACTGAAATGATGCATAAAAACCTTTGCGCCCTTCAACAGCAACTTCACTCATATAAGTGGCACTGGTGCCATATTCTCCGCCAACAGATAACCCCTGGAATAAACGAGCAAGAAGCAATAATGCCGGAGCCCATGTACCGATTGTTTCGTAGCCAGGTAAGCAGGCGATAACCAGAGATCCAAAGCACATCATACACACCGATAACAGCATTGATTTTTTACGCCCATGTCTATCGGCTATGCATCCAAATAACCAGCCGCCGATTGGACGCATCAGAAAGCCCGCAGCAAAAACACCGGCTGTTTGTAGTAGTTGAGTGGTCGTGTTACCAGAAGGGAAGAAGATGTGGGCGAAGTAGAGGGAACAGAACGAGTAGACATAGAAATCGAACCACTCGACCAGATTACCTGAAGAGGCCCCCACAATTGCCCAAATGCGGCGACGAGCATCACTACTTGTCAGTTTGCCGTCTGCCGTTACAGTACTTTCTGCCATGCCATTATGTCTCCTGCCTTAATTCGACGCTTTTGTCGGTCGCTGTTGTTTATTTTTTAGCAAAGAAAATGTTATACATTTGTTGCATATAATTATGCAACCTTAAGCGTGAATTTAGTTAGCAGGAAAATGATTATTGAAGACGTTCAGGATAGGTTCCAGGTGAGATGATCGTATGAAAGTGGAAAAGTTATGGAAGTCGTATTCATTGTTGAATCTGGCGTGCACGGATTTTCCCCACGCCACACGATCTTTCGTAGGACGGATAAGACGCGACAGTGTCGCATCCGGCCTTTTTTCAGCACCAATGCAAAAAGGCCATCCTTTCGGATGGCCTTCTGTTTT
>NZ_BBMY01000083.1 GCF_000759775.1 Escherichia albertii NBRC 107761 = DSM 17582
CACCCGACGGGTAAATCTGTCCTCGCTCCCCATTCACTCCATGCGCCGTCGTACAATTTCACATTTGGCACATCCAGCGTCGCGAGCGCCAGCAACACGACGGCTGCCGTTACCCCAGATCCGCAACTGACGATAATGGGTTTGTCATAGCTGACGCCGCGGCTAAAAAATATCGCATCCAGCTCATCGGTCGTTTTTAGTTCACCTTCACGCACCAGTTCCGTCCACGGAACATTCAGCGCGCCGGGAATATGTCCGCGACGTAAACCTGCGCGGGGTTCATCGATTTCCGCGTTAAAACGCGCCGCCGGGCGAGCATCGATAATTTGTGCTGTTTTTTCATGGCTTGCCAACAACACATCGGTCACTTTTACTACGGCTTCTGGGGTAAACGTGGCATTAAATTCCCCTTCTTGCAGTTCCACCGGGCCTTCTTCTAACAGCAAATCATCGCGCTGCCAACCTGCTAATCCCCCGCCCAGAATCGATACCCTCTCTACGCCAAAAGTACGCAGCATCCACCATGCGCGCGGAGCAGAAAATAAATTGCCTTCGTCATAGACAATCAGGTGTTTGTCCTGATTGACGCCCAGCTCACGCATTGCAACGGCGAACGTTTCCGGGCGAGGCAGCATGTGCGGGAGTGGGGAGGTTTGATCGGAAAGCGCTTCTATATCGAAAAAAACGGCGCCGGGAATGTGACCGTGCAGATATTCCTGGGCAACGTTGCGATCTTCCTGCCCGGGTGGCGCCATGCGGGCATCAATAATCTGAATTTCCGGGTCATCAATATGTTCGGCGAGCCAGTCGGCTCCAACAAACCAGGTGGTGGACATAGGCATCTCCATTTTTGCCGGGGTTAAGCTAAATTGTCGGATGTTTGCCGAAAAGCGACAAGTAAAAGAGGTTAATTTGGCGGATTGAGCCACATTTATCGCCAAAATTCAGATTCTGTAGGTGTGATACTGAATTACATAAAGTGTATTCTCACGCATAATAATTATTCGACGTTGATAACGGGCCATTGTGGCAGGGATGATAAATGAAAAAGTTACGCGTAGCCGCCTGTATGTTAATACTGGCGCTGGTAGGGTGTGATAACAACGATAACGCGCCAACAGCGGTGAAAAAAGAGACGCCTGCTGGACAATCTTCTGAAGTGACGAAAGAGGCATCTTCGGAAAACGCGAGTTCTGCAAAACTCTCCGTGCCAGAACGACAAAAACTGGCACAACAGAGTGCGGGTAAAGCACTAACTTTGCTGGATCTTTCTGAAGTACAGCTGGATGGCGCAGCAACGCTAGTGCTGACTTTTTCCATTCCGCTTGACCCGGAGCAAGATTTCTCGCGTGTCGTCCATGTTGTCGATAAAAAAAGCGGCAAAGTGGATGGCGCCTGGGAACTGTCAGATAATCTTAAAGAACTGCGTTTACGCCACCTTGAACCTAAACGTGATTTGATCGTTACTATTGGGCAAGAAATTAAGGCGCTCAATAACGCCACTTTCAGTAAAGATTACGAAAAAACGATCACTACGCGTGATATCCAGCCCAGCGTCGGTTTTGCCAGCCGTGGTTCATTGCTTCCCGGTAAAGTTGTGGAAGGATTGCCGGTAATGGCACTCAACGTTAACAATGTCGATGTTAATTTCTTCCGTGTGAAGCCTGAATCTCTTCTAGCTTTCATTAGCCAGTGGGAATACCGCAATTCTCTGGCGAACTGGCAATCAGACAAGCTGCTGCAGATGGCGGACCTGGTCTATACCGGACGTTTTGATCTTAATCCTGCGCGTAACACCCGCGAAAAATTATTGCTGCCGCTGGGCGATATCAAACCACTTCAGCAAGCGGGAGTTTATCTGGCGGTAATGAATCAGGCTGGACATTATGAATATAGCAATCCGGCAACGCTGTTTACGTTAAGTGATATCGGCGTGTCGGCTCACCGTTACCGTAATCGTCTGGATATCTTTACCCAAAGCCTGGAAAACGGCGCGGCCCAGCAGGGAATTGAAGTCTCGTTATTGAATGAGAAAGGGCAAGCTCTGAGCCAGGCGACCAGTGATGCACAGGGCCATGTGCAACTGGAAAACGATAAAAATGCGGCGCTGTTGCTGGCGCGTAAAGATGGTCAGACAACGCTGCTCGATTTAAAACTTCCGGCGCTGGACTTAGCGGAGTTCAATATCGCGGGCGCGCCGGGCTACAGCAAACAGTTTTTTATGTTTGGTCCACGCGATCTTTATCGCCCTGGCGAAACAGTAATCCTCAACGGTTTACTGCGTGACGCAGATGGTAAGGCGTTGCCGGAGCAACCCATCAAGCTGGACGTCATCAAACCCGACGGGCAGGTACTCAGGAGCGTCGTTAGTCAGCCGGAAAATGGCCTCTACCACTTTACCTGGTCACTCGATAGCAATGCGGCAACCGGTATGTGGCATATTCGCGCTAACACGGGCGATAACCAGTATCGGATGTGGGATTTCCACGTCGAAGATTTTATGCCAAAGCGTATGGTGCTGAATCTGACTGGTGAGAAAACCCCGCTAACGCCGAAAGATGCAGTGAAATTCTCCGTGGTGGGGTACTACCTGTATGGTGCGCCTGCGAACGGCAACACATTACAAGGGCAGCTTTTCCTGCGCCCACTGCGTGAAGCTGTGGCAGCCTTACCCGGTTTTGAATTTGGTGATATTGCTGCCGAAAACCTTTCCCGAACGCTTGATGAAGTCCAGTTAACTCTGGATGACAAAGGACGCGGCGAAGTTTCCACGGACAGTCAGTGGCAAGAAACACACTCCCCATTACAGGTTATTTTCCAGGGCAGTCTGCTGGAATCTGGCGGTCGCCCGGTGACGCGTCGCGTTGAACAGGCGATCTGGCCTGCCGATACGTTGCCAGGGATCCGCCCACAGTTTACGGCGAAATCGGTTTACGATTATCGTACTGACAGCACTGTAAAACAGCCTATTGTTGATGAAGGCAGTAATGCGGCTTTTGACATCGTTTATAGCGATGTGCAAGGCGTGAAAAAAGCCGTGTCGGGCTTGCAGGTGCGCCTGATTCGCGAACGTCGTGATTACTACTGGAACTGGTCGGAAGAGGAAGGCTGGCAATCACAGTTTGATCAAAAAGATCTGATCGAAAATGAACAAACGCTGGATCTACAGGCAGATGAAACCGGCAAGGTGAGTTTCCCGGTAGAGTGGGGCGCTTATCGTCTGGAAGTCAAAGCGCCGAATGAAGCAGTCAGCAGCGTGCGTTTTTGGGCCGGATATAGCTGGCAGGATAACAGCGACGGCAGCGGCGCGGTGCGCCCGGATCGTGTCACGTTGAAGCTGGACAAAGCCAGCTATCGTCCAGGCGATACCATGAAGTTGCACATTGCGGCGCCAACAGCGGGTAAAGGCTACGCGATGGTTGAGTCCAGCGAAGGCCCGCTATGGTGGCAAGAGATTGATGTTCCAGCGCAAGGGCTGGATTTGACTATTCCGGTCGATAAAAACTGGAATCGGCACGATCTCTACTTAAGTACATTGGTCGTGCGTCCGGGCGATAAATCCCGCTCTGCCACGCCAAAACGCGCGATTGGCGTATTGCATCTGCCGCTTGGCGATGAAAACCGCCGTCTCGATCTGGCACTGGAAACTCCAGCGAAAATGCGCCCAAATCAGCCGCTCACCGTGAAGATTAAAGCCAGCAATAAAAGGGGCGAGACGCCAAAACAGGTGAATGTGCTGGTGTCCGCGGTTGATAGCGGCGTATTGAATATTACTGATTATGTCACCCCAGATCCGTGGCAGGCGTTCTTCGGTCAGAAACGCTATGGTGCAGATATTTACGATATTTATGGTCAGGTCATTGAAGGTCAGGGACGCCTGGCGGCACTGCGCTTCGGTGGCGATGGCGATGAGCTCAAACGCGAGGGTAAACCGCCGGTAAATCATGTCAATATTGTTGCACAACAGGCACAGCCGGTAACGCTCAACGAACAGGGTGAAGGTACGGTTACGCTGCCGATTGGCGATTTTAACGGTGAACTGCGTGTCATGGCGCAGGCCTGGACATCAAATGACTTTGGCAGTAGTGAAAGCAAAGTCGTTGTTGCTGCACCAGTGATTGCTGAACTTAACACACCGCGCTTTATGGCCAGTGGCGATACCTCGCGTCTGACATTGGATATCACTAATCTGACTGATAAACCGCAAAAACTGAACGTCGCCCTGACCGCCAGCGGTTTGCTTGAACTGGTCAGCGATTCTCCCACGGCCGTTGAATTAGCGCCGGGAGTGCGTACCACGCTGTTTATCCCGGTGCGTGCATTGACCGGCTATGGTGATGGCGAAGTGCAGGCGACCATCAGTGGTCTGGATTTACCGGGTGAAACCGTTGCCGATCAACATAAACAGTGGAAAATTGGCGTCCGCCCGGCATTTCCGGCACAAACGGTCAATTACGGTATGGCATTGCAGCCTGGTGAAACATGGGTGATGCCGGTTGAGGAATTGCAAAACTTCTCTCCTGTTTCTTTAGAAGGGCAATTGTTGTTGAGCGGTAAACCACCGTTGAACATCGCACGTTATATCAAGGAGTTAAAAGCCTATCCGTACGGTTGTCTGGAACAAACCGCCAGCGGCCTGTTCCCGTCGCTTTATACCAATGCAGCCCAGTTGCAGGCGTTGGGGATAAAAGGTGACAGTGATGATAAACGTCGCGCCGCCGTTGATATTGGCATTTCTCGCTTACTGCAAATGCAACGTGATAATGGCGGCTTCGCGCTGTGGGATAAAAATGGCGACGAAGAGTACTGGCTGACCGCCTACGTGATGGATTTCCTGGTTCGTGCGGGTGAGCAGGGGTACAGCGTATCGGTTGACGCCATTAACCGGGGAAATGAACGTCTGCTGCGCTACTTACAAGATCCAGGCATGATGTCGATCCCATACGTAGATAATCTCAAAGCCAGCAAATTTGCTGCTCAGTCTTACGCTGCGCTGGTGCTGGCGCGTCAGCAAAAAGCACCGCTTGGCGCGCTGCGGGACATCTGGGAGCGCCGCGCTGATGCCACATCTGGTTTGCCGCTGTTGCAACTGGGTATCGCGCTGAAAACCATGGGCGATGCGACGCGTGGTGAAGAAGCGATTACGCTGGCGCTGAAAACACCGCGTAATGATGAGCGGAAATGGCTGGGCGATTACGGTAGCCCACTGCGCGATAACGCGTTGATGCTCTCCTTGTTGGAAGAAAATAAGCTGTTGCCTAATGAGCAGAACGTCTTGTTGAACACACTTTCACAGCAGGCGTTTGGTGAACGCTGGCTATCAACTCAGGAAAGTAACGCGCTGTTTCTGGCGGCCCGTACGATTCAGGATTTACCGGGTAAATGGCAGGCGCAAACGTCTTTCTCTGCTGAGCCGCTGACAGGCGAGAAAGCGCAAAACAGCAATCTGAATAGCGACCAACTTGCCGCTTTGCAAGTGACCAACCGTGGCGACCAGATGTTATGGCTGCGTGTGGATGCCAGCGGTTATCCACAGTACGCACCGCCACCGGCGAATAATGTTCTGCAAATTGAACGTCATATTCTTGGTACTGACGGCAAGAGCAAATCTCTGGAATCACTGCGTAGCGGCGATCTGGTACTGGTCTGGTTACAGATAAAAGCCAGTAACAGCGTGCCGGATGCGCTGGTTGTTGATTTACTTCCTGCCGGTCTGGAGCTGGAAAATCAGAATCTGGCAAACGGCAGCGCCAGCCTGGAGCAAAGTGGTGGCGAAGTGCAGAACTTGCTGAACCAGGTGCAGCAGGCGAGCATTAAACACATAGAGTTTCGTGATGATCGCTTTGTGGCAGCGGTTGCCGTTGATGAATATCAACCGGTAACGCTGGTGTATCTGGCGCGGGCAGTGACGCCGGGAACGTATCAGGTGCCGCAGCCGATGGTGGAATCGATGTATGTTCCTCAATGGCGGGCGACTGGCGTGGCTGAAGATCTGTTGATTGTCAGACCGTAAATGTCTCGTCTGTTAAGTAAGCGCGGCGGCTGGATTGCACTGGTCGCCGCGCCCGTTTTGCTTTTTCTTGCCGCATGGGGAGCAGATAAACTCTGGCCTCTGCCGCTACATGAAGTTAATCCCGCACGCGTGGTGGTGGCGCAGGATGGAACGCCGCTGTGGCGTTTTGCCGATGCTGAGGGGATCTGGCGCTATCCGGTGACCATCGAAGACGTTTCTCCGCGTTACCTTGATGCACTCATCAATTACGAAGATCGCTGGTTCTGGAAACATCCGGGAGTAAACCCACTTTCAGTCGTGCGTGCTGCCTGGCAGGATCTCACTTCCGGGCGTGTTATTTCTGGTGGCAGTACGCTCACCATGCAGGTGGCGCGGTTGCTTGATCCTCATCCCAAAACTTTTGGCGGCAAAATTCGCCAGCTCTGGCGCGCGTTGCAACTGGAGTGGCACCTGTCTAAACGTGAAATTCTGACGCTGTATCTTAACCGTGCCCCGTTTGGCGGTACGTTACAGGGGATTGGTGCGGCAAGCTGGGCTTATCTCGGTAAATCTCCTGCTAACTTAAGTTATTCTGAAGCGGCGATGTTGGCGGTATTACCGCAGGCGCCCAGCCGACTTCGCCCGGATCGCTGGCCGGAACGCGCTGAAGCTGCACGCAATAAAGTGCTGGAACGCATGGCGGCACAAGGCGTGTGGTCCCGCGAGCAGGTAAAAGAATCAAGTGAAGAACCCATCTGGCTGGCCCCCAGCCAAATGCCGCAACTGGCGCCGCTTTTTTCGCGGATGATGCTTGGTAAAAGTAAAAGCGACAAAATCGTAACGACCCTGGATGCCGGACTCCAGCGGCGACTGGAAGAATTGGCGCAAAACTGGAAAGGACGATTGCCACCGCGCAGTTCACTGGCGATGATCGTGGTTGATCATACCGATATGCGTGTTCGTGGTTGGGTGGGATCGGTCGATCTCAATGACGATTCACGTTTTGGTCATGTTGATATGGTTAATGCGATCCGATCGCCAGGATCGGTGCTTAAACCATTCGTCTATGGTCTGGCTCTGGATGAAGGATTGATCCACCCGGCATCGCTGTTGCAGGACGTTCCCCGGCGTACTGGTGATTATCGGCCAGGCAACTTTGACAGTGGTTTTCATGGGCCAATCAGCATGAGCGAGGCGTTGGTGCGCTCGCTGAACTTACCTGCCGTGCAGGTTCTGGAAGCCTACGGTCCAAAACGTTTTGCAGCAAAGTTACGTAACATCGGTTTGCCGTTGTATCTGCCGAACGGCGCCGCGCCGAACCTGTCGCTGATCCTCGGAGGGGCAGGCGCGAAGCTGGAGGACATGGTGGCGGCATATACAGCTTTTGCTCGCCACGGTAAAGCAGGTAAATTGCGTCTACAACCAGATGAGCCGTTGCTTGAACGCCCGTTGATGTCGCCGGGAGCGGCGTGGATTATTCGCCGGATTATGGCAGATGAAGCGCAACCCTTACCGGACGGCGCTTTGCCGCGAATCGCCCCGCTGGCATGGAAAACCGGCACCAGCTATGGCTATCGCGATGCATGGGCGATAGGTGTTAATGCTCGCTATGTGATTGGTATCTGGACCGGCAGGCCAGACGGTACGCCGGTTGTCGGTCAGTTTGGTTTTGCCAGCGCCGTACCGTTGTTGAATCAGGTTAATAACATTTTGCTATCGCGAAGTGCGAATCTGCCGGAAGATCCGCGTCCAGAGTCGGTTAGCCGTGGCGTAATCTGCTGGCCTGGCGGGCAATCATTGCCGGAAGGCGACAGTAACTGCCGCCGTCGCCTTGCGACCTGGTTGCTGGACGGTAGCCAGCCGCCAACATTATTATTGCCGGAGCAAGAAGGGATTAACGGTATTCGCTTTCCCATCTGGCTGGATGAAAAGGGCAAACGTGTCGCCGCCGATTGCCCTCAGGCACGGCAAGAAATGATTAATGTATGGCCGCTTCCGCTGGAACCGTGGTTGCCAGCCCAGGAACGCCGCGCCGCACGCCTGCCTGCGGCATCGACAACCTGCCCGCCGCATGGGCGTGACGCCTGGTTACCGTTGCAACTGACAGGCGTACGTGATGGCGCCATTATTAAGCGTTTACCTGGCGCTACTGAGGTGTCTTTACCGGTGCAAACCAGCGGTGGGGCGGGGGAACGTTGGTGGTTTCTGAATGGTGAGCCGTTAACCGAACGTGGATACAGCGTGACTTTGCGTTTGACAGAAAAAGGTGATTATCAATTACTGGTGATGGATGAGGTGGGCCAGGTGGCGACGGTGAGATTTGTCATGCAGTAATCTGTTTTAACGATGTTTGTTGCTTAAACTAGGTTTATTTTAAAAAAATGTTACCTTCGTCAATAGTCAACTACCGTGTTGCTCATTATAATCCGCGCCATCTCGTACGCAGGTACAGACAACAACAGAACACTTTACAGAGGTAAACATGGCTATTGAACGTACTTTTTCCATCATCAAACCGAACGCGGTAGCAAAAAACGTCATTGGTAATATCTTTTCGCGCTTTGAAGCTGCAGGGTTCAAAATTGTCGGCACCAAAATGCTGCACCTGACAGTTGAACAGGCTCGTGGCTTCTATGCTGAACACGATGGAAAACCGTTCTTTGATGGTCTGGTTGAGTTCATGACCTCTGGTCCGATTGTGGTTTCCGTGCTGGAAGGTGAAAACGCCGTTCAACGCCACCGCGATCTGTTGGGGGCAACTAACCCGGCAAATGCACTGGCAGGGACTTTACGTGCCGATTACGCTGACAGCCTGACTGAAAATGGTACTCACGGTTCTGATTCCGTAGAATCTGCCGCTCGCGAAATCGCTTACTTCTTCGGTGAAGGCGAAGTGTGTCCGCGCACCCGTTAATAATTTCGTAAATGCCGCGTGCAAACGTGGCATACGTGCGCCAGAATTTGTACAATGCAGCGCCCCCGGACGAGCAGCCGCTCACCGGGGCGTTTCTTTTTTCAACCCTCCAGGGGCCATAACGTGTAATAACGAGGCCGGAATAGCATATGTCTGAACAATTAGTCACACCTGAAAACGTCACCACGAAAGATGGAAAAATTAACCTGCTGGATCTCAACCGTCAGCAGATGCGGGAGTTTTTTAAAGATTTAGGTGAAAAACCCTTCCGCGCCGATCAGGTGATGAAGTGGATGTATCACTATTGCTGCGACAACTTTGATGAGATGACCGACATCAATAAAGTGTTGCGTGGCAAACTGAAAGAGGTCGCGGAGATTCGCGCACCGGAAGTGGTTGAAGAACAGCGTTCATCTGACGGTACTATTAAGTGGGCGATTGCTGTAGGCGATCAGCGCGTTGAAACGGTTTATATCCCGGAAGACGACCGCGCCACGCTCTGTGTCTCCTCGCAGGTGGGGTGTGCGCTGGAGTGTAAATTCTGTTCTACCGCTCAGCAGGGCTTTAACCGCAACCTGCGGGTGTCGGAAATTATCGGCCAGGTATGGCGAGCGGCGAAAATCGTCGGCGCAGCAAAAGTCACTGGTCAGCGCCCAATCACTAACGTAGTGATGATGGGGATGGGCGAGCCGCTGCTCAACCTCAACAATGTGGTTCCGGCGATGGAAATCATGCTCGATGATTTCGGTTTTGGTCTGTCGAAACGTCGCGTCACGCTTTCCACTTCCGGTGTGGTTCCGGCGCTGGATAAACTGGGCGATATGATTGATGTTGCGCTGGCAATCTCTCTGCATGCGCCGAATGATGAAATTCGTGACGAAATTGTACCGATCAACAAAAAGTACAATATCGAAACGTTCCTTGCTGCGGTACGCCGTTATCTGGAAAAATCCAACGCTAACCAGGGACGCGTCACTATCGAGTATGTGATGCTCGATCATGTTAACGACGGTACAGAACATGCGCACCAATTAGCGGAACTGCTGAAAGATACGCCGTGTAAGATCAACCTGATCCCATGGAACCCGTTCCCGGGGGCGCCGTATGGTCGCAGCTCAAACAGCCGTATCGACCGTTTCTCAAAAGTGCTGATGAGCTACGGTTTTACTACCATTGTGCGTAAAACCCGTGGCGATGATATCGATGCTGCCTGTGGTCAGTTGGCGGGCGATGTTATCGACCGCACTAAACGTACTTTGCGTAAACGGATGCAGGGCGAAGCCATCGAGATTAAAACGGTCTGATAACGATTACGCCATGGTTGCTTTATGTACCGTGGCGTAATCTTTTATGAATGAAGTATTAAGTTGCAATTGTCTGGTCAATATTAACGGTGCGTTTTTGCTGACTTTAAGGCAGTATGTAACGATGCAACAATCAGTTAGCCTTAACGAATATGGCTTTTGTCACGAGCATACAGACAGTCTTATACTGTATGATAAAGGTTAACTTTACGGATGTTTCGCGGTGTGGGTGGGCAAGATGGCTCACCGGCATCCCAATTCTCATTTAAACGTACCTGCAGCGAATGAATACTGAAGCCACGCACGACCAAAATGAAGCACTTACCACCGGCGCTCGCTTGCGTAATGCCCGCGAACAACTTGGACTTAGCCTGCAAGCCGTTGCAGAGCGACTTTGCCTGAAAGTTTCCACGGTACGCGACATTGAAGAAGATAAGGCGCCTGCCGATCTTGCTTCAACATTCCTGCGCGGGTATATCCGCTCTTATGCGCGTTTGGTACATATCCCAGAAGAAGAACTGTTGCCGGGGCTGGAAAAGCAGGCTCCGTTGCGGGCCGCAAAAGTTGCTCCGATGCAGAGTTTCTCTCTCGGTAAGCGACGTAAAAAACGCGACGGTTGGCTGATGACCATCACCTGGTTGGTGTTGTTTGTGGCTATCGGCCTGAGCGGTGCCTGGTGGTGGCAGGATCATAAAGCTCAGCAGGAAGAGATCACCACCATGGCAGATCAATCTTCTGCGGAATTAAATAATAGCCAGAGTGTGCCGTTAGATACGTCGACTACCGCAGACCAGGCTACAGACACGCCGCCAGCGGCAGCGGATACCACCGCGGCTAACACGCAAACGCCAGCGACAACAACCCCTGCGCCAGTTGTAGATCCGCAGCAAAACGCGGTTGTTCCTCCTTCGCAAGCGAATGTTGATACGGCTGCCACTACCACACCTGCTGTTCCGGCCACGACAACGACGCCAGAGACCGCAGCGCCGTTGCCAACCGATCAGGCTGGCGTGACGACCCCGGCGGCTGACCCGAATGCGCTGGTGATGAACTTTACTGCCGATTGCTGGCTGGAAGTTACTGATGCTACCGGTAAAAAACTGTTCAGCGGAATGCAGCGTAAAGACGGCAATTTGAATTTAGTCGGTCAGGCGCCATACAAACTGAAAATTGGCGCGCCAGCCGCAGTACAGATCCAGTATCAAGGGAAACCTGTCGATCTGAGTCGTTTTATCAGAACTAACCAGGTTGCGCGTCTGACCGTAAATGCCGAACCTTCATCGGCGCAGTAACAGACGGGTAACGCGGGAGATTTTTCATGCATAACCAGGCTCCAATTCAACGTAGAAAATCAACTCGCATTTACGTTGGGAATGTGCCGATTGGCGATGGCGCCCCCATCGCTGTACAGTCTATGACTAATACACGCACGACGGACGTCGAAGCGACGGTCAATCAAATTAAGGCGCTGGAACGTGTCGGCGCTGATATCGTGCGTGTGTCCGTACCGACGATGGACGCGGCAGAAGCGTTCAAACTTATCAAACAGCAGGTTAACGTACCACTGGTGGCCGACATCCACTTTGACTATCGCATTGCGCTAAAAGTCGCAGAGTACGGTGTCGATTGTCTGCGTATTAACCCTGGCAACATCGGTAATGAAGAGCGTATTCGCATGGTGGTTGACTGCGCGCGCGACAAAAACATTCCGATTCGTATTGGTGTAAACGCGGGATCGCTGGAAAAAGATCTGCAAGAAAAGTATGGCGAGCCGACACCGCAGGCGTTGCTGGAATCCGCCATGCGTCATGTTGATCATCTCGATCGTTTGAATTTTGACCAGTTCAAAGTCAGCGTGAAAGCGTCTGACGTCTTTCTGGCGGTAGAGTCTTATCGTCTGCTGGCAAAGCAGATCGATCAGCCGCTGCATCTTGGGATCACCGAAGCCGGCGGTGCGCGCAGTGGCGCGGTGAAATCTGCTATTGGTTTAGGTTTGCTGTTGTCCGAAGGTATTGGCGATACGTTGCGTGTTTCGCTGGCTGCCGATCCGGTCGAAGAGATAAAAGTCGGTTTCGACATTCTGAAGTCGCTACGTATCCGTTCCCGCGGAATCAACTTCATCGCCTGCCCAACTTGTTCTCGTCAGGAGTTTGACGTCATCGGCACGGTTAACGCACTCGAACAGCGTCTGGAAGATATTATCACTCCGATGGACGTTTCGATTATCGGCTGCGTGGTGAATGGCCCCGGCGAGGCGCTGGTTTCTACGCTCGGCGTAACTGGCGGCAACAAGAAAAGCGGCCTCTATGAAGATGGCGTGCGCAAAGACCGTCTGGACAACAACGACATGATCGACCAACTGGAAGCGCGCATCCGTGCGAAAGCCAGCCAGTTGGATGAGGCGCGTCGCATTGACATTCAGCAGGTTGAAAAATAATAACGTGATGGGAAGCGTCTCGCTTCCCGTGTATGATTGAACCCGCATGGCTCCCGAAACAATAACGGAAGCGTTGAGGGTTCATTTTTATATTCAGAAAGAGAATAAACGTGGCAAAAAACATTCAAGCCATTCGCGGCATGAACGATTACCTGCCTGGCGAAACGGCCATCTGGCAGCGCATTGAAGGCACACTGAAAAACGTGCTCGGCAGCTACGGTTACAGTGAAATTCGCTTGCCGATTGTAGAGCAGACCCCGCTATTCAAACGTGCGATTGGTGAAGTCACCGACGTGGTTGAAAAAGAGATGTATACCTTTGAGGATCGCAATGGCGACAGCCTGACTTTGCGCCCTGAAGGGACGGCGGGCTGTGTACGCGCCGGCATCGAGCATGGTCTCCTGTACAATCAGGAACAGCGTCTGTGGTATATCGGACCAATGTTCCGTCACGAACGTCCGCAAAAAGGGCGTTATCGTCAGTTCCATCAGTTGGGCTGCGAAGTTTTCGGTCTGCAAGGCCCGGATATTGATGCCGAACTGATTATGCTCACCGCCCGCTGGTGGCGCGCGCTGGGTATTTCCGAGCACGTAACTCTTGAGCTGAACTCTATCGGTTCGCTGGAAGCTCGTGCGAATTACCGCGATGCGCTGGTGGCATTCCTTGAGCAGCATAAAGAAAAGCTGGACGAAGACTGCAAACGCCGCATGTACACTAACCCGTTGCGCGTACTGGATTCAAAAAATCCAGAAGTACAGGCGCTGCTCAACGATGCGCCGGCATTAGGCGACTATCTTGATGATGAGTCTCGCGAGCACTTTGCCGGGCTGTGCAAATTGTTAGAGAGCGCGGGTATTGCCTATACCGTTAACCAGCGTCTGGTGCGCGGGCTGGATTACTACAATCGTACCGTTTTCGAGTGGGTAACTAACAGCCTTGGCTCCCAGGGTACGGTATGCGCTGGCGGTCGCTATGACGGTCTGGTAGAGCAGCTCGGCGGTCGCGCAACGCCGGCAGTTGGCTTTGCAATGGGACTCGAGCGTCTTGTTTTGTTGGTTCAGGCAGTTAACCCGGAATTTAAAGCCGATCCTGTTGTCGATATATACCTGGTGGCATCTGGTGCCGATACGCAATCCGCGGCACTGGCATTAGCCGAGCGTCTGCGTGATGAATTACCTGGCGTAAAACTGATGACCAACCACGGCGGCGGCAACTTTAGGAAACAGTTTGCCCGTGCTGATAAATGGGGTGCCCGCGTTGCTGTGGTGCTGGGTGAGTCTGAAGTGGCTAACGGCACGGCAGTAGTGAAGGATTTGCGCTCTGGTGAGCAAACGGCAGTCGCGCAGGATAGCGTAGCCGCGCATTTGCGCACGTTACTGGCTTAATTCAGGAGAAGGACAGCGTGGAAATTTACGAGAACGAAAACGACCAGGTTGAAGCGGTGAAGCGCTTCTTTGCTGAAAATGGCAAAGCACTGGCTGTTGGGGTGATTTTAGGCGTTGGCGCACTGATTGGCTGGCGCTACTGGAACAGCCATCAGGTTGAGTCCGCACGCTCCGCTTCTCTTGCTTATCAAAATGCGGTTATCGCCGTTAGCGAAGGCAAACCGGATAGCATCCCGGCGGCGGAAAAATTCGCTGCGGAAAATAAAAATACCTACGGTGCGCTGGCTTCTTTGGAACTTGCGCAGCAATTTGTTGACAAAAATGAGCTAGAGAAAGCTGCCGCTCAGCTACAACAAGGGCTGGCGGACACGAGCGATGAAAATCTCAAAGCCGTGATAAATCTGCGTCTTGCCCGAGTTCAGGTGCAGCTCAAGCAGGCTGATGCCGCGCTGAAAACTCTCGATACCATTAAAGGTGAAGGGTGGGCTGCCATTGTTGCCGACTTGCGTGGTGAAGCATTGCTGAGCAAAGGTGATAAACAAGGCGCGCGTAGTGCATGGGAAGCAGGCGTAAAAAGCGATGTTACTCCGGCACTGAGCGAAATGATGCAGATGAAAATTAATAATTTGTCCATCTGAGAGGGACCCGATGCAATTGCGTAAATTACTGCTGCCAGGACTGCTTTCCGTTACCCTTTTAAGCGGCTGTTCGCTGTTTAACAGCGAAGAAGATGTGGTAAAGATGTCCCCATTGCCGACCGTTGAAAACCAGTTTACGCCGACGACCGTATGGAGTTCTTCCGTTGGTAGCGGTATTGGCAACTTTTACTCCAATCTTCATCCGGCGCTGGCGGACAACGTTGTCTATGCAGCGGACCGCGCTGGTTTAGTGAAAGCGATGAATG
The DNA here is from genome assembly GCF_000759775.1 of Escherichia albertii NBRC 107761 = DSM 17582. Taxonomy (GTDB): domain Bacteria; phylum Pseudomonadota; class Gammaproteobacteria; order Enterobacterales; family Enterobacteriaceae; genus Escherichia; species Escherichia albertii. The sequence continues at coordinate 14,937 of NZ_BBMY01000083.1, forward strand.
CGGATGACGGTAAAGAAATCTGGTCTGTCAACCTTGCGGAGAAAGATGGTTGGTTCTCAAAAGCGCCAGCACTGCTTTCCGGCGGTGTGACCGTATCTGGCGGTCATGTTTACATTGGCAGCGAAAAGGCGCAGGTTTACGCGCTGAATACCAGCGATGGTACTGTGGCATGGCAAACTAAAGTGGCGGGCGAAGCGCTTTCTCGTCCGGTAGTTAGCGATGGACTGGTGTTAATTCACACCAGCAACGGTCAGTTGCAGGCGCTGAACGAAGCTGACGGCGCCATTAAATGGACGGTTAACCTTGATATGCCTTCGCTCTCGTTGCGTGGCGAATCTGCGCCAGCTACTGCCTTTGGCGCAGCCGTTGTCGGTGGTGACAATGGTCGTGTCAGTGCGGTGCTGATGCAACAGGGTCAGATGATTTGGCAACAACGTATCTCCCAGGCGACCGGTTCTACTGAAATTGACCGTCTGAGCGATGTTGACACGACACCTGTCGTCGTTAACGGCGTTGTTTTTGCCCTGGCCTATAATGGTAATCTGACGGCGCTCGATCTGCGCAGCGGTCAGATTATGTGGAAACGCGAGCTGGGTTCGGTGAATGATTTCATCGTTGATGGTAACCGTATCTATCTGGTCGATCAAAATGATCGAGTAATGGCATTGACTATTGATGGCGGCGTTACGCTGTGGACGCAGAGCGATCTACTGCATCGTCTGCTGACTTCCCCGGTGTTGTATAATGGCAACCTGGTCGTGGGGGATAGCGAAGGTTATCTGCACTGGATTAAGGTTGAAGATGGTCGTTTCGTTGCCCAACAAAAAGTTGATAGTTCCGGTTTCCAGACGGAACCGGTTGCCGCTGATGGCAAACTGCTAATCCAGGCAAAAGACGGGACTGTGTATTCCATTACACGTTAATCGTCTCTGTCGTTCACTTTGAAAACGGCTCCTGGACAGGGGCCGTTTTCCTGTTTTTAACAACGACGCAAAAATGGCGTTTGTTGTCTGATGATTTATAAAAATGAGGCTTTAAACATGGTACCTGTGGTCGCGCTTGTCGGGCGCCCTAACGTAGGAAAATCCACGCTATTTAACCGTCTAACTCGCACCCGAGATGCGCTGGTTGCGGATTTCCCGGGTCTGACTCGTGACCGTAAGTACGGTCGTGCGGAAATTGAAGGCCGCGAGTTTATCTGTATTGATACCGGCGGGATCGACGGCACCGAAGAAGGGGTCGAAACCCGTATGGCGGAACAGTCGCTGCTGGCGATTGAAGAAGCGGACGTTGTGCTGTTTATGGTTGATGCGCGCGCAGGTCTGATGCCTGCGGATGAAGCCATTGCCAAACATCTGCGTTCTCGCGAAAAGCCCACCTTCCTGGTGGCGAACAAAACTGACGGGCTGGACCCCGATCAGGCCGTTGTTGATTTCTACTCGCTGGGTTTAGGGGAAATTTATCCCATTGCCGCTTCTCATGGTCGTGGCGTATTAAGTCTGCTGGAGCGCGTTCTGCTGCCGTGGATGGAAGAACTCGCGCCGCAGGAAGAAGTGGACGAAGACGCTGAATACTGGGCACAATTTGAAGCGCAAGAGAACGGCGAAGAAGAAGAGGAAGACGACTTTGACCCGCAAAGTCTGCCAATCAAACTGGCGATTGTTGGGCGCCCGAACGTCGGTAAGTCTACACTCACTAACCGTATTCTCGGTGAAGATCGCGTCGTGGTTTATGACATGCCCGGCACGACGCGTGACAGCATCTACATTCCAATGGAACGCGATGGACGTGAGTATGTACTCATTGACACAGCAGGTGTGCGTAAGCGCGGCAAAATTACTGATGCGGTAGAGAAGTTCTCGGTAATCAAAACGTTGCAGGCGATTGAAGATGCCAACGTAGTGATGCTGGTGATTGATGCGCGCGAAGGTATCTCCGATCAGGATCTCTCCCTGCTGGGCTTTATTCTTAATAGTGGGCGCTCACTTGTGATTGTGGTGAATAAGTGGGATGGTCTGAGCCAGGAAGTAAAAGAGCAGGTGAAAGAGACGCTGGACTTCCGTCTGGGCTTTATCGATTTCGCCCGCGTGCACTTTATTTCTGCATTGCACGGCAGCGGGGTTGGCAATCTGTTTGAATCGGTGCGCGAGGCTTATGACAGTTCGACTCGTCGTGTGGGGACTTCCATGCTGACGCGTATCATGACTATGGCCGTTGAAGATCACCAGCCGCCGCTGGTACGTGGTCGTCGCGTGAAGCTGAAATATGCCCACGCTGGTGGTTACAACCCACCGATTGTGGTGATTCACGGTAACCAGGTGAAAGACCTGCCAGATTCTTACAAGCGTTATCTGATGAACTACTTCCGCAAGTCGCTGGACGTAATGGGTACGCCGATTCGTATTCAGTTCAAAGAAGGGGAAAACCCGTATGCGAACAAGCGTAACACTCTGACGCCGACCCAGATGCGTAAGCGTAAACGTCTGATGAAGCACATCAAGAAAAGCAAATAACGAATCATCATGATTCACTAAACACTACAAAACCTTATAAGCCCGCATGTTGCGGGCTTTTTTATTATCACTAGTTGTCATAACAGTTCATAAAGATGCAAGATATTGTGTACACAAAAGTGTGCCCAAAGAGAGGTTCTTGTGGTTTGGGTACACGGTGTTAGAAATTGGGTACACGGTGACGATGGCTTTGCGTACCCGATGTAACGTATTCAGGTGTTCGTAATGGCAAAATTAACTGACCTACAAATCAAAGCTTGGATTAAAGCCGATGAGAGATTCGAAGGTAAGGCAGACGGAAACGGGCTTTATCTTCGATTTAGGAAAAGTGACAAATTCCCTAACTGGCGCTTTCGTTACAAGTTAGGCGGAAAATCACGAGTTGTGCTGATTGGTTCGTATACTGATTTCTCTCTTGCAAAAGCAAGAGAGGTCGCCAGAGAACTGGCAGCCCGTGTGTCTCTTGGTTATGACGTAGCAGGAGAGAAACAGAAGCGAAAAGCTGAAGCATTGGAAAAGATTGAAGCGCAAAAGAACGCAAAACGAGTATCAGATTTAGCTGTTGAGTATTACTCGCGGCAGATAGAACCCACTTACAAGCATCCGGAGCTATTTCGCAGTAGCTTACAAAAAAACATTGTCGCATCTATCGGCAAAATGAAAATTGAGGATGTACGCCCGAAACATATCGACTATGTTTTGCAGGATGTATTAGAGCGTGGTTCTCCTACAGTTGCGAATGACGTGCTAAGAATGCTTAAGCGTCTTTTTGATTATGCTGTTGTACGCGGGATGATTGAAGTAAACCCCGCGATTTCATTTAGTTCAAAAGATGCAGGTGGGAAAGAGCAAGGGCGTAAGCGAGCACTTACGCGTGAGGAGCTAGTAATGTTTTTTAAAGCTCTGCGTAAGGGGCGGGGGATTAGCAGAGAGAACGAATTAACGTTTAAAATCATTCTCGCACTAGGTGTTCGCAAGATGGAATTATGCGCTGCCGAGTGGTCGGAGTTTAATCTTGATGAAAAGGTTTGGCATTTTCCTGCTGATCGAGCAAAAAATGGTGAGGAGATAGACATCCCGCTAGCTGATCCTGTTATCGAGTGGATCAAGGAAATCCGTTTGTTTGCTGGTAATAGCCGCTGGTTAATTCCGGCAAGGAGGGGGAGGACTACATCGCACGTTAGTCGCAGTACGCTGAATATGGTTTTGCCTTCAGTATTAAAAGAGATGCCTGATGTTGAGCCATTTAGCATTCATGACTTACGACGTACGATGCGTACCCAGATGGCAGCATTGGGGATTGATCCTGTAATAGCTGAAAGATGTCTTAATCATAAAATACCCGGTGTTGAAGGTATTTATAATCGCCACCACTATTTTGAAGAGAGAAAAGCTGCGTTGGAGCAGTGGGCTGAACTGCTGGTTACGCTGGAAAGTGGTGAAGATTACAACGTCGTCCCCATGAGAAAATATAGTAACTGTAATTAGCTGGAGATCGAAATTATGGTGGCGATACAGCTTGTGTGGAGCTAGCGTATATGAAATTGAAACAGAACAAGGGCGAACTATAGGGATTGCTACGCGGGAATTTTTTTGTTGTAGACTTGGGATAATTGAAAAAATTATGTACAGTATTTATGGGGCAGGATGCCCCATAATGTGAACTAAACATAAACATGGATCGTTTTTATGGAAAATTACCTTACCGCGCGAGAGTCCGCGCAATATCTTGGCGTTTGTCTATCACGCTTTTACCAATATAAGCGTTACATTCCAGCTTTTCCGACTTGCACCATCCAATCTATCAACGGCAGAAAGCGCAGAGTATGGTTGGTTACAGATCTCGACCAATTCGCAGCCCGATTTCTGTAAGGGGCGAATGATGGAAGTATTAACACGAAACCAAGCTACCGCACAGATCCGCGATATTCTGTTAGATGGTCATAGCCTCACCCCAGCCCAATTTGATAGATACTTATCTGCTGCTGGTGGACATGAGCGCAGCCGTGTTTTAACACTGTTACGTAATGATTGGGGAGTTCCCGTCGAACAGCGAATGGATGGTGCATATCACATTCCAGAAAGGGATTTGGTAAAATATCGACTCGACAAAGCGGGAACGCTTTGTATATGGCGCACCAATGCAAGATACACGAAGATATTACGCAAGGTTGAGTCTGCGTTACGAATACTTAGGGGGATCAGAGGGGACGTGTCTGAATCGTCGTTCTCAGAGGTAACGCGAGCAATTGGGGAAAAGTACCTGTAAGACATAAAAAAACCCGCCCTGCCAGGCGGGTAATTTTAGGAACATATTTGCAATGAAATTATATCACGGGGATCGCGCTGAACAACACATCGTGCGCAAGCGTGGTGCATTTGTTGACGCTTACATGAAACCACGCAACCAAAACAGGCAAAGAAAGAAAACATGCCCAAACAGCCACATCAGAAAGCGCAAAGTGGCTTTTTCGATTGACAGGCTTAGAGCCTTCAAAAGACGTCTACTCTCTATCGATCTGGATGCTACACAAGGTGGAAACGCATATATGCTGACCTTACGCCCAGCACAGTGCATTACGCCGGAAACGTTTAAAACGGCGATAACCACATTCACACGCTCGCTGACGAGACGCAGTATTCCGTGGATATATTGCGTTGAGTGGGCAGCGTTTCAGGATACCCTACATTTACACATGATTGTGAAAGTTCCAGATGAGAATACAGCGAGAGACTTGCTGGTTGCGTGGGTAAAGCGCCAGCCATATGAGGGTCGCCGTAATTTAATTGAAAATCAAAATGTTAGAGTTGTATACAGCTTTGAGGTCCTATCGTACCTTACAAAAGGTAAAACTAAACTTAAGGAGTTTAATGCCAGAGCAGAAAAAAGCCCGTACGACTGGTTATCAATGTCCGTATGGGCGTCATCCAGTAATTGGACAACGCACGCATCGCAGATCATAACCCCAGAAGCAGCAGGATACTTTGAAGTACGGCGTACGCAGTTGAAACTTGAAGCGTCAAAAGCAAAAAGACCAGCACAGCGCCGCAGGATACAGCGAACACTGGCTGACTCACTCGAACGATCACATGTGAAACCAATCATCGTTACATGTAGCGATAAAACATACCACAACTTACAAACGCTAGCCCTCAGAAAAGCCGCAGAGGTAGAGCGTAGAAAGGCGCTACAAGCCAGACAGTACTCACCGAAGGCGATAACGCTTTGTGAATTGTTAAGAAGTAAACCGCTGTTGCTGGTGCTGAGAAAAGCACGCTTGAACATATCCAGAGAGAGAAGGATGCGCAGTTACTATTAGTAGTAGAGTTTTGCGACCGTTTGTGTTTTTTTTAATCAAAAATAGTCATTAAACCACAACATAATCTCCTTAAACGTCAGTAGCGAGAAAGCCGCCAAAGGCGGCGACTCGCATTCGACGATTAAGACCTGCCGCGGGAGAAAGCCGCCAGAGGCGGCGTATCCGCGTAGCTCAATGAAAAATCAACAGTCTTAGAAAAAACGCAATTTTGATGAAGGGCAACCCCATAGAAATATCAATGTTTAGGATTCACTCTTATAGAAAAATTGACGTATAAAAAACAACCAATATTATGGCGGAAAAAAGAAAAATAACAGGAAAAACAATGGTATAGATGCTTGCAATTGTATTGCTGAAAGCCCGAAAACCTGCAACGTAACGTCAACACTGTAAGCGTTTTTTGGCTGTTTTACCTATTCTCGACGCGTAAAAATCCCAGTCAGCGAAAAATCGTAATAGGAGCAATATTTGAGGTTTTCGGTGTGAAGTGGTGAAGA